>NZ_JAUHIU010000018.1:0-152394 GCF_032381555.1 Bradyrhizobium sp. SZCCHNPS1003
GACAAGGTCGGCGTGATGCTGGCGCGCGACATGTCGGCGATCCACAAGAATGCGCAGTTCGTCGTCGACGTGAAATCGACCGGCCTGTTCATGACCGATCCGGTGCTGCAGGCGCAGGGCGCGAAGACCGCCTACTGGAAGACAGGCCATTCCTACATGAAGCGGCGCACCAACGAGCTCGGCGCGCTCGCCGGTTTCGAGAAATCCGGCCACTTCTTCTTCAACCGCCCGTTCGGGCGAGGCTATGACGACGGTCTGGCCTCGGCGATCGCGATCTGCGAGATGCTCGACCGGGCGTCGGGCAAGTCGATGGCGGACCTGAAGGACGCGCTGCCAAAGACCTGGTCGTCGCCGACCATGTCGCCGCATTGTGGCGACGAGGTCAAATACGGTGTCGCCGACGCGGTCGTGAAGCACTTCCAGGCGCTGCAGCAGCAGGGCGGCAAGGTGGCGGGGCAGAAGATCCGCGACCTCGTCACCGTCAACGGCGTTCGCGTCACGGTCGAGGACGGCAGCTGGGGTCTGGTGCGAGCCTCATCGAACAAGCCAGAGCTCGTGGTGGTAGTCGAAAGCCCGGTATCCGAGCGGCGCATGCACGACATGTTCAAGGCGGTCAACGAGGTGCTGCGGACGCATCCTGAGGTGGGTGCCTATAATCAGAAGAACCGAATCTAGGCTCAAGCGATCGCAGAAATCGCTGCCTTCGGTCCGGGCCATGAGTCTACTGCGGAGTGACTTCTTTACCCAGAGTGCGGACAAAGGCCAGACCCGTGGAAGCGCCTCGCTTCACTTCAACCGTTCAAATTGCGCTATTGACAAATCTGGATACATTCGGCGATGTGCCGCGTTAAACGAGCCGGCGACCTATCATAGGTTGCGTCGCGCGAGCTATCCAGCGGTGCATTGCCGAAGCAGCCAAATGACATTCATCACCTACGCCCAGAACTTCGAAGATCTTATGCTTTGGCGCGCGCTAAAGCGTGTAGAAGCCGGATTTTACATCGACATTGGCGCCTACGATCCAGTTGAGTATTCCGTCACAAAAGCGTTTTACGACATGGGCTGGCGCGGGATCAACGTCGAGCCGACCCAGGAGTGGTTTGATAAGCTGCAACAGGAGCGACCGGCAGATATCAACATCCGTGCTGTAGCTGCAGATAAGGCAGGAGAGAGGGACCTATTCCTCTTCCGGAATACTGGATTGTCAACCATTTCCAAAGCGGAAATGCGGAAAATCGTGAAGGCCGGCTTTGGCCAGCCTGAATTGACCAAGGTCCGCTCGACCACCATAGACGAGTTGTGCACTGAATATGACGTTCAGACAGTTCATTTTCTGAAAATCGATGCAGAGGGAGCCGAGGCTGACATTCTGAAGGGAGCTGCATTTACTAAGTATCGACCTTGGATACTCGTGATCGAAGCAACGGCTCCATTTTCAAACACGGATATCTCGCACGCTTGGCAGCCGTATCTTTTAGACCGAGGGTACCTCTTTGCCTACTTTGACGGTCTCAACAAGTTTTTCGTTGCCAAAGAGCACGAGGAATTGAGTTCTGCGTTCTCATTGCCACCGAACGTGATTGACGATTACGTGCCTGCTTCGAAGCTTGCCCTAGAGAAGGAAAGGCAGCAGGCTCTTCAAGAGCTCGCCATCCGCGACGAACTGGTGAAGGCGGCCGAAAAGCGCGCGGCCGACCTTGGTGTCCAGTTGGGGCAATTTTGTCAGCAAATTGGTGGCTGGGACGGCAGGCTCAAGGCGTCAGAGGCAGTTGCTGCTGTGACCGCCAGAAAGCTTGCGGAGTTTGAACGTCATTTGATTGAGTGGGACGAGCGTCTGGCGCCCTCGCAACTGGCAATCGAGCGTGAAGCGAAGCTTGAGGAGCTTGGACGTGAACTGCGCGACCGGGATGAGCGACTGAAGACAGCCGAGCGGCTAGTCATCGAGCGGGACGCACGGCTGGAGGAGTTGGAACGTCGACTAGCGGATCAGCGTGCGCAGCTGGAGTTGCTTGAAAGGGAATTGCGCGATCGTAACGCTCGCCTTGAGCAGTCTGAGCGACAATCGGCTGAATTGATCGAGCAAGCAGCGGCTCTACGGGAGCAAATTGCGCGAGAGATTCTTCAAGCGGAAGCACAGCGCGCCGACGTTCTGGAGATACAAGAGAAAGCCTCGGCTCTCGAAAACGAGCTCAAGCGCGTCTACGGATCGATTTCTTGGAGAATAACCGAGCCTCTTCGAGTTGCGAATTTAAGACGTCACGAAGCAGCTGCGAACTCGGTGCGTGCTGTCAAGGGCGCACTGAGGCGTTTGATTTTCCGTTTGCATCCACTTGTAGTGAGGAACCATACGCTCAAACGAGCGGCATCGGCCATTCTCAATTGCTTTCCAAGTCTCAGACACCGGGTACTTTCGATCCTTATCCGGCGCCAGATGGGGCTATCTCAACGCGCTTCCCATACCGATATTGTTCCCTCTCTTCTACCATCGCCGGCACCATTGCCGACTCGCGTTCTTCGTCACAACGAACGAATCGTTCTGTTCTATGTCGAGTTTACTGCGCTATTCGATAGGATTACGGGTATCCAGCGGGTATGCCACAAGCTCGCTGGAATGTTGGAAAGCCAGGGCGAGATACTCATCCTCGTTAAGCTGGATCCGAGGACTCTCAGATTCACTCCGCTGAATGCTAGCGAGCGCGCGCATTTCTCAAAGCAAGCGGGTCATGGGACCGCTCAAGATGATCGCTTCTATGATCCGGGTACGTTTGAGGCAATGCTTACGAACCTGCGCGGCCAATCGCGTCCACCATGGCTCCTCATTCCGGAAGTTACCTATCACACGCGGCATCCCAATCCGCCAACATCTAGACTGATCAAGCTTGCACGTGATTTTGGCTTACGCGTGGGCGTCATCTACTATGATGTGATACCTTTTCTCAGCAGCGATGCCTCGGAGAACGCGCGGAAGCACGCGGAGTATACATCGACCGTCGGCTTGGCAGATGTCATCTGGCCGATCTCTCGTTGGACAGCCGATCTCCTGATCGACTATTACCGTCGATACGACAGCCTGAGCGATGCCGAAATGCCTGTTATTTCGGTTGCTACGTTGGCTGAGGAAATGGATACGCCGCGACAAGTCGCTTACACCAAAACGGAAAGCCG
This sequence comes from Bradyrhizobium sp. SZCCHNPS1003, assembly GCF_032381555.1. Taxonomy (NCBI): domain Bacteria; kingdom Pseudomonadati; phylum Pseudomonadota; class Alphaproteobacteria; order Hyphomicrobiales; family Nitrobacteraceae; genus Bradyrhizobium; species Bradyrhizobium sp. SZCCHNPS1003. Next base: position 3,166 of record NZ_JAUHIU010000018.1, read on the forward strand.
CAGCATTGTTTGCGTTGGAACGATTGACGAACGCAAGAACCAAATTTCGTTGATCAGGGCGTTCAACAAATACTGTGCGAAACACCCCGAGATGGATCTCACACTGCACATCGTCGGGATGATCCGAGATCAATACAAAAACGTGATCGAGAAGGAAGCTTCTCAGAACCCGCGGATCGAGTTTCACTTCCATGCAACCGACGACGACATAAAGCGATTCTATCTAAACTGTGACTTTACTGTTTTCCCATCTGTCGAGGAGGGCTACGGCCTCCCGATTGTCGAAAGCCTCTGGAATCTAAAGCCTTGCATCTGCGCTAACTTCGGCTCCATGGCCGAAATCGCTGTGAGGGGTGGATGTGTTGCAGTTGATACTCATAGCGTTGATGCTCTGCTTGGCGCCATCGCAGCCCTCATAGAGGATCAGAACCTATATCAAACTAAGCTGGAAGAGATCCTCCGACGACAGGTGAAGACGTGGTTTGAGTACGCCGGTCAGATAGTTGACGATATGAATCGTCATCAATTTGGCCAACTCTACAATGGCCTAGTCTATTACTGGGTAGATGCCACTCTAGCTACCAACAACAATACTGGCATCCAGCGAGTCAACCGTCAGCTCGCGCGGCACCTCATCTTGCAGGGATGCAAACTGGTGCCGATCAAGTGGGATGAAAGCTCGGCTTCCATCGTTCTCGCAACCAGGGACGATCTTGAGCACCTTGCTCGCTGGAACGGCCCGCCTACTGATGGATGGGTCACGTCATTCGACCAGACTCGAGTTGATGCTGAGGGTATCTATCTATTGGTTGAGCTACCGCTCAACCGATCTCTCGATGTTCAAGAACGAGTCGTTACCTTCTTCAAGCAGACCGTCAGTCGTTGCGCCGCGGTGTTTTACGACGCCATTCCTTACAAGCTCGCATCGATGTACCCCCCCGATTTCACGAAAGCTCACATGGCCTACATGGAGCTTCTTGACAGAATGGACTTCATTCTTCCGATTTCGGGCACAAGCGCCAAAGACCTTGAGAGCTTCCTCAGCACAAGTGGTAGGCGAGCCCTTGCGCTTGAGAACCGCCTTAGAGCGATCGATCTTCCGGCTGAGTTTCCTGAGAGATCAACAGGAAGCGAGCCCCCTGCGACCGGAATTGGCAATGTCTGTAATGTTTTGGCGGTGGGAACCGTTGAGCCCCGCAAGAATCACGAGACGCTGATCCGCGCCTTCATCGAAGCCGAGAAGATTTCTCCACGGCCTCTGAAGCTCACGATCGTTGGGGGAGATGAATCCTTCGACAAGGATCTGCCCGGCAAGATCACGAAGCTTATTGGAGATAGCAAGAGCATAACGTGGATTAGGAAGGCTTCAGATTCCATCCTCCGAGATCAGTATGAGAAAGCGCATTTCACCGTCTTTCCATCAATCGAAGAAGGTTTCGGGATTCCGATCATGGAAAGCCTGTGGTTCGGGATTCCGTGCATATGCTCGCGAACGGGCCAGATGGCTGAGCTCGCCGCATCCGGCGGCTGCGAAACTGTCGACGTGCTAAGCATCGAAGAAGTTTGCAATGCAATAGTACGCTTGGCGAGCGACTCTGACAGAATTGGACAGCTTAAGGAGGAAATTCGTAGTCGGCACTTCAAGAGCTGGGAAGAATACGCTGCGGAAGTATCGTCCTGCATCCGCCCCGCAGGGCAGGACCGACGATCGCCCCCCCCAGCTATCGCTTCTGTCCCGCGATATGAGCTTGCCGCGCGTCCGGTGCTTTCAATTTGCATAACCACCTACAACAGAGCAGCCTGGCTGTCGATCAACCTTGAGAGTCTAATGCGGAATTCGAGGGCCACTCGAGAGCGCATCGAAATCGTTGTGTGCGATAATTGCTCGACGGATGAGACATTTGAGGTTGCCACTCGTTACATCGGAGAGGACAATTTCTTCTACTTCCGCAACACCGCCAACGTCGGTATGTTGAATAACTTGCCGGAGACAGCTGCGCGCGCTCGGGGTGAGTACGTGTGGCTGATCGGCGACGACGACATTATACACCGAGGGGCGCTCGAAAGGCTCATCGACATCATCGATACCCACGGGCCAGATCTGATCAACGTCAATTACGCTTACACCCCAACTCCAGAGCCGCCGGTGAGCGACGGCTTGGAGCACTATCTTTCGACGGCCATCAAGATTGCCGAGGGTGCTGCTTCGACTTGCGGGCTTGTTAAGGAAATCTCCTCCTTCAACGAGAATTTCTACACGGCTATATACACCTTCGTTGTCAAGAGGAAATACGCGCAGAAAATCTTCAACCAGGACACTAGCGGCGAGCCATTCTCCAGCCTGCAAACGTGCGTTCCGTCATCAAAATACATCTTGTCCCATATGATGGAACTATCTGGCTATTGGATCAACGAGCCTCTGATTACGATCAATATGAACGTGTCCTGGGGAAAGTACGCGCCTCTTTGGGTCCTAGAGCGACTTCCCGAGGTCTATGATTTTGCCGAGCTGAACGGTGTGACCCAAGAGGGGGTCGATCATTGGCGCGAGCACACGCTGCAGATGACTCTGGGCTTTTTAGAGATCCTTTTCAACTCAGAGCTCGATCCGTCCTTCAGGTCGTTCGACATCGTGCGCTTCATCCGGCGCTCACGGCACCTCAGCAAGTTTCGCGAGCTCTATCCAAAGATCGAGATGATCTACGCGCAGGCCTTGGCTAGTCAGCACCCGCTCGCAAAGATAACCAGCGAAACTTTGAAGGCTGTAATGCAGTGACGACAATCGCCGCTTCACAAGACCAAAGATTGCTATCTGTTGCGATTCCCGTTTACAACTTTGGGGCCTTTCTGCCTGAAACATTGGACAGCGTCCTAGATCAGGCGCTTACGAAGAATGTCGAAGTGCTCGTGTTTGATGGTGGCTCATCGGATAACACGTTGAGCGTTGTGCGTCAGTACCTCAAACGATATACGAACTTGCGCTATGTTCGCGCTCTGAAGAAGGGCGGCATAGACGCCGATATGGCACGGAGCGTCGAATTGGTAAGTGCGCCCTATTGCTGGCTTTTCTCTGGTGACGACGTAATGTTACCAGGGGCCATCGAGAGGGTTATGGAGTCATTAAAGCGTTGGCAGCCTGATCTGCTCTTGGGGCGGCACAATGAATGTCTCGTGGACATGTCGGTCCTCAGAGACTGGCCCGTTCTGGATTTCGCAGAGGACAAGATCCTCGATCTGTACGATCCAGACGATAGACGCGTCTATCTTGACGCTGCCCGTTCCTCAGAAGCCTTTTTCTCGTTCATGGGTACTCTGATCGTTAACCGAAGCCGCTGGTTCAAATACAAGCCCACCTCGCGATTCAACGGATCGAACTGGGCACATATTGGACGGCTGTGGTCAATGCTGAACGATCCTTTCAAGCTCGTTTATCTTCATGATGTTTTACTACACAGGCGGGGCGGCAATGATAGCTTCTCAAATGCTGGTATGCTTGCACGGCTAGACATACAGATAAACGGGCTCCTGAATGTCGTTGAGGAGATTTTCCCTCCGCCGTCACCCGAGACTTATCACCTACGTCGCGTGATTAGAAGTGAAGTCGAGCCTCATTGGGCGAACGCCGTCAGGCAGGACCTGCTGAGCAGGCATGCGCCTCAGTCGGACTTCCTTCGGTTAGACGAAATGCTTAATCGCATTAGACCGTAGATCCTGTGAGCCAATGCATTCGGCCAAGGAGCGGTAACACTGTTGGTGGGAAGTGACCTTCCACCGAAGTTCATCCATCCGCAGGTCTGGATGCTGGTGTTTACGCCGATTAGCGCAGGTGGAGCGAGCGCGGATCGACGGATTTGGTCGCGCGAGCGCGGCTGGTCTCCCCGTTGCGATGAGATGGGAGCGTGGGCCGACCGGGGTTTGACATTTCAGTGCGGAGTGTGACCGCTCGCTGCTGTAATCGCCTTGCGGCGCGTTCCATGCGTAACCCTCCGCCGGACCATGGTCGCGGAAGATATCCGCAACCTCCAGAGCCGGACGAGGCATGCGGGCCTCGCGTCAGCCGGGCGGCCGGGCCTCCTTCAGCTTGATCGTAATGTGCTCCAGCGGGCTCATGACCTCGCTGATCGTCTTGGCGGCGACCCTGGTATAGAGCACGGTCGTATCGAGCTTGGCGTGACCGAGCAGCACCTGGATCACGCGAACGTCGACGTTTTGCTCGAGCAGGTGGGTGGCGAAGCTCTGCCTGAGGGTATGCAGCGACACGCGCTTGTGGATCTCGGCCACCTGGGCAGCGGCATGACAGGCACGATTGAGCTGGCGTGTCGTCATCGGCTGCGCCGGATCACGCCCAGGGAATAGCCAACCCTGGGGACCCGCTGCCTTCCACCACGCGCGCAGCAGGTCGAGCAGGCTCGGCGACAGCATGACGTTGCGGTCCTTGCCGCCTTTGCCCCGCTCGACGCGGATGATCATGCGCTTGCTGTCGATATCGGAGATTTTGAGCGAAACGACCTCGTTGGCACGGAGGCCCGCGCCATAGGCCACGCTGAGCGCCGCCTTGTATTTGAGCCCGGGTGCCGCATCGAGCAGCCGCGCCACTTCCTCCACGCTCAGCACCACCGGCAGCTTGCGCGGCTCGTGGATGAAGTGGTATGCTCGATCTCGTGACGCCGCAGCGTGACCTTGAAGAAGAACCGCAAGGTCGAGACCGTCTGGTTGATGGTCGGTACGCCGACGCCGCACGATGCCAGATGGAGCTGATAGCAGCGCACATCCTCAAAGCCGGCCAGATCCGGCGATCGTCCGAGGAAGGCTGCGAAGTCCTTGACCCGCTGCACGTAGTCATGTTGGGTTTGTGCGCGAACTTGCGGATCGTTATGTCTTCGATCATGCGCCGCCCCAAAGGGCTCATGGCCTCGTCGGTCATGGGGATGCTCCTGTCTTGGGTGAAGGTTGCGAACCTCTCATCTCAAGACTGGACGCCTCGTTGCGCTATCCTCTCAGCCGTGCTGCCGGCTGTCGTGCTCTACCGCGCGAGCGGTTTAGTCCCATGGCCCATAACGGACTCGGCGACCAACCGATCCGGCTCGCGAGCGACCCGGGCGCCCGAAAGAGAGGTGTCGAGCACCGGCGCCAGACACTCGCGGGTGCAGTCGTTGACCACGGTCACGATGCGGAGCGCCCACCATCGGACATCTGGTCCGACACGGAGTCGAGCGACCAGCGATCATTCGGGAGCAGCGGCACCGTCATCGGTGCTCTCGTACCGAAGGCCGGATTGCCTGCGACCGCCCCTGCGGCGTACCGTCGGGCTCGCTTGCCAAGTTTAGGAGAGCGAGCTAGATGGGTTTCCGTTTGCCGATGAGGCAGATGTGCTATGGGCCGCCTCACAACAGCTTCTATCGGCGCACGTAGCATGGTCATTGCGGAACGTGCTGCGCCTCGAAACGGACGCCGCTGCAGCAAAGAGTCAGACGCGTCTGGCATCGAAGCGCTGATCGGAGGTTCTCGGCTTAGAGCGGGGCATTGGACTCAATGATTGTAATACTGGCCGGCATGCCCCGATCGGGCTCCACGTTTGCCTTTAACATCGTGCGTGAGGCCCTCCGAACGCGTGGAACGGTCTATCATGAATCCTCTAACGACCTACTCGGGGCCATTGATCGCTCAAATGGAGCGGACCACGTCTTGCTCAAAACTCATGAGCTAGATGGCCCGTCCACCGAACTAGCCAAGGCTGGCGGAGCGCGGATTATCATCACTGTTCGCCGCGTCGAGGATGCTTTGGCCTCATGGCTCACGGCGTTTGGAGAAACGGGCGAGGCCGCGGCAATCGATTTGATGCGGAATTGGTTGGGTATGTATTGCAACTTGCGTGCTCATGCGCTCATCGTGAAATACGATGAAATCGATCGCTTGCCGTGGCTCGCGGCTTGGAGGATGGCGCGAACGGCCTGCCCAGGCATTGGGCCGGTGAGCGTGCTGCGGATAGCGCGCGGCTACCGCAAATCGATCGTCAAACAACGAACGGACAGCATGACACCAGGACCCGATTTTGAGGATATCGGTTTTTCATTCTATGATAAAGAGACCTTTTTCCATCGGCGGCACGTGTCGGCTCTCAAATCGCGCTCCGCCGAGCAAGGCATATCACCTGAGCGGCTTGCCGAGTGGCGGGAGCGCCTGCGCGACAACATCGCCGCCGCCCGCTTATAACTACGTTGGGCAGAGAGCGCGACGCCGGGCTCGAGCAATAGCCGCCCGCAATTGACCTTCCGGGCCAATCAGTAAAACGTATCGGTGACACGCGACATCACAGGATCCGTGCGGTTCTTCACCTTGATCCAGTCTTTCGACTCGGGCGGGGCAGTAGGTCGATCGCTTCGTTTCGAGACCGTGTCGCCGCGTCCGATGTTCCAAGCGGCCCGGAACAGGTCCGGCCCGATCTCGCCTGTCTCAAACGGCGCGACGAAGATGCCGTCGGGCCGGCGCGCGAGATTGGTCTTGCCGATTGGGCGCGGCAGGTCGCGCAGGTCATCGTCATCGAGCGCCAGGATGTCGAAAGCGTAAAGCTGGACCTTATGATTGTGCTTGCGGGACCGTAGAGCATTGAAGTCCGCGTTGCCATCGACGCCGAGCGCCACGGCCTCGCCGTCTATGACGAATCGATGGTGCTCGTTTTTGAGGGCGGCCTCGGCGATCTAGGGGGGGCGGCTAGTCCAATCGCAGCCATTCTTGGAGAACAGGCGCACGCTCTTGCCCTCGCGCTGAACGATCAGGCGATAACCCTCACATTTGACTTTGCCCCGCGGGGAGGCTCGGTGCCGCGCGGCACGTCACTGAGGTTGTCTTTCCAAGGACAGGCGAGTTTCCTGAACTCTTCGCGCCCAATGTGCCCCACTGGAACGGATGTTCAGTTCAATGCGGGCGACGTGGCAACATTCAGGTCGCGGGGTAATGGCATCTGGCGGCTGGTATCACACTTTACCAGGATTGGATCGATGCGCGCGATTTCGACGTGGCCGATGATACGTCGGCGCATCGACAGATGGATCGCTTATCTTGCCGCCAATGCGAAGATCGGACGCCTTCGGCCTGACGACTTCTCCATCAATTCGTCGTCAGTTTGTGTCGCTGGAGATCATTGTGGCTTCCGCCGCGCCGGCGGATAGCGCAGACATCATCACCATAGATGACGGCGTTACAGTCTGTAACCGTATCAGTATCGGCGGCTTTAGATAAAGTCCTTCACCCACATGACCGGTGACTGCGATTGATTAAGCAGGCGCATCTTCGGCTACAGGGTTGGCTTTCAGGTCGATACCAGCCTCAATGCTGCAGACACAAACCAGATCTTTCGCAACAGCTCACCATGATCGAGACTTGCGTCGACGCCGACATCAATCTCGATGACATTGCTGAGGCAACAAGACTTTTTTTTCCAGGGGTAGAGCGTATCCCAGACCAACTCTAGCGGGAACGGCTTCAAGGTAAACAATTAGAAGAACGGCGCGCTCAATCTGAGCGGTGCGCAACTGATCTTCGATGCCGGCAACGGCATCAATGCCATCGACATACGACGAAAGCCTTTTTCGACTCTACGACCAATATCTCTGCCGACGGAGGGTATTGGCACTCAGGCGGCTCTGGTACGATCACGATCGCCAGCGGGACGTTGCACTACTACGCCAGGGACAAGCTGACGCGTCTTCGTGGCGACAGAGGTGGTCCCGGTTGTCTGAACAGCAATTCCGCGTCGATAACTGGAGCCTCTGCCAAGGTTCGGCTGCCAAGCGGAGTGGCAGCGGGTTGAAGCAGGCTTGATCCGGCGTGTTGCCGTCAAGGCTCGAATGCGGGCGCCGACCGTTAAAGAAGTCGAGGTATCTGCCGATCGACGAGAGGGCCTCGCTGACGGTATCGTAGGCCCGTAGATAGACCTTCTCGTATTTGACGCTGCGCCATAGCCGCTCGACGAACACATTGTCCCGCCAGGCTCCCTTGCCGTCCATGCTGATCGCAATGCCGTTGTCGGCGAGCACGCCGGTAAAGGCCTGCCCGGTGAACTGCGAGCCCTGATCCGTGTTGAAGACGTCCGGCCTGCCGTGACGAGACAGAACATCTTCGAGCGTCTCGACACAGAACGCCGCCTCCATAGTGATCGATACGCGCCACGACAGCACGCGGCGGCTGAACCAACCGAGCACGACCGCCAGATAGACGAAGCCGCGCGCCATCGGGATGTAGGCGATGTCCATCGCTCACACCTGGTTCAGCCGCGTGATCTCCATTCCGCGCAGCAGGTACGGGTAGATCTTGTGGCCCTGCTCGGGCTTTGTCGTGCGCGGCCGGCGATAGAGCGCTTCTATCCCCATCCGCCGCATCAGCGTCTCGACATGCCGGCGGCCGATCTTGCACCCCTCGGCAGCTAGCAGGCCTCGCAACATTCTCGAGCCCGCGAATGGGAACTCCAGATGCAACCGGTCGAGACGCCGCATGATCGCGAGGCGGCGGCCGGCACCGGTCGCGGCAGGTAGTACACGCTGCCGCGACGAATGTTCAAAGCCTCCGCCCGCCGGGTGATCGGCAGCTCGTGCTCACGGTCGATCATCGCTTTGCGCTCAGCAATCCGCCTTGATGAACGCTCCTTCCAAAAATCGTTCTCCAGCGTCAGTTCGCCAATCTTGACGTGCAGCGACTTCACGTCGACCGCCGACGGCTCCACTCCGGGCCCACCGCCGGCGCCGAACGCGTCGGCCGCCTTGCTCTCCAGCTGAGCTTTCCACGTTGTGATCTGATTGGAGTGGACGTCAAACTGCTCGGCAAGCTGAGCCAGCGTTCGTTCGCCCTTCACGGCGGCGAGTGCCACCTTCGCCTTGAAGGCCAGTGTGTGGTTCCGGCGCGTTCTTCTGCTCATCGTCGCTCCTGATTCGCAGGCACAGCGTGCCGGCTGTCAGGCAGAAACTCCACTTATCGCCCTGTGCAGAATTCCGGGACCGGCTCTGACATCACAGTTAGCCAACAACGGCTGTCAAGTGTGCCCCTGCTGATGAATTACCCCGTGGTATCCGGCCAGATCATCACCTTTTCGGGGACGTTTGAGTTGCCACAACCTCGGTCAATCCTGCTTTCTCGGGAGCTCCTTCTCAAATTTCTGCGAAGCTGCAGCGCGGGCCGCTCAATCAGCGCATAGCTGATCCATGCGAGGCCCAGCGATAGAAGCGGAACGAGCATGCGGCTGCCGTCGAAGTGATTTATGACCCGTAACAGCAGAAAATGGTTGAGGAAAACGCCGTAACTCAGATTGCCCATTAGTTCGTCGAAGCTTGAGAATGGAATCCTGCCCAGCAAGTAGACGGCAGGGATACCAACGATGATCCCGGCAACTACTTCTTTATTGTAGAGTTTGGTATACAGGTTCGGCAAGAACAGGAGAAGCAACATGGCCCCGCATGCAAAGGAGAGGGTAAGTGCCGGCGGCCACTTGCGCTGAGCGAGGGCGCTCCCGGTTGCGAAGATAAAGAATAAGCCCGGCAACAACCGGTAGCCGAACCAGTCCGTATCGATGAACCCTGCGAACGCTGCACAGAAAACAACAACTGACGCGGCTATCGCCATCACCTTCGCGCCCCTTTTCAGGCCAAGGAAAAAAGGAAACACGATATAGAACGTAACTTCCAACCCTAGTGACCACGCAGGTGGAATGATTAATGCGTGCTCCAGGCCGAACATATAAAAGCCGAGCGGCAGCATCAGCGCATTGAGCGCGATCTGAATGGGACCGACATCCCGCAAGAAGACGTCCGTGAATCCAACTAGCTTCATTGCCAACAAGGTCAGCGCGAGATACGCCAAGAATTGCGGGAACAATCGCGCAGATCGATCGGCATAGAAGCGCAGGAGATCGTTGCGGTCCGGGTAGTGCCGCACGATCAGGAGCGACATGACATAGCCGCTGATGATAAAGAATGAAATCACGGCGACAACGCCGATGTTCCATCCGGCGATCTGACCAAAGACATGAGAGTAAAGCACGCAGAGTGCTAGCAATAATCGATACGTCCCCACGTTTCCCTGTCCGTTCGCGTCTTCAGACTTCCACGACTAGATGACGGCAAATGCCGTACGCAAGCGGCAGTCGATTTGAACCGGCCGCCACATCTCTTTGAATTTGAGCAGATCATGACAGGTGCCCCGCCCGCGCTCGACCTGTCCCGATTTTTCTGAGGCGGGTGATGACAATCTGGCCGTGGGGCGATAGGCACATTGATTTACATCGCGCCGCGATGACCGAGAAGATGCCACGTGGCCACTCAGTGGGGCTTCGACACCACCGACGTTGCCGCCATCTTCATGGGGCCGATGCCAATTTGGCTGGCGATTGACCAAAAATCCCGCGCGGGCCGCGCTCACGGCTGAGATTCCCCATAGTAGTATGAAAGCTATGACACAGCCTGGTCCCTTTGAGAACCGCTAAAAAATCCGGATGCGGTGGGCCGGTTTTCGTCTCAATCGCCCAATGCATGTGCCGGCTAGCCCCCCGTAAATCTGGGGTGAAGCCGTGGAGGTCGATCGTCTTCGCGCCGCCGCTGCCCCTTTCCCCATCTTTCACCTTGTCGGAGCCATCATGATCGAGCTGACGCGCGAGAGCCTGCGCGCGGTGTTTCTGCGTGAGGCGGAGATCGGGGCCTTCGTCACCAAGCGGGAGTGCCGACCAAAGTCGGCGTCAACGCGATGCGGAGGCGGCTGGCCTATTTCCTTGTCAACATCGAGCACGAATGCGCGGGCTTAGCGCTCAAGCCTCAAGGAGAGCCTGGCTGACCTTGCCCCAAGTTTTCATCCAGGTCGGAGTTCGTTCGGGCGGTTGGATGTGCCCCGTCCGGGCCGTGATAGCGGCGGGAGCTGGCGCGGAGCCTTCGACATTGCGCAGCGCCAGATCCCGACGCGGATTGCCGGTGGTGGCGAACTCGGATGGAATCTTCCATCCGATCTGGAAGTGTGCCGAGCGTCACTATAGTCGTCCCGCCAGCTTCGGAGCACGACTTCGGCGAACCGCTTTCGCTTGATCTATCCGTCCTTCCTCAGGGCGGAGTCTAGCTCGACTTCGGGGACTTTCTTAGGGGCAGGTCAATGTTATCTCTATGCCCCACCCCGTCTCCTACTTGGGTTTGACGAGAGACGCGTCATCAGGATAAAAGGCGGTGACTTGAGGGCGGTAGCCGGCATCCGGTCGGTCTTGCCGACAGCGCTGCGCCCCAGCGAAATGACACTTTGGTTGCGTTGGAGCTTTGTGAATCTTCCTGCACCTCGGTCACTCTGCTCGTTCGTGCAAGTGAATGGAGATTACCGCACCATATGCCGCTCGTTCGCGTTCCTTCTTTTTTTCGTGGCCACATCCGAATGCGTGCACTTCTCCGCGCTGCTTGGTCATACCGTACGTTTGTTGCCGCCGCGATCAAAGGAGAGCTGAAATCACGCTTCGCGCGCTCGCGCCTTGGCTATCTGTGGTTCGCGCTTCAACCGCTGGCGCAGGCGTTGATCTTTACGATGGTGCTGTCGGAAGTCATTGGTGCGCGCTTGCCTACAAACAATAGCAAGCTTGCCTTTCCCGTTTATCTGATGGCTGGCATGGCAGCATGGGGGCTATTCGCCGAGATCATTAATCGTTCAATGTCGATCTTCCTCGAATACGGCAATGCTATGAAGAAGATTGCGTTCCCTCGTATAGCGCTCCCGCTGATCGTCTTAGGAGGCGCGCTGGTGAACCACGCTCTGCTACTCGCGGCGACCATGGTAGTGCTCGCTTTTCTTGGTTATTTTCCAGGATGGGCTTTACTCGCCCTTCCCGCGGGCGCCGTTCTTATTGCATGCCTAGGGCTCGGCATCGGCGTCACTGCGGGAATTCTAAACGTGTTCAGCCGCGACGTGAATCAAGTGATGAGTGTCCTGATGCAGTTGTGGTTCTGGACGACGCCTCTTGTCTATCCGAGAGGTGCCGTGCCCAGCTATGTACAGTGGTTGATCGATGCCAATCCAATGACCTGGCTCGCCAAGATTTACCAGGACGGCTTCCTAGCGGATAGCTGGCCAGATCCGGCGACGCTGGTCGTTCCGGCATGCTTGGCGCTTCTCGCTGTCATCATAGGTTTTGTGCTGTTTCGCCGTGCGAGCCCTGAAATTGTAGACGCACTATGACCGAACCTGTTCTGAGCGCGGCCGGCCTCGGCAAGTGCTACACTACGTACAAACGGTCCTCGCATAGGTTCCTATCTTGGCTGGGCATAGATATAGCGCCCCAAAGTGAGTATTGGGCGGTCCGCGATGTCAATTTTGTACTCCAACCAGGCGCTGCGTTAGGGCTGATCGGCCAAAACGGCGCGGGCAAGAGCACTCTTCTCAAGTTGGTGACCGGCACCGTGAAACCAACGACCGGTGCGATCGGCTTACGCGGCCGGGTCTGTTCGATTCTAGAACTGGGACTGGGTTTCAATCCTGAGTTCACCGGCCGGGAGAATATTTACCACTCTGGTGGGCTGCTCGGCTTCTCAGCCGAAGCGCTCGATTCATTGATGACTGGAATCGAGGATTTTGCTGAGATCGGCGACTTCATAGACCAACCATTGCGTGTATATTCAAGTGGAATGCAGGCTCGCCTTGCGTTTTCGCTTATTACCGCAGTTCGACCCGACATATTGATCGTCGACGAAGTACTCTCTGTTGGGGATAGCTATTTTCAGCACAAGAGCTTTGACCGGATTCGTCAGTTTAAGGCAGAGGGCACATCCATCTTGCTCGTGACACATGGGCTAGGAGATGTCCGGTCGCTTTGCGATCGGGTACTTCTAATGGATAAAGGTCAGGTCATTCGCGACGGCGATCCTGGTGAGGTCATAGACTATTACAACGCCATGATCGCTGAGAAGGAAAGTGCCAAGCTAACAATCGAACAGCGTCGCGCCAAGCACGGTTGGGTCGAAACTAAGTCGGGCACGGGCGAGGTGATCATACGTTCGCTAGTGCTTCGAGACGCGGAGACCAAGGCGGAGGTTTCTGTCGCAAGAACAGGCCAAGAGCTTGAATTGGTGCTGAAGGCCGACGTTCAAGAAGCCGTGCCGGCCTTGGTGCTTGGCTTCATGCTTCGCCATCGCAACGGCCACGTCATGTGGGGCACTAATACCTGGCATACCAAGCAGATTGTGAGGTCGTTAGGAGCCGGGCAGCACGTTACCTACACTATGGGGTTCTCCTGTATGTTCGGACCCGGATCTTATTCGTTCTCGCCGGCCCTCGTCAGCAGCGATACACATTTCGACAACAACTACGAATGGCGAGACAATATGCTTGTGTTCGATGTCATAAATAGTGATAGGCCGGTATTTATTGGCAGCCAATACCTGCCAGTTACTTTTCAGATCGCAATCGAAGCCGGCACTGATGAACCAGGATAGTTGATCTAGATTGGTCGCCGTCGGCCAATGCCCAAACTTCATGCTGGTGTTACTAAGACGCCTTTGAACAATCTCGCTGCGACGCCCGTCAATCATTCTCAATCGCAAAAGAAACCCTTTCCACCTTGGAAGCAAGCCTGCCTCCTCCAAGTGGCAGCTTGAATCACCTTGCTGCTCGTCGGAGTCCCTGCGTCCAATGACCTGCCATTCAGCTAAAGTAGAGTCCCCAGTGGGTTGTACGCCGATTGGCGCGGGTGGAAGCCGCGGACGAGGGGGGATGGAACTGGTCGGGGTTGCCGATCACTCGTTGCAGTAAGCTTGGCGGGGTAAGCCGCGCGGGGTTGGCGTCATCAGCGCTAAGTGCGGTCGCTCATTGTCATAATTGCAACCCGTACCTGAGCCTGCGCCTGATGTCGTCGCGACAGTAAGACACCGTCTCGTTCAAGTGCTCCTCGTGGGTCCGGCCGTTGAAGCTCGACGCGTTCTGCATCTGCTTGCAGGTGCAATGAAGTGCCACTAGATGGCGTGTCCTTGCACCAGGCCAGCATCGCTTTGCAGGCGAACTCGATGCCCCTGTCGAGATGATCGAGCCCGGCTTCCCTAGCGGAGCGACGATCGAGGTCAGCTCCCACGCTACCCACCGCCCCCAGATCAAGGCGTGGGCGATCGCCGCCAGGCACTTCGTGTTGACTTCAATCAACGACGTTGAGGATACGAAGCTGCCGGACCGGCGAACTGGTCTAACGCGAAGTCCGGAGACCAGCGCAGATTCGGCATAGCTGCCGACAGGATCTACGCGCGGACACTACAGGTCGCGGCGGACATGATCGCGCACGACAACCCCCTCCTCCTGATAGAGCTTGCGGATGCGGTTCATGCCTGAGGGCTCGCGGTCCTACCGCAGCAGTGCAAACGGCCGTCGATAACCGACGTGCCGGCACGGCAGGCTCGAGACATTCTGCGTTCAATCCAACACTTCTGCCGATACAGTGTCCAAGCCCACGCTTCGCAATTGCGAGTTTCTGTTCAGCACATAGGATCGGAGCGCCAGAATGGCTGAAGATGGTTTAGACCGTGGTGATGGTTGCGATCATCGCGAGCGCCTCTTCGATCTCATTACTCGGAGCGACGCTGCGGTTCTGCTGTCCGACCATCGGTAAGGTGACCGAAATGCCTCCATTCTCAAACTCTTTGAGGTGGTCACGTTTGGCGGCTTCAATCGCCCAACTCAGCGCGGCAGTGATGGCGGCCCGGTGAGTCCTTCTTCGAAACCTTATTGAATCGGTGGGGCACGAAAATGGTCAGCCGCGCGAACACCTCGTTCTCCAAATCTCAAGTCTAGATTTTTTGACCAATTGACTTTCTCTTCTCGACAATTTCGTAGCCACATTCATCCAGCCACGCAAGGAGGCGGTCGGCCATATGATAATCCCATCCGGGGTAGGATCGGGCGATCACCTCTCGTGGAGAAAGTCGGCGCCGCACGGTAGCTTCCTCCGAGTTTTTCATAGTATCACCACCTTGACACTGATATCCGACTCCCACTTCAGACTAGCCTAAAGTGTGACCAGCTTCCATAAAAAAACATACTTGAACAACTTTTACCATCTGTGTTTCGAGCGGCGAAAGCAAGATGTCCATGGCGTGCCGACAAACAGTTTGCCTAGCATCTCTGCTACAGCGGGCTGGGTCATGACCCTGAGGCTCCTGCGACCGCCAGCCGGATTTGGGATACTGTCGCGTCGGTTGAGCACCCACCATTCTCCCTGATGGATTGTGGCTGTCGCTTCCGTGCGGAGCCTGAAGAGGTGCCCCCGGTCAAGGCGAGCCTGCTGATCGGCGCTTGTGATCGGCATTGTTGCAGAGGGACTAATCACCGAGCGTCGCTGGGCGCGGTCCTTCTACGGCGCTGCCGTTTAGAGCACGTGGCCTCTGACACGCCATGACGCCTAACTGGCTTTCCCCTTGTAGTTCATTGCTTTGGAGATCCCGTGCTTGGGAGGAGTCGTCTGGCTGCCACACACCGACCTCGCCGAGCAGTCGGGCTGCCCCTGAGCAGATGGTACTCGCGCCGGTTGTATCTCAACGCGCGAGCCGGATCACCGGAGACCGCGTCGGATTAACCAAGCGCAGCCGTTGATTGCGCCCTCCACGTTTGCTGGTCGAACCGGAGCAGATGCGGTTGAAATACGAAAATGTCGATGTAAGAGTATCTTTCGATCAATCGACCTCCCTCGCTCCGAAAGTTTTGATTAGGTTTTTCAGTTATGCGATTAGCTACGCTGACAAGATTGGCTATGTGGATTCAGAATGTTATTCTTCGCCTTCCGAAAGTTGAGAATTCGTGTCAACACCTCTGCGAAATCGGCGATCTTGATTGCGACTTCCCGAAATGCGGCTGCAGTGCGGCTAAAAGGTTTCTCCAACGAAATGTACCGTATGGCGAAGAGTCGCAAGCGATTTGGCGTGGCCCTGGTTGTGTGAACAGGTTTTGCACGTCGATAAGTGACGCCTCTGCCGGGGTTAGGCCGCTGTGCGGAGCGGAGGAAGATCGAAGTAGGCTTGATCCGGGGTACGGTCATCAAGGCTCGAATGCAGACGGCGGTTATTGTAAAAGTCGAGATATCTCCCAATCGAACTTCGCGCCTCAGCAACGGTTTCGTAGGCTCACAGGTAGACCTCTTCGTACTTGACGCTTTTCCGCAGCCTCTCGACGAACACGTCGTCCCGCCAGGCTCCTTTCCCGTCCATGCTGATCGCAATGCCGCTGTCGGTGAGCACGCCGGTGGAGGCCGCACCGGTGAACTGCGAGCCCTCGTCGGTGTTGAAGACTTCCGGCTTGCCATGACGCGCGAGAGCATCCTCCAATGTCTCGACGCAGAAGGCTGCCTCCATCGTGATCGACAGCCGCCAGGACAAGACACGACGGGTCGCCCAGTCCAGCACCGCGGCGAGATAGACGAAGCCGTGGGCCATCGGGATATAGGTGATGTCGATGGCCCAGACCTAGTTCGGTCGCGTGATCTCCAGATCGCACGATCGCACAGCAGATACGGATAGATATTGTTGCCGGGCTCGGGCTTTGTGATGCGCGGACGCCCATAGAGCGCCTCTATCCCCATCCGCCGGATCAGCATCTTCACATGTCGGCGGCGGATCTTGCCCCCCCGCAAAGCTAGCAGGCCTCGCGGCATACGCGAACCGGCCAAGGGGTACTCCAGATGCAGCCGATCAATTTGCTGCATGACCTCGAGGTCAGCTGAAGAGACCGGGCGCGGTAGATCATAAACGCTGCGCCGGCTGATCTTCAGAATCTCTGCCTGCTTGGTGATCAACAGTTTGTAATCACAGTCGATCATCGCTTTGCGCTCAGCAATCCCGCCTTGGTGAGCGCGCATTCTAAGAAATCGCTCTCCAGCGTCAGCTCCCCGATCTTGGCATGGAGCGACTTCACATCGATCGCTGGGATGCCCGGCGCTCCGGCTCCCGACCCGAAAAACCTGGGAGCCGCTGCCCACAAGCTGCGATTTCCACGCCGTGATCTGATTGGGGTGAACGTCGAAATGCTCGGCCAATTGGACGATCGTCCGATCGCCCTTGATGGCTGCCAGAGCCACCTTCGCCGGTGAGTGGTTCCGGCGGGGTCGTCTCTTCATGGTCTCTCCTGTTCGTGGCCATTATCGCCCAGGCAGATACTCCGCTTATCGTCCTGTCCAGATTTACGGGCCCCACCTCAGTTCACACAAAGAGAGCGGGAGGGATGCCAATCTCCCATTTGCGCTTTCGAACGACGCAGCGCCCAATCTCGTTTGGAAAGCCGTTCAATGTTGCATTTGAAACGATGAATGGCGGCAAGCGCGCCGGGTTGTACGCGCGCTCCCGACCGCTTTCGATGTCCGTTCCTCAGACAATCTCGTCTCCTCGATCAATAGCCGGAGTGAGGTGCAGCCCCGGCTTGGACGCGACACCCATGCCAGCTAGCGAGCGCCGATCTTACTATTCTGTACGCGATAGTTCGATGCTTCATCGACAAGCCTTTTGTTCGTTATCATTGGCACGACAAAGTCAGCACGCTCCGAACCTGGCAAGGGAAGTCGCTTTCTCTCGCAACCGGTCCGGTACGCTTCGTATCGTCAAGATCAAAGTCGCTAAGACCATGGCAGAAACCGACAACAACAAGCGGCGCCGGCTTGTCGAATTCAGGGACGGCTGCCGCTATGGCAAATTCGGCAAAACAAAAGCGTATGAGTTGATCGCACGGGAGCGGATCAGGGCTTACAAGATGGGAGGCAAGACACTCATCGATCTCGACAGCGTCGATGAGTATCATGCCTCGCTGCCACCGGTCGAATCCCGCGCTGCGCTTTAGGCCGACTTGCGCAGCGGCCCGGCAACCTTTTTGCGCAGCCCATCGAGCCGATCGGCCCAATGCTGCATCAGACGCACGCGTTCGCTCCAATAGGCGGCTCGATTGTAGATACCGCGAATCTTGTTCTTGTCGCCTTTGGCGAGCTGGCGCCGCACCACCTCGTCGCGCCGCCGCCTTTTCTTTTCGTCCGTTTCATGGGCGAGCTGAGCTTCCACGACATCGCCGTCGAAAACGCCTTCTTCGTTGAGCAAGGTTGAGGCGCTGGAACGAAAGCCGTGCGCGCAGTGGTCCCCGCCGGGGCCGGTGTCGTAGCCCATGATCCGCAACGCCTTGTTGATGGTGTTGTCTGACATCGGCACATCATCGTCATGGGAGAACAGATAGCGGCCGCGACCAGTCAAAGGCCGCAGCTCAGCGAGGATCGCAAGGGCCTGGCGAGAGAGCGGCACCTCGTGATCCTCGCGCATCTTCATTTTCTCGGCGGGGATCAGCCAGATGCAGTTCTTCTCGTCGAACTCAGTCCACTCGGACAGCCGCAACTCGCCGGGCCGCACCATGGTCAAAGCGATCAATTTGAGCGCGTAGCGGACCAATCCGCCGTTCTTGGCGTCGTAGGCCTCAATCCGGCGCATCAGCTCGCCGACGGCGTCGGGATCGGTCAGCGCCGGGCGCGGATTGCCCTTTGGTGCCTTGGTCAGGGCGTGCTTCAAGTCGCGGGTGGGATCGCTGTTACAGTAGGAGGCTCCGACGCCGAATTGAAACACCCGCGAAGCGGTCGATCGTAGGCGCCCGACGGTGTAGAACCTGCCGCGCGCCTCGACCCGACGCAGTGCTATCAGCAGTTCAGGCGGAGCGATCTCACAGAGCGGCCGGTCGCCAATCTCACGATTGAGCTGATCGAGATTCCAGCGCTCGCGCTTGATCGTTGCCTTGGCCTTGTTCTCCTTTTCGAGCTTCGTGCGCACCCATTCTTCCCCGACCGCGCGGAAGGTGTGCTCGAGCTTTTCGTCTTCCTGCCGTTTGGCCTCGCGCACTGCGACCGGGTCCTGGCCCTGGTCGAGCAGCTTCTCGGCGCCATGGCGTTTGTCACGCGCGGCCTTCAGGCCAACGCCGGGGAACGTGCCGAAAGACATGTTCTTGCGCTTGCCGCCGAAACGGTAGCGATACAGCCAGAGCTTGGTGCCATTGGGCCGAACGACGACGCTGAGGCCTTGCCCGTCGGCAAGCGCGTATTCCTTGGCCGCCGGCGTCGCGTTCCGGATCTTCGTGTCGCTCAGCTCATCCATGGGAAGGTCCCCCGCCATCGAGCGACCCGCCAGTGTACCCGGCCGTTTCAGTGTACCCACAGTGTACCCGAAAACGCCGGATGCTCCCGAACGGTCGCGAACCGTACCGGGCGACAATATCAAAGGAAGCGCTTGATTTTATGGCGATTATCGTCGCGCCGCGAACCTGCGCGAACGACAACGAACGGGTTCGGAGGGGATGATGGTGCCCAGGGGCGGAATCGAACCACCGACACTGCGATTTTCAGTCGCATGCTCTACCAACTGAGCTACCTGGGCAGGTCTCTTGCGGGCAAAAAAGCCCGGCGAGCCGGCGGGTTATAGTGGGACCGGACCGCGCTGTCTACCGCCCTGAGGGCAAGTTTTCACATTCCTTGTGCGGTTGCGCGGCGGCGCGGGACGCACGTCCCGACCGGCCGGCACCGCAGGGGCAAGATGATGAAAACACGACACTATTCGACGTCGTCCTCGTCGCCTTCGGCGGCCGGGATGACATAGGAGCCGCTGAGCCAGCGATGCAGGTCGACGTCGCGGCAGCGCGGCGAGCAGAACGGGCGGACGGCCTCGGCCGCGGGCCGGTTGCAGATCGGGCAGCGGCGGATGGGCTTGGCGGATTTCGAAGCGGGGGCGCCCCGGTCGGGCGATTCGTCGGACATCGGCGGCTATTTAATGGGCTGGACGCGCGGATGCACCCCCGCACGCAAATGGTCAGACGCCGACGGTGTTGAGCCAGCCGAAGCGGATCGGGAACCCCTCGCCGGCGAGGAGGGTCGTGGTCTCGTACAGCGGCAGGCCGACGACGTTGGTGTAGGAGCCGACCATCTTGACCACGAACGAGCCGGCGATGCCCTGGACGGCGTAGCCGCCGGCCTTCCCCCGCCATTCGCCGGAGCCGATATAGGCCTGAATGTCGTCCTCGCTGAGCCGCTTGAAGCGGACGCGGGTCTCGACCAGGCGCTGGCGGAACGCCTCCTTCGGCGTCACCAGGGTGATCGCGGTGTAGACGCGGTGGTTGCGGCCCGACAGCAGCCGCAGGCACTGCGAGGCCTCGTCGACCAGATTGGCCTTCGGCAGAATGCGGCGGCCGACCGCGACCACCGTGTCGGCGGAGATGATGAACGACCCGCGCAGCTCGTCGTCGAGCTGGACGGATTTGAGCGCGGCATCGGCCTTGGCGCGGGCGAGGCGATTGGCGCAGGCGCGCGGCAGCTCGCCGCGCCTCGGCGTCTCGTCGACATCGGCCGGGCGCAGCGCGTCGGGCTCGATGCCGGCCTGGTTGAGCAGCGCCAGACGCCTGGGCGAACCGGATGCAAGAACGATTTTGGGACGGCCGAGCATGCTGATTTCGCTAGGGGATTCGGAAGCTGTGGGGCGGGCGCGCGGAACCTATCGGAAGGGCTGCCATTCCACAACCCGCGAGGCGTGCGACAAGGCCGAGACGGGCCTGCTCTACGGCCTCAGTTTGAGCGGCGGACGACGTTGGTATTTCGGTTCGATGACACCTGTGCAGGAACCGGGACCCTACAAGCCCGCCGGCCCGGGCTTGCCGAAACGCTTGCGAATCCGCGTGAACAGGCCGTCGCAGACTTCGCGATAGGCGGCGAGCTTCTGCTCGCGGTTGCCGTCGGCGCCGGTCGGATCGGGCGTCGGCCAATATTCGACGTCGGCGGCGATGGTACGGGTCAGCTCCAGCGCCTTGTGATGGGCCTCGGGAGACAGGGTGATGATGAGGTCGAAATTCAGCCCCTCCCAGTCCTCGAGCTCCTCGAAGGTGGTCGGCTTGTGCTGCGAGATGTCCTGGCCGAGCTCGGCCATGACCGACACCGCGAACGGGTCGAGCTCGCCCTTCTTGACGCCGGCGGAGCGGACATAGAGCGCCTGCGGATACATCTGGCGCAGCAGGCTCTCGGCCATCGGCGAGCGCACGCTGTTCTGGCCGCAGGCGAACAGCACCGCCTGCGGCTGGCGCGCGCGCGGCGGCACCTCAGCCATGCGCCTAGGCGCCCTCGGCCGCGAAGGTGGCCGGGCCCGGCAGCAGGCGATGACGCAGCGCGGACGGCATCACTGGCCCTCGCCCTTCCAGTGCAGCACGGTGATCAGGGTGAACAGCCGGCGCGAAGTCTCGAAATCGACCCGCACCTTGCCCTTCAGCCGCTCCTGCAGGGTGCGCGAGCCCTCGTCATGGATGCCGCGGCGGCCCATGTCGATGGCCTCGATCTTGTCGGGCGTCGCGGTGCGGATCGCCTGGTAGTAGCTGTCGCAGATCATGAAATAGTCCTTCACGATCCGCCGGAACGGCGACAGCGACAGCAGATGCGTCACGACAGGCGTGCCGTCCTCGCGGCGGATGTCGAACATCAGCCGGTTGGCGGTGATGCCGAGATGCAGGGTGAACGGACCGGCGCCGTCGGCACCTTCGGGCGCGAACAGATTCTCCTCGACGAGGTCGTAGATCGCAATCGCCCGCTCATGCTCGATGTCCGGACCAGAGCGGCCGATCGACTCCTCGTCGAGCGTCACCGCCACGATGCGATTGGTCCGGTCGTCGCCTGGCGGGTGCTGGGTCATGGCAGGTTGAGGCGTATTCCCACGGAGCGTGAATGGGCGTCGAGACCCTCGGCCTTGCCCAGAGTCATCGCCGCTGGCCCCAGCGCGCGCAACTGCTCGGGGCCGCATTTCAACAGCGACGTGCGCTTCATGAAGTCGAGCACGCCGAGGCCCGAGGAGAACCGCGCCGAGCGCGCGGTCGGCAGCACGTGATTGGAGCCGCCGACATAGTCGCCGATCGCCTCCGGCGTGTGCGCACCGAGGAAGATGGCGCCGGCATTGCGGACCTTGGCCGCGAACGCGTCGGGATCGGCCGTCATGATCTCCAGGTGCTCGGCGGCGATGGCGTCCGCCAGCGGCACCGCCTGGTCGAGATGCTCGACCTCGATGATGGCGCCGAAATCGGCCCACGACGCGCCGGCGATCGCGGCGCGAGGAAGCGTCTTGAGCTGGCCCTCGACGGCGCGGGCGACATCATCGGCGAGGCGGCGGCTGTCGGTAATCAGGATCGACTGCGCGCTGGCGTCGTGCTCGGCCTGCGCGAGCAGATCGGCCGCGATCCAGTCGGCATTGCCGCTGTCGTCGGCGATGACAAGCACCTCGGACGGGCCCGCGATCATGTCGATGCCGACCTTGCCGAACACCAGCCGTTTTGCCGCGGCGACATAGGCATTGCCCGGGCCGACGATCTTGGCGACGGGAGCGATCGTCGCGGTGCCATGCGCCAGCGCCGCCACGGCCTGGGCGCCGCCGACGCGGTAGATCTCGGAGACGCCGCCGAGATGGGCGGCGGCCAAGACCAGCGGATTGAGCCTGCCGTCCGGCGCCGGCACCACCATCACGAGGCGCGCGACGCCTGCGACCTTGGCCGGAATGGCGTTCATCAGCACCGAGGACGGATAGGCCGCAGTGCCACCCGGCACATAGAGCCCTGCCGATTCGATCGCGCTCCAACGCCAGCCGAGCTCGACGCCGGCTTCATCGGTGAAGCGCTGGTCCTGCGGCAGCTGCTTGAGGTGAAAGGCTTCGATGCGGTCCCGGGCGAATTTCAGCGCATCCAAGGTCGCGACGTCACAGGCCTTGAAGGCGGCCTCGATCTCGGCAGGCTTGACGCGCAACGAGGAGGCGTCGAGCTCCAGCCGGTCGAACTTGCGCGTTGCCTCGAGCAGCGCCGCATCGCCGCGTTTGGCGACGTCGTCGACGATGGCGCGGGCGGCGGCTTCGACGTCGGCGGAGGTCTCGCGCTTGGCGGCGAGAAACTGCCGAAACTGGGTGTCGAAATCGGTGCTGGCGCGGGACAGGCGAATGGGCATCTCTGGCACTTTCCGAAGGGGTGGCTGCCCCCGACCCCCTGCTCAATGGCGCGGCAGCGCGGGGCCGTCAACCCTTTGAACAGGCGCCTACCGGGTCAGCGGCGGACCGCCATCGATATCGCTGGTGCCGAGATCGTCCTCGCCAAGATCGGTCAGCTCGCATTCCAGACATTCGACATCGAGCCGCAATGCGCCGCCATGGGAGAACAGCAGCAGCGCGCTGCCGCCGGGCGGCTCGGCGCCGGCATGGAATTCGATGCCGATCAGCTCCAGCACAGTATCGGGCGCATCGACCTCGATCCGCCGCGACTTGCAGGCCAGCACCCGGTCGAACCGCAGCGCCGCGAGCAGACGGCGCGGCTCGCTCTCGCCATGCAGCGCCTGGTCCCAGTCGAGCCGGTTCATGCCGATCACCAGCCGCTTCTCGGCCTGGCGCCAGATGATGTCGGCCGCCTGCACCCGCGCATCCTGCACATGGGCCGAGATCACGGCGAGATCGTCGGCATCAAGCGCGATCAGTTTGAGCCGGTCGGTCACGGTCTCATCCTCTTGGCAGCGCCCTCACTCGCGGATGCGCTCGATCGTGGCGCCGCAGGCCTTCAGCTTGTCCTCCAGCCGCTCGAAGCCGCGATCGAGATGATAGACGCGATTGATCATGGTTTCGCCTTCCGCGGCAAGCCCGGCAATCACCAGCGACACCGAGGCGCGCAGATCGGTCGCCATCACAGGTGCGCCGCGCAAGCTCGAGGTGCCCTCGATCCGCGCGGTCTCGCCATCGAGACTGATCCGCGCGCCGAACCGCGCGAGTTCCTGCACATGCATGAAACGGTTCTCGAAGATGGTCTCGGTGATCGCCGAGGCGCCCTGCGCGCAGACCATCAGCGCCATCAGCTGGGCCTGCAGGTCGGTCGGAAAGCCGGGGAACGGCGCGGTCGTCACCTGCACCGGGCGGATGCCGTGGCCGTTTCTGACGACGCGGATGCCTTCGGCGTCGCTCGTGATCTCGGCGCCGGCCTCGATCAGCACGTCGAGCGCGGACTGCAACAGCTCCGGCCGCGCGCCGGCGAGCCGGACATCGCCGCCGGTCATCGCCGCGGCGATCGCATAGGTGCCGGCCTCGATGCGGTCGGGCAGCACGGTGTGACGCGCGCCGTGCAGAGACGCCACGCCCTCGATCTCGATGCGTGGCGTGCCGGCGCCGGTGATGTGCGCGCCCATCTTGTTGAGGCAGTCGGCGAGATCGGTGATCTCCGGCTCGCAGGCGGCGTTGGCGATGACGGTCGTGCCCTTCGCGAGGCTCGCGGCCATGACCGCGACATGGGTGCCGCCGACGGTGACCTTGGGGAAATCGATCGTGCCGCCGCGCAGGCCGCCCGGCGCTTTGGCGACGACATAGCCGGCATCGATCTCGATGCTGGAGCCGAGCTTTTCCAGCGCCATGATCAGGAGGTCGACCGGCCGCGTGCCGATGGCGCAGCCGCCCGGCAACGACACCCGCGCCTCGTGCATCCGCGCCAAGAGCGGCGCGATCACCCAGAAGCTGGCGCGCATCCGCGACACCAGCTCATAGGGGGCCGTGGTGTCGATGATGTTGGCCGCCGAGATCTGCAGCGTCTGGCCCTGGTACTGGCCATCGCCGGGACGCTTGCCGACCGACATGATGTCCACGCCGTGATTGCCGAGAATGCGCTGAAGCTGCGCGACGTCGGCAAGGCGCGGGACGTTGTCCAGGATCAGCGTCTCCGGCGTCAAAAGACCCGCGATCATCAGCGGCAGGGCGGCGTTCTTCGCGCCCGAAATCGGGATGGTGCCGCGAAGCGGGTTGCCGCCGACGATGCGAATGCGATCCATGCTGGTCCTGTGGGGCTGGCCGGGAAATTGGGCTAAGGTCGGCGCAACAGGACCGACATTACGGCGATTTGATGGGTTCGCAACGGCAGGTCGCATCGCCGGGGAATTCATCCCCTGACGGTGCGGCCCGCCGCGGCGGGAACGCGCGAATCAGACCGGCGGTACGAGCGCATCGGCCAGAAACCCGTGCAGCGCGGCGACGACCTGGGCGCCCTCGCCGATCGCGCCGCCGACGCGCTTGACCGAGCCGGAGCGGACGTCGCCGACCGCATAGACGCCGGGCACCGAGGTCTCGAGCGGCGACGCCATCCGCCCGGCATTCTGCTCCGACTGCGCGCCGGTGACGACGAAGCCGGCGCGGTCGCGCGTGATGCCGCAGCCGTCGAGCCAGCCGGTGGCGGGATCGGCGCCGACGAACAGAAAGAGATTGCTGATGTCGGCGGGCGTCTCTTCGCCGGACAGCCGGCTCTTCAGGGTGATGCGTTCGAGCCCCGTGTCGGCCCCGCCATCGAGCGCGACGACCTCGGTATTGAACAACAGCTCGATGTTCGGCGTCGCCTCGATGCGCTCGATGAGATAGCGCGACATCGACGCGGCAAGCCCGCCGCCGCGGATGATCATCCGCACCGTCTTGACGTGCCCCGACAGAAACACCGCGGCCTGGCCGGCGGAGTTGCCGCCGCCGACCAGCGCAACCTCCTGTCCAGCGCACAGCCGCGCCTCGATCGGCGAGGCCCAGTACCACACGCCGCGGCCCTCGAACTCCTTGAGCCGGTCGAGATCAGGCCGGCGATAGCGCGCACCGCTGGCAACCACCACCGAGCGCGCCCGCACCTCGTCGCCGCCCTCGAGCGCCAGCACGAAGGCGCCGGCCTTGCGCTCGCAGTCGAGCGCATTGACCGCCACCGGGATCATGATCTCGGCGCCGAACTTCTGCGCCTGGTTGAAGGCGCGCGCGGTCAGCGCCAGGCCGGTGATGCCGGTCGGGAAGCCGAAATAGTTCTCGATGCGCGCGCTGGCGCCGGCCTGGCCGCCGAACGCGCGCGAATCCAGCACCGCCACCGACAGACCTTCGGAGGCGCCATACACCGCGGTGGCCAGGCCCGCCGGCCCGCAGCCGACGACCGCGACATCGTAGATCTTCTCGCCGCGCGGGCCACCGATCATGCCGACGGCACGCGCCAGCTCGGTCTCGCTGGGATTGCGCAGCACGCTGCCGTCGGACACCACCACCAGCGGCAGCTCGGCCGGCGTCGGCGAATAGCGCGCGATCAGGTCGGCCGCGTCGTGATCATCAGCGGGATCGAGCAGATGGTGCGGAAAACCGTTGCGGGTAAGAAAGCTCTGCAGCCGCGCGATCGCAGCCGATTGCGGCGGGCCGATCATGACCGGGCCGCCGGCGCCGCCCTGAATGAGATTTACACGGCGCAGGATCAGCGCCCGCATGATGCGCTCACCGAGCTCGGCCTCGGCGATCAGCAGCGCGCGCAACCTTTCGGGACGAATCAGGATGACCTCGACGTCGCCCTCGGCATGGCCGTCGACCAGCGCCACGCGGCCGGAGAGCTGGGCGATCTCGGCCAGAAACTGCCCTGGCCCCTGGTCGATGACCGGCGTGACGTGACCGAGGCCGTCACGCTGGGTGATCGCGACATGGCCTTTGAGAATCACGAACATGCCGGGGCCGGGCTTGCCGGTCTCGAACAGCAGCTCACCGTCGCGATAGGTCTGGATCTCGCCGAAGCCGCGCAGACGCGCGATCTCCTGGGGCGTCAGCTCTGGAAAGGTCTGCTCAAAGCGGGGCAGCGTCTTCGCCAGCTCCGCCCGCTGTGCCCCCGTCTCCACCGTCATCCCTTCATCCGCTGCCATCACGCCCACCCCGCCTGCCATCTGCTCAATGCTTCGAATCGTTCGGGCCGCCGGCAGCGGCCTCGTCCGAGCCGTCCTCCTCGGCCGCGACCGCCTGGCTGCGCTCGCGGCTCTGCGCCTTGCGCCGCTTCAGGTTCTCGCGCAGCGCCTGCTTCAGCCGCTCCTCGCGCGCGCCCTTCGGCGCCGCCTTCCCGGTCTTCTCCGTCATCCCCTTCCCCCGGTCACCCCATACCAGAGGCACAATTGGGGCCGCAGATGCGAAAGCCAAGAGGCGTTGGCGACGCAGACGCTAGGTTCCGCCCGACCGGCCGTCGCCTGCCCGGATGGGGAGTTGCCGGCGCGACCCGGGCATTGGGGACGCCAAGGGCGGCCAACCGCGAGAATCCGCTGTGAACGGGCGATTTCGCTCCGATTTCGGAGGTCTTTCGCTCCCTTTCGATGCATCACGCTGACGTCTTTCCCCGAAAACCGGACGAGCCGCGCTTGCGCAGGCGGGGACCTTGTGGCAAGAACCGCCCGCGTTCGGTCGCGGCCTTCGGGCCCGTCCCCGCCAGTCCCTTTGCTGCCGTAGCTCAGTGGTAGAGCACTCCCTTGGTAAGGGAGAGGTCGACAGTTCAATCCTGTCCGGCAGCACCAGGGCATTCTTCCCCGACATGATCTTCGGCGACGCCTCGGGACCGCAGGCCACGCACAGATGCGCGTCATCGGCCTCGCGGCGCAATTTGCGTCCGAGCTCTGCTGCAGCACCGCCCTCTCCGGAAATCGAGGGCGCAGGGAAGGCCGGGCGCTGGCCGCGCCCGTGGCCCGCCTGCGGAAAAAAATGCAGGCGGCAGGTACCACAGGTCTGGCCGAACACACCCGGCCCTCCCTGCGCAATGGGCTTACGATTTATACGCGCTCTCCCTGGGGACCGGGCTTTGTTGCCCCCATCACCCGCGATGCACTGACGCACATCAGCGAGCTTGACCTCAGCATCGGGAGGCCAGGACCACGCGACTTCACCGTCCGACTCGAAGTTGTTCGTCCGCTCGCGAATGCGCGCTGCAACTCCGACCCGGCCACCGCATCCCACACCCAACGCTCGTGACGACTCGCGAACGCCCCTCTTCGATGGGCACGGGACGGCCAGAAATGTGCAGGTGATTTGCCCGACGACACAAGGGGAATGAGTGCGGCAGAGTGGCACGACGGGCAGTTTTAGCAGAGCTGGGATGCGAGCGGCGGAGGGGGCTTTGTTTGGTGCAGCGTCACCCTAATCCCGTAATCCGTCACCGTAATCCCTGGCGGCGGCGAAGAAGCGCGGCGTGCAGCTCGGCGGGGACCGCGGAGCGCGACTATCTCATGCTGCCCGCAAGGCCGATCGGGAGGCGCAGGCAGTTCGAGCCGCTGAGCGGACCAGGGATCTAGCTCCAATCGTTCAGGAGATACGGGCAGCCGGCGTCACCTCACTGAGCGGCATCGCGAGGGCTCTGAACGAACGGCGTATCGCCACTCCGCGCGGTTCAGATTTATGGGCGCCAGCACGGGTCGCCCGCATGTTATCAAGAATTACAGCCGATAGCGGCTAGGATGAACCTGCCGCGACTAGGGTCGTCAAGCTGAACGCGGGATCGACTCCTGCGCAATTTGGGGATGATCATTCCAGTTCCCTGCAATCAGTGCTTTTGTCCCCAAGGTGTATTCTGCGCCGTGTCGACGTGCCGATACATTCCGGGCAATAGTGATTTGAACAATTGGGGCGGACGAGTACCATGGGCGGCGAAGATAACGGCTCACAGAAAGAAGCCCGCAAACGTGCGTCAAAAGCAGATCAGGTCACGGATGCTATAGCTGAGCCTATCGCGCCGCAGAAGGTCAAGGCCCTGCAAAGCCATGGCAAGAACTCAAAGGTCTACGTTCCAGTAATTTTGAAGATTTTTAAGGCGAGATACCGACCGGGTGCATCGAGCGTGCTGTTTAGCCTCGACGATGTGCGAAACGCCGTGGAGGAGGTTCGAGCGGAATCGAAAGACCCTAACGCGATCTCCTCACGCAATCCGGCGGATGTGGTCTATCGTATGCGGTCACGTACGGTTTTGCCGGATGAAATTCTCAATCTCGGATTCCACATCCTTCGACCGATCGGCCGAGGTCAATACCAGTTCGAAAAGGCTACCGCAGGCATCATCGAGCCTCCGGCAACGGCGCCGACGTCCGCCATCGATACGACCCCTATGCCCGTTCGGCGATTGTTACCGGAAACGGTGGCCGAGATGGACGAACAAGCGCTATTGTCTGTCATCAGCTACTGCCGAATTCTTGACCACTTCACGGGCATGACGATCTACCGACTTCGCTCCCACGTTCGGAAATCGGTGCCGGGCGTCGGTCAAGCCGAACTGGACGCAATCGACGTCGGCATCGCGAAGTCCGACGACGATGTCCCCATCATTTTCCCGATTGAGGCAAAGGCCGTGGCAGACGCCCTCAACAGGGTCCAGATTCACAACATGGTTCAGTATGCACGCCGTTACTTTCCAGGGCTCACCGTGCGCCCCCTTGCGGTGAAAGTCGACTACCAGTCGGTCGTTCACATCATGGAGTTCAACTCTCCCAATAAGGCCGCGGACTTGAAGGTCGTACGGGCCAAAAGCTACACCATCGCCACCTCAGAGGCGCAGATCGCCGCGATTCGCGCCACCAACGCTCCGAAGCAGTAACCCAATGTCACATGGTCAAAAGATCGGTATTGAACTGTTTGCAGGTTGCGGGGGGCTGTCTACCGGATTCCTCGACGCTGGCCTGCATATTGCCGCAGGATTTGAGATCGACCGCCGCGCTGTCGACGCCTTCTGTTACAACCATGAGTACCGGGGAAGCAAAGGATTCGTCGCCGACCTAGCGACAGCGTCGGGAAGTGAGCTGCTTGAGCTTTCGGGGCTCAGCTCGATCGACTTCCTGATCGGTGGCCCGCCTTGCCAGCCCTTCTCTATTGTAGGCAAGAGGCGTGGGGCGGCCGACGAACGCGCAGACTTGATGGGGCACTACGTTCGGCTTGTTGGCGAACTGCGGCCCAAAGCAATCGTCTTAGAGAACGTACCCAATTTAGCGAAGTTGGGTGGGGGCGAAATCTTCGAGCAGACGATGCGGGGGCTTTCTAACCTCGGCTATGGGATTTGGCACGACGTGCTGTCTGCTGCGGATTTCGGCGTGCCGCAAGCGCGAAAGAGACTGATCGTAATCGGCATTCTAGGCCGTAAGAATGTCCGAGGTCCCACGGCAACACATGGGCCGAACTTGCAGCCGTACACCACCACGAAGCAAGCGATCGGCGATCTTCCGGATGCTGGCGAGTTCGGAAGTACCGGCATTCACAATCATGAGCCGACAATGCACAGCGCCGACATGGTGGAGCGATTCCGCTCACTTCAGCAGGGACGCCGTGAACGTGGCTCATTCCATGACCGACTCCACCCCGATCGCCTGTCGTATACCCTTCGTGCTGGCAGCGGAAATTTCTCCCCTCTGAGACCGATCCACTACAAGTACGACCGCGTCGTGACCGTTCGCGAGAGCGCAAGGCTTCAGGGCTTTTCCGACGACTTCATTTGGCCGGATCGCATCCCTCGCCTTCAGCAGTACCGACAGGTCGGCAATGCGGTTCCTCCTCCTCTTGCCGCGGCGATTGCCCAATGCGTTGCAGAGCAGATGCGATGGACGCTGTCACCGAGACGGTTCAAAGGCGACCCGACCAATCGGGCCGCCCCGATGACAATGTCAGACGAAGAACGCGTTGCTCAGAGAAAAGCACGGATGCGTGGCGCGTCCTTGGGCAAAGTCGCACTCGCATCGGCAGCGGAGTAGTCACGGGGCAGGCTGTGCAATGACTGTGACGCGTCGCACTGCAAGCCCCCACCCGCCTAGGCCGCTTAAAGACCGGGCGCAGGTTCGGTCGCACATAATGCGCCAAGTAAAGTCGCAGAACACCGGGCCCGAACTTCGGGTCCGGAAGATCGCACACGGGCTCGGCTACAGGTATCGCCTTTCGCGTCGAGATTTGCCGGGATCACCCGATCTTGTGTTCGTCAAACGTCGGGCCGCAATCTTCGTGCACGGTTGCTTCTGGCACGGGCATGAGAACTGCCGGTATGGTCGACCGCCGCGCTCCAACTCCTCGTACTGGGGCCCCAAGCTGGCGAAGAACAAGGAACGCGATGCACGTGTCCTGCAAGAGCTGAGTGATCTCGGTTGGCGAACCTTGGTGCTATGGCAATGCGAGCTTGAAGACGAGCGGCAAATCAAACGGACACTCCGCAAATTCCTTGGTCGTGTTGGCGGGCAATAGACCCGCCATGCCCGGCGTGTCGCAAGGCTCAGCAAACAATTGGTCGGGGCGATTTCCCGCGACAACTGCTCACGCGGCTGATACACAGCGAGCCTTCCCCGCACGCGGGGAAGGGAGTGGAGCGCTCGCGCGAGACAAGAGCTGGGCTCGAACTACGCGCCGGCGCACTCCCTCTTTCACTCGGCTGCTTCCGCTCACATCTCATCGCGGCAGCAGATTTTCCTTCGCCAGGTCGATCACCTCGTCCGAACTCGAGCAGGTCAAAGGTTTCAGCGTCTGGCTGATCCGCGCCTTGATGAGCGGCCGCGGCGAGCGGCGGAGCCCGAAGGCGAGCACACGCGCCTGATCACCGAGACGCGCGTGCATTGTCCCGACCGCACGTCGTATCTGATGTTCCTGCCACATTGGCTGTTGATACGGCCGACGAGCGGCCTCATTCGCCGGCGCATGCTCGGCGCGGTCAGGGAAATCGCGGAGCAGCGCAGGAGCCTGTCTATACACGGCCACTGAGAAGGCTCGGTCCGGGTCATTGTCTCTCACGTTCGACCGTGGACCGTGCAGAGGTCGCCAACCTGGGTTGTACGTTCGCGACACCTACGAAGGCCCCCCGCATGTCGCTGACGCTCATGCGGGCTATGCGCATCAGCGGACCGCCACGCCGCGGTCGGCGCTTCCTCACGCCGCCCGCACCGAGTTCAGGAAGCGGCTGACCTCGTCGCGGAGGCGGCTGCTCTGGCCGGACAGGGACTTCGCGGCGGACAGCACCTGCGACGAGGCCGAGCCGGTGTCGTCGGCGCCCTGCCGGACGCTGGCGATGTTGGCCGACACCTGCTGGGTGCCGTGAGCGGCCTGCTGGACGTTGCGCGAGATCTCGCGCGTCGCCGAGCTCTGCTCCTCGACGGCGGAGGCGATGGCGGAGGCGATCTCCGACATCCGGGCGATGGTTTCGCCGATCTCCTTGATCGAGCCGACCGACTCCTGGGTCGCCGCCTGGATGCCGCCGATCTGCTGGCCGATCTCGCCGGTCGCCTTGGCGGTCTGCTCGGCCAGCGCCTTCACCTCCGAGGCGACCACCGCGAAGCCGCGTCCGGCCTCGCCGGCGCGGGCGGCCTCGATGGTGGCGTTGAGCGCGAGCAGGTTGGTCTGTCCGGCGATCGCATTGATCAGCTCGACGACATCGCCGATCCGCGCCGCGGCCTTGGCGAGCTCCGCGACGTTGTCGTTGGTCTTGCGCGCCTGCGCCAGCGCCTCGTTGGCGATGCGCGCGGAGTCCTGCACCTGGCGGCTGATCTCGGTGACCGACGAGCTCATCTCCTCGGCGGCCGCGGCAACCGAATGCACGTTAGTCGAGGCTTCCTCGGAGGCCGATGCGACCACGGTGGCGAGCTCCAGCGAGCGACCCGCCGTCGTCGTCAGCGATGAGGCCGAGCGTTCCAGATCGGCCGACGCCGACGACACGACGCCGACGACCTCGCCGATCGCCATCTCGAACTCGCGGGTGAAGCGCTCGACGCGCTGGCCGCGCTCGATCTTGGCCTGCGCGTCGGCTGCGGCCGCCTGCTCGGCGCGCTTCTTCTCCAGCAGCGCCTCCTTGAACGTCTGCAGCGAGCCGGCCATCGCGGCGATCTCGTCGTCGCGATTGATCGTCGGAATCGCCACGTCGTCATTGCCGGCCGCCATCTGGCCGATCAGGCCGGTCAGGTTCACGATCGGGTTGATCACGCGGCGGCGCAGCAGCATGGTGACGAACACGAGAATGCCGGCGAGGGCAACGACCACCGCCGTCGCCAGCGCGAGCATCAGATAGGCTGCATCGCGCGCCGCGACGGCGCGGTCGCGCGCCTCGGCGATCGCGGCGTCGCGCACGACGAAGAACTTCTGCACGGCCGGGACGACCGCATCGGCCAGGGTGTCAGCGGTGAGTGCGTAGTTGAGATCGCCGAGCCCGGCGGCGATGTCCTTGTCGACGATCGGAACGGCGCGTCCGAAATAGGCCTCCCGGGCGTCCTTGAAGGCCGTGAGCAGGCGCTCCGGATTGCCGAGCTGGTCGATGCCGGCCTCCAGGCGCTCGCGGTCGACCTCGGTGCGGCCCTGGGCGCGATCCATCGCCGCCTTCTCGGCCGGAGCCACGGCGCGGCGGGCGCTGAGCGCCGGCGACAGCGCGGCGGCACGACCGCCGGCGGTCACGCGCAGGTCTTGTGCCGTGCGGGCCACGTCGAGCAGCGTCGTCAGCGACGCGTCGGCATTGGCGATGCGGTTCTGCAGACGGTTCAGAATCGGCTCGATGGCAAGGGCCACCTGGGTGACCCCGGGGAGAAAGCTCTTGATCGCGGCCGGGTCGCGCGCGCTCAGCGGCGCGGTCAGCGCGGGGTCCACCTTGGCAAGAATCTCGGACAGTTTGGACGACGCCTGGTCCAGGCTGCGGGTGATCGCCTCGCTGTCGGACACGCTCGTCAACTGTGCGCGCGCTTTCGCGAAGGACGCCTCGGACGACTGCCTGATCTTGCGCACGCCTTCGAGCTGCGCGGGGGTTGCGGGACCTTCCTGGAAGATCGGCGTGATGTAGGGCGCGCGGTGACCCACGACATCCTGGGCGAACAGCAGCACCGCGCCGAAGGCCTCGACGGTCTTGATCGCTTCGGCCTTGTCGCTGACCGCCTTCACCTGCTCGATCACGACTTGTGCAGCAGGGAGGACGGCCAAAGCCGTCACGGAAAGCATCGAAATTGCAAAAAGTCGGCCGATTTTCATCATTGCCCCCGGATTACGCGGGCCCACGCTAGGTTCCTTATGATTAAGGTTGTGCTTAAATCGAATCCCGTATTTCAACGGGGGCTGGCCCCAGCGTATGTGCACCAGGCCATCCGAGCGGGCTGCTGTTCGAGCCGCGAGCGGACCGAGCGCCCGGCCCGCCCCGCCTACAAATCAAAGTTCGTCGGCAGCATCACGACGTCGCGAATGGTCATATGGCGCGGGCGGGTCAGCATGAACAGCACGACGTCGGCGACTTCGCCCGGCTCCAGCAGGCTGCCGGACTCGCGCGCCTCCTTCAGCTTCTCGGCCGGCCAGTCCGCGATCAGCGCGGTCACCACCGGACCCGGCGAGATCGCGCCGACGCGGATGCCGTGCTTGAACACCTGGCGGCGCACCGTCTGCACG
This sequence comes from Bradyrhizobium sp. SZCCHNPS1003, assembly GCF_032381555.1. Classification (NCBI taxonomy): domain Bacteria; kingdom Pseudomonadati; phylum Pseudomonadota; class Alphaproteobacteria; order Hyphomicrobiales; family Nitrobacteraceae; genus Bradyrhizobium; species Bradyrhizobium sp. SZCCHNPS1003. Next base: position 37,326 of record NZ_JAUHIU010000018.1, read on the forward strand.
AAGCAGTCGATCGCCCATTTCGACGACGCATAGACCGGCTCCCACGGCGTCGGGTAATGCGCCGCGAGCGAGCTGGTGATGATGATGTCGCCGGACCCGCGCGCGATCATGTGCGGGAGAACGTCGCGCACATTCTTCATCACGACGTTGACGTTGAGGTTCAGCATGCGGTCGATGGCGTCGGTCCTGGCGTCGACGAGATCGCCGCCGAGATAGCTGCCGGCATTGGCGTGGAGGATGTCGAGCCGGCCGGCCGCATCGAGGACGCGCGGCAGCAGGGTGGCGCAATCCGTGGGATCGAGCAGGTCGATGACCACGGGGATCACGGCGTCGCCGTGCCGCTCGCGCAGGCTCGCCAGCGCCGCGGCGTCGCGATCGATCATGACGACGCGCGCACCGGCCGCCAGCATCGCCGCGCTGCTGGCCAGCCCGATGCCCGACGCCGCGCCGGTGACCGCCGCCACCTTGCCTTCCAGTTCCCTGCTCATCATCTCCTCCTCGTCCGGCCAGACTACAGCAAATCGCGCGGCATTGCCGCGCTCCGTTGGATCCATGGAAGTTCCTGCGCGTTGCATCCCGGCCGCATCACCCGTGAAGAGCCAGATGGAGACGATCGAAGCCTATCTCGCCCGCAAGCATCAGGAGCTGCAGCTCCTGAACGGCTGCCTGCGGAGACCGCATGCGCTGCCGGCGCCGCGCGCCGTGATGGAGGTCATCCGGCGCAAGTTTCAGCTCACGGCCGCGCTGAAGGCAGAGCACGCGCTGGGCGACTGGACCGCGACGGAGACCGCCTGGGCGGATGCCGCCGATCATCGCGCCGGCCCGTTCGCCTTCAGCTACGACTATCAGCGCGCGGATCTCGACGTGCGCGGGCCGTCATTCTATGCGGTGGGCGAGAGCCGTCAGGACACCATCTACACCATCTCCGGCATGGCCGCGATCGCGGCGCTGCTGCTGGCGACGCGGCCCGTTCTCGGTACGGCGGACCTGCTGATGCTGCCGGGCTCCTATGGCGAGACGCAGGAGCTGGTCGCGGCGCATGCGCGGCATCTGCGCCCGGTGACGCTGACCCGCGACCTTGCCGCCGCGCTGGCGCAGCCCTCGCCGGCGCCGCGGCTGCTGCTGATCGATTCCAGCGCGACCGCGCCGCGCTTCGAAGCCGCGCTGAGTTGCGACCGCCCGGCGATCGATCTCCTGATCTTCGACACCACCTGCTTTGCCAATGGCTCCGGCCGCATTCGCCGCGTGCTGGCCTGGGCGCGGCGCTGGGACGTGCCGGTCGTGATGGTGCGCAGCCACACCAAGCTCGACTCGCTCGGCGCCGAGTACGGCCGGCTCGGCTCGGTCGCTTTCAGCGATTGGACCAATGCCGGCTCTGCAAGCCGCGTTGCGCTTCAAGCGCTGCCGGGCGAGACGCGCAACGCCGTCAGGCTGCTCGGCGGCGCGGCGCTACCCGCGCATTTCCCGCCTTATGTCGGAATGCCCGCCTATCGCGAGCTGACCGCGCGGCGCGGCGCCGGCATCCTGCGCAACAGCCGGCGCGTGCGGCGTCAATTCGCGACCGCGCTGCACGGCCTGACCGCGGAGCTCGACTTCGCGCACGGCCTCTACGTCACGCTCGCCGGTCGCGCGCCGCTCGACGAGGCCACCGCGCGGCAAGCCGCAACCGCCATGAGTGATGATCTGCGGCGCGCCGGGCTGCCGATCCGCCACGCCGGCAGCTTCGGCTTCGATTTCGCTGCGACGGAATGGTTTCACGACGCCACCACGGATCGCTACAGCGTGCGCGTCGCTGTGCCCGACCTGCCGACCGCGATCTGGGACGAACTGACGGACGCCATCGCCGCGTGGTGGTTCGCGCATCAGGGGCGATCCGCGGCGGCGTGACCGCTGCGCCATGGCACGCGCCTGCCTCCTCAACGGCAAACCTATCATGCCGCAAGGCGGGTCCAATGAGCAGCTCGGATTTCGATGCCACACGCCGCCACGACGTGCTCGGCGGTCTCGGCGCCACCGCACTCAGTGCGCTGGCATCGCGCCTCGCTTTGGCGCAGGGATTCGGGGCAACGCCTCGCGCCGCTCGCAAGTGACCCGCCCCGCTTCGGGAGGAGGGACCGACGGTCCGTCAACTCACAGCCACCCGCGCCGCCTGAACTGCCAATACAGCACGCTGCAGACAGTGGCGATGAAGCCGAGCACCGCGTAGTAGCCGTATTGCCATTTCAGCTCCGGCATGTGCTCGAAGTTCATGCCGTAGATGCCGGCGACCGCGGTCGGCACCGCAAGGATCGCGGCCCAGGCCGTGAGCCGACGGGCGATGTCGGTCTGCTGCGCCTGGCCGGCCATCATGCTGGCCTCGAACACGAAGGCGAGGATCTCGCGCAGGGAATCCGCATCCTCCTCGGCGCGCTTGGCGTGGTCGAGGACGTCGCGAAACAGCGGCGCCATCTCGGCATCGATCGCGACGTTGTCGACGTGCTCGAGCCGCTTGCAGACGTCGACCACCGGGCCGACGGCGCGGCGCAGCCGCAGCAGGTCGCGCCGCAGGCGATACAGAAGGTCGACCTCGTGACGCGCGAGCGGCCGCTGCAGCACGACCTCCTCCAGCGTCTCGACCTCCGCCATGATGCTCTCGGTCACCGGGCGGTAGTTGTCGACGATGAAATCGAGGATCGCATAGAGGATGTAGTCCTCGCCCTTGGCGAGCGAGCCGGGACAGCTCTCGCAGCGCTCGCGCACCGCGCCATAGGAGGTCGAGGCGCCGTGGCGCACCGAGACGACGAAGCCGGGGCCGACGAAGACGTGGGTCTCGCCGAACACGATGTGCTCGTTGACGAGCTGCGCGGTGCGGGCGACGACGAACAGCGCATCGCCGTAGCGTTCGACCTTGGGCTGCTGATGCGCCTTCGACGCATCCTCGATCGCGAGCTCGTGCAGTCCGAACTGCTCGGCCACGCGCTGCAGCAGCTCAGCATCAGGCTCATGCAGCCCGATCCACACTACATGGCCCGGCCGCCTGCGCCAGGCGCCGGCCTCCTCGATGGCGATGTCGGCGACGCGGCGGCCATCGGCATAGACGCTGGCCGCGACCACGCCGGGCTCGCGCGACGCGCCGCGCGTGGGCACGGCCGGCGCATCGGCCGCTGTCTGCATCGTGACGGGACGCATGGCTGAATCTCCGCTTTCCGGACCGACTTTCGACGCGCGGACTCGCCGGGTCAAGCGTCGCATCAGGTCACGCCGGTCGGGCCGTCGAGCAATTGCCTGACGCGGCGGACCAGATCGGTGCGGCGGTACGGCTTGTTGATGATCTCGAACTCGCCGATGTTGGCATCGGCGCGCTCGACCGCGGCATCCGAATAGCCGGTCGTCAGCAGCACCTTCAGCTTCGGCTGACGCTTGCGCGCCTCGCGCGCCAGCACCGTGCCGTTCATGCCGCCGGGCATCACGAGATCGGTGAACAGCAAATCGAAGCGGGCCTCCGAATCCAGCAGCTCGAGCGCGGCATGCGCATTGGCGGCGACCTCGATGCGATAGCCGAAATCCTCCAGGATCGAGCGCGCGAGCTCGGCCACATCCAGACGATCCTCGACGATCAGAATGCGCTCGCTGCCCGACCGCTCCATCGCCATCTGCGGCCGGATCGAGGGCGCGGCGATCGCCTGCTCGGTCGCCGGAAACAGCAGCTGCACGGTCGTGCCGAGCCCGACCTCGCTGTAGATATAGGTGCTGCCGCCGGACTGCCGCGTGAAGCCGTAGACCATGGCGAGGCCGAGCCCAGTGCCCTTGCCCTCCTCCTTGGTGGTGAAGAACGGCTCGGCGACTCGCGCGAGAATATGGTGCGGAATGCCGACGCCGTCGTCGGACACTTTCAGCGCGACATAGCGCCCGCCCTTGGGCACGCCGAACTGCACGATGTCCTCCTCCGCGATCTCCTTGTTCTCGGTGCGGATGGTCAACGTGCCGCCGTGCGGCATCGCATCGCGCGCGTTGACAAACAGATTGAGCAGCGCGACCTCCGCCTGGGTCTGGTCGACGCGGCTGTTCCACAGGCCCGGCTGCGCCTTGACGACGATGCGCACGCTGTCGCCGAGCGTGTGGCGCGCCATCTGCACCATGGTCTCGATCATGTTGTTGAGGTTGATCGGCCGGCTGTCGAGCCGCTGCTTGCGCGCGAACGACAATAGCTGCTGCGTCAAGGTCGCGGCCCGATTGGCGGCCGTGCGGATGTTCTCGACGGCGCGGCGGTGCCGCGGGGCCAGATCGGCGACGGCGCCCTGCAGGGTCTCGGTGTAGCCGATGATGACCTGCAGGATGTTGTTGAAGTCGTGCGCGATGCCGCCGGTGAGCTGGCCGATCGCCTCCATCTTCTGCGACTGCACCAGCGCGCTCTCGGCGTCGCGGCGGCGCGACACGTCGAGCTGCGAGCCGAAATAATAGACCAGCTCGCCGTCGCGGTTGTAGACCGGGCTGACGAACAGCGCATTCCAGAACGCAGCACCATTCTTGCGATAATTGAGGATCTCCACCGCGATGTCCTGGCGGTTGGCGATCGCCGTGCGGATCGCTGCAATGGTGTCGCGGTCGGTGTCCGGCCCCTGCAGGAAGCGGCAATTGGCGCCGACGATCTCGGAGATTTCGTAGCCGGTCATTTCCAGGAACGCCCGGTTGGCGAACAGAATCGGATTGTCGTTCTGGCGCGGATCGGTGACGATCATCGGCATCCGCGTGGTCTCGACGGCCGCGAAGAAGATGTCGTGGCGCTCCGACGACAGATCGGATGCATCGCCGCTGTCGACGACCGCGCGATCGCGCTGCGGCTTGTGTTCCAACATGCTTCCTTGCTCCGCCTTCTCTCTCCATGACATGCAGGGTCGCGCCGGCACCGGCGTGAGTTGCGCAACGCGCCCCTTCGATATGCCGATGGATGGGATCGGGTTCCCGCAGGCATGCCTGCGCGCGGGATGGCGGACACAGGGCTCACGAAAATGCGAGGAGGCGGCGGGGGAACAAAACCGGCGGATATGGAAATGCCCGCGCCGCATCATCGTCGGCGCATTGCGCGCGCGACGAGGATGTTGCGCGTCCGCCGACGGAGCGCGGCCTACATCACCGGGCAGAGCATCCGGGTCGACGGCGGGCTGACGCGCAGCGTGCGATGCGCTGCATCGTGGTCAGAACATCTCGAAATATTCGCGCTGCTCCCAGTCCGACACTTCGGCCTGGAAGCGCTCGATCTCGGCGGTCTTGAGGAAGGTGTAGTAGTCGATGAAGGTGGCACCGAAGGCTTCGCGGAAGAACGCGTCCTGCTTCAGCGCATCGACCGCTTCGCCCAAGGATTTCGGCAGGAGATCTGCCTTTGTCTCGTAGGGAACGTCAGCGGACGGGCCGGGATCGATCTTGCGGTCGATGCCGTCGAGGCCGGCTGCGATCTGCGAGGCCATGTAGAGGTAGGGATTGGCGGCGGGCTCGCCGATGCGGTTCTCCAGGCGGGTGGCGCGATCGCCGGGGCCGCCGAGCACGCGGATCATGACGCCGCGGTTGTCGCGGCCCCAGATGGCGCGGTCCGGTGCCAGCGAATAGGCGCGGTAGCGCCGGTAGCCGTTGATCGTCGGCGTCGAAAACAGCGCGGAGGCGCGCGCATGCGCGAGCAGGCCCGCCATGTAGTGGCGGCCGAGCGCGGACAGTCCTTCGGCGTCCTCCGTCATGAACGCGTTGCTCCCGTCGCGCGCCACCAGCGACTGGTGCAGATGCCAGCCCGACGACATCACGTTGGGGATGCGCGGCCGGCACATGAAGGTGGCGTGATAGCCGTGGCGCTGCGCGATCTGCTTCACGGCGCTGCGGAACAGCACCATCGTATCTGCAGGCGCCAGCCCGATGCCCGGCTGCAGCACGAATTCGCACTGGCTCGGCCCGTATTCGAGCTCGATCGAGCGCAACGGCAGGCCGAGCGCGACGAGGTTCGCCCGGATGATCTCGAGCGCCGGCTCCATCTGATCGAAGCGCTGCTCGGTGAGATATTGATAGCCCTGGGTCAGCAGGCTGACCGTCGGCGGCACGCCGGGCTGACCGGGCGAGCCGGCGTCACCGGGCGCGAGCCTGGGATCCTCGACCTTGAAGATGTGGCACTCGACCTCGAGGCCGGCCTTGAACTGATAGCCACGCTGGTCGAGCGTCGCCAATGCCGACCGATAGAGATTGCGCGTGGCGAACGGCACCGGCGCGCCATTCGCGAAGTACAGATCACACAGCACCCAGCCCGTGCCGGGCGCCCAGGGCAGCACGTGAAAGGTGGTGGGATCGGCGACCATCAGTGCATCGCTGCCGCCCTGCATCTCGGCCATGCCGAAGCCGCCGCCGGCGGTGAACACCGGAAACACGGTGCGATGCGAGGTATCCTTGGCAAGCAAGGTCGTCGTGATCGAGCAGCCGTCCTCGAGCGAGGACAGCGCCGCATCGACGGTGAGCGTCTTGCCGCGCAGGATGCCATGCTGGTCCGGGAACGAGAAGCGGATGGTGGTGAGGCCGTGCTCCTCGGCGAGGCGGCGCATGCGCACTGCGGCCTCGGCCTGCTCCACGGTCCACAACTGATGCTTGTCGACGAAACTCAACGATGGCTCCTCGAATCGTAGGACGGGCAAAGGCGCGTTCGCGGCGCGGCCTCCGCCGTTGCGCCAGTGGACGCTGCGAACACGACGCGCCCACCGCCGCGACGGTGCACGTGAATGGTGGGCACGCCGTCGGACGGCACGCTGCGCCGTTCCGCCGGCCTTGGCCACCGTACGGCAACTCGGAGCAAAGTAGCTACTCCGCCGCGCTCAGATGCGGGGCCAGCCGAATGATATCCGCCGGCACCGGCGGGGCCCAGGGGGCGTTGCGGCGGCGGCGGACGTCGACTTCCATCCAGTAGGTCTCCCAGCCGCGCGTCGGCCCGATGCCGTCCATCGTCGCCGGGCCCTGCACGCTGCGGGCCTCCGCGGCATCGAGGAACAGCATCGGCGACTCGCCGCCCGCGACCTTCTCGATCTGCTCGCGCAGCAGACGGCGATATTGGATGATCGCCTTGTCGGATTGGCCCAGATGCTCGCGGGTGCGGTCCTGGATCCGGCCCATCGACTCCACCGCCCACTGGTCGTGCACGTTGATGTCGTTGCCCATCCCGGTGTAGGTCGCGGTCGCCTGCTCCCGTGGATCGAAGCCGTAGTCGTTGCTCTTGTTCTTGCGCGAGCGATAGTCCGGCAGCTCATAGAGCTCGAGCCGCTGTGCCCGCATCTTCGCCCGGTCGACCGGCGCGCCGTAGCTGGTGAAGATCGCGTACCAGTAGCAGGTCTCGTCATCGACCGGCACGTGCCACTGCGTGATCGTCATCTCCGTGCTCATCGGAATCACGAAGGCATGCGGGAACAGCTGATTGGTGACGCGGACGTGGGTGCGCTCGGCATCGATCTCGCGCAGCGCGATGATGCGCAGGCCGTATTCGGTCCGCTCGACATTGATGATCGGACGATCATATTCGCGCAGCACCTTGGTCATCGGCAGCTCGCTGTCGGCGGAGGCGCCGCGGAACTGCTTGCCATAGGCGGTCGACGTATCCTCGTCCTCGAAGAAGCGGTGCAGGAACGAGGCATGCGCCGGGTCGATGCCGACCTCCAGCGCCTGCAGCCAGTTGCATTCGATCAGGCCCCTGAAGGCGAAGGTGTAGGCGTCGGGCGCGGTGAAGCAGTCGAGATCCGGGAACGCCGGGGCTGCGCCATCGCCGAGCCAGGCCCAGAGGATGCCGCCCTTCTCGACCACCGGATAAGCGCGCTGCTTGACGTTCTTGCACAGCGGCGAGCCGGCCGGTTCGGCCGGCGTCTCCAGACAATTGCCGTCAGCGTCGAACAGCCAGCCATGGAAGGCGCAACGCAACCCGCCGTTCTCCAGCCGTCCGAAGGCGAGATCTGCGCCGCGATGCGGGCAATCGCGATCAAGTAGTCCGTAGCGGCCCTGCGCATCCTTGAAGAGCACGAAGTCCTGACCGAGCAGCTTCACCGCGCGCACCGGCCGCTCGCCCGCGAGCTCATCGACCAGCGCCGCCGGCTGCCAGTACATCCTCATTAGTTTACCGGCGGGCGCGCCGGGTCCGACGCGCGTGATCAGGTCGTTCTGCTCCTGGCTCATCATGATGGCCGTCTCTCCTGTTCCGTCGCAAGTCGGGCGTTGAGCGTCACGCGATCATCTAATAATGTTCGCTAGACGAACACATGTTCGCCCAGATTAGATTCGCTTTAAGTGGGGAGAAGCGCAAGTGAAAAAGCTACAACCGAAGCCGAGGGGCAAACGGACTGCAGCTTCACTACAGCCGAAAACAACAACAGCGGATCATGTCAGGCCGATGCCGAAACTGAAGCGCACTGATGAGGAGAAGAAGCAGGCTCGGGGCGACGGTCCCGAGTTCGTGGAAGCGCTCGATCGCGGCCTGCGGGTGATACAAGCCTTCAGCCGCGAGGGCCGGCCGATGACGCTGAGCAAGGCCGCGGAACTCACCGGCCTCGCCCGCGCCACGGTGCGACGGATTCTGCTGACACTGAAGGCCTCCGGCTTCGTCCATGGCGACGATCGGCTGTTCTCGCTGACGCCGCGCGTGCTGCTGCTGGCCTCCAGCTATCTCGCCTCCAACCAGATCAACAGCGTGATGCAGCCGTTGATGGACAACACGGCCGGCGAGGCGCGCGAGGTCTGCTCGCTCGCCGTCCTCGACGGCGAGTCGGTCGTCTTCATCGCGCGCGCGACGTCGGCGCGGATGTTCTCGACCGGGCTCGAAATCGGCTATCGGCTGCCGGCGTTCTGCACGTCGGTCGGCCGCGTGTTGCTGAGCCGGATGCCGGACGATCAGTTGCGCCAGGCCGTCGAGCGCATGACGCTGACCGAGATGACGCCGCAGACGATCACCGACAAGGAAGCATTGCTCGCGTCGATCATCGCCGTCCGCGACGACGGTTACTCGCTCGTCGACGGTGAGGCGGAGCAGGGTTTCCGCTCGATTTCAGTGCCGATTCGCCGTTATGACGGCGGCATCATCGCCGCCGTCAACATCGGCGGCCACGTCGATCGCATCGGCGTCGACGAGATGAAGGAGCGCTTCCTGCCGCTGCTGAAGAAGCTCGCAGCCACGGCGCAGCCACTGCTCGTCTGATTGTCGGGGAGAGGCCTCGGCCGCTGGCGCGCTGGCTCTCGCTCGCGCATCAGGTCACGCCACCGCAACCTTCGCATCGAACTCGCGGCCACGAGCGCCGCTGCTCCATCCGGCAGCGACATCGCCGAGAGGCATCGTCGCGCCGCTGATCGAGCACGTCGTCCCGCCCCTCGCTGCATCGCGGATCGGCGCACTCGCCGTTCTCGTGAGAGTCGGACTTCGCGCGACAATCGTTCCGATGTCATCACCGACAGCGCGGTGCTACCAACTTATCGCCGCAGCAGCACGAGAGAGCCGGCCATCGCCGGCCACGTGAAGTTACCGGCTGCCCGAACTAATCGTTGTAGTCGCAAGCCTTCCGACGCCTGGCCCCACGCCCATTACGTGATATTATCGTGACGCCCGACCCTGTTTGCCACGATTGACGATCCATCCAGGTATCATCGCGCTGCATGCAATGGTGGCATGATCCGGAGCGGAAGTAGTTCGACCTCCGCCTCGCGCGCGAATTGCGGACGACGCCACCAGATTGCCGCGAATGGCGCCGCAATCACGAAAGCCAAAGGCGCCGCGGCCCAAGCAGCATCGCGTGCGACCCGATCACTGCGTCCGTCCGGCCATACGCCGTCGCGAAGAGGCGCAGGAGGAGCCAGGGCAAGGCTGAGGACGAGGTCGTCGCCCCGGGGCGGCGGGCGCGAAGCGGGGCACATCGTTGGACATCGGCCGCCTCACGCGCGTAAATGGCATGCCGGGTGGAAAACACCCGGACCAGGTGAACGCCGTTTCCGGGGGAAGACCCATGACTGATGCGCTGCCGCTCGTGCTGGTGCCTGGACTGATCTCGTCGCCCCGCATCTATGCGCCTGTCATCCCCGCGCTGTGGCGGCTCGGGCCGGTGATGGTGGCCAACCACGTCCGCGATGACAGCATGGCCGCGATCGCGCGCCGCATCCTGGCCGAGGCGCCGCCGCGCTTCGCGCTCGCGGGACATTCGATGGGCGGCTACATCGCTTTCGAGATCATGCGCCAGGCGCCGGAGCGCGTGGGCCGGCTGGCGCTGATCAACACCCAGGCGAGGCCCGACACGCCGGAGGCGAGCGCGCGCCGCCGCACCATGATCACCCGCGCCAAGGAGGGCGACTATCACGGCGTGGTCGACGAGCTGTTCTCAGGCTTCGTCCATCCGTCGCGCCAGGACGATCCGCGGCTGCGCCAGCTGGTGCACCACATGGCCGAGGAGGTCGGCGTCATCGGCTTCATCCGGCAGCTGACGGCCATCATGTCGCGCCCGGACTCGCGGCCGACACTGACCGCGATCCGCTGCCCGACCCTGGTGCTCACCGGCGACACCGACAACACCATCCCGAACAGCCTGTCGAAGGAGATGGCCGACGGCATCGACGGCAGCTGGCTCGTCGTGCTGGAGAATTGCGGCCACCTGCCGCAGCCCGAGCAGCCGGAGGAGACCGCGCAGGCGCTGATGGAGTGGCTCAGGGGGTGAGATCGCCAATGAGCCATATGAGACTCCGCACGCTGGCCGGTGGCAACTCACCGGAATGCAGCGTATATTGCGACAATGCTGGATAACGCCAAAATCGCCAAGATCGCCCGCGAGGTCGCCACTGCGAATCTGAGCAGCTCCGCCGCGGTAACAGACGTCACGACGGCGTCCTATGCGGACTCCGAAGGCCGTGACGCGCTGCGGATCACCATCGTATTGAGCCCCATCCAAGGGACCAACATCGAGGGAGAAGCAGTACTGGATACGCTGGTCCAGATCCAAGAGCAGCTCCAGGCCGCAGGCGAGGACCGCTTTCCGCTGATCGAATACGAGGCGGAGAACGAGGCCGTTGGCGATACTTAATCCGGAGCATCTGTTTCAGCAGGCTGAGCAGTTGATCGTTCCGCCTGCGGCGGGGCCACCACGGCAGGTGAACATCCGTCGCGCAATTTCGGCTGCGTACTATGGATTGTTTCATGCAACGCTCATCGCCGCTGCAGATCAATTCGTTGGCAAGACGAAACAAGGGACACCTTCATACGCCCTCGTCTATAGAGCCGTGGATCATCGAGACCTCCGATTGCTATGCGAGGAGATCAAAAAGTCGAAGCTCTCCGCCAAATATCTCCCGTTTGCGCCCTCTGGAGGCTTTGGAGCAAGCCTTCAAGCGTTCGCATTCGCTGTCCTGGAGCTGCAAGAGAAGCGCCATGAAGCCGACTATAATCCGATGATCCGCGTCAAAACCCTGGATGCGCAGCTCGCCATCAGAATGGCGAGAGCTGCATTGGCGAGCTTCGAAGCCGCTCGCGTCCAAAACCAGGAAACTTTCCTGACATTGTTGACGTTGTTGCTATTCCCGCCCCGCTAAGCCAGGACGGAAAGCCAACTACGCTTCGCTGACTCTTCCCTTCCCCACCCGCAACCCATCCACGAACACATCCAACAGCCGCAGCACGCTCTGCTGCCAGCCGGTCTGGTCGTGCATGTAGCACATGCCGATCAGCGCACGCAGGACGTCGTCGGCGCTGATGTCGCTGCGAATCTCGCCGGCCTGGACGGCCCGCGACAGCAGCGCGCCGATCGAGCGGGTGAGATGGCCGTGCGAATAGGCGGCGAGCTCGGAGTTCGCGTTCATGACGATCGCCAGTGCGGCCATCATGCCCTTCTTGGTGGCGACGAACTGCACCGTCGAGCGCAGCCAGCGCCGCAGCGCCTCGACCGGCGACGGCTCGCTCTTCAGCGCCTCGGCGAGCTCCGAGAGCTGCTCGACCTCGCGCCGGTACACCGCCTCGAACAGGTCCTCGCGGGTGGGGAAGTGACGATACAGCGTGCCGATGCCGACGCCGGCCTGGCGCGCCACCGCTTCCAGGCTGGCTTCGGCGCCGCCGGCGCTGAACACCGCCTTGGCGGCCTCCAGCACGCGCTCGCGATTTCGCTGCGCATCGGCGCGCGGCTTGCGCGGCCGCTCTTGTGGTTTCGTCTGCATCTCACCAGCTCTTGATGACGGACCGTTCATGTCCCCTTGCTAAACGGAGGAACCCTCCGTATAAATAGACCTGCCACCCGGGACAGCCAACCTTCCTGAGCTGTCGTCCCGCGGTCGCTGGATCTGGACGGACCACCGCTCGTAAGGCGGTGCCCGCTGCGATCCGATTAGGCCATCGCTTCGATCGGAACAACGCATGAATTGGACTGTCAGACTCACCGTCAACGGTGAGCCGCGAACGCTTGCGCTCGACGACCCCAGGGTCACCCTGCTCGACCTGCTGCGCGAGCGCCTCCACCTCACCGGCACCAAGAAGGGCTGCGACCGCGGCCAGTGCGGCGCCTGCACCGTCCTGGTCGACGGCCGCCGCATCGACTCCTGCCTGACGCTGGCCGTCAGCCTCGACGGCGCCGCGATCACCACCATCGAAGGACTTGCTCAAGGCGACCAGCTGCACCCGGTGCAGGCGGCGTTCATCGATCATGACGCCCTGCAATGTGGCTTCTGCACGCCGGGCCAGATCATGAGCGCGGTCGGGCTCATCAACGAAGGCCAGGCGGGCTCCGATCCCGAGCGCGTGCGCGAAGGCATGAGCGGCAATCTATGCCGCTGCAGCGCCTATGTCGGTATCGTCGAGGCGGTGCTCGACGCGCAGGCGACGCTCTCTGATACGAAGGAGCGCGCGGCATGAACCGGTTCGACTATGTGAAGCCGTCGAGCGTCGCCGAAGCGATTGCCGCCGCCGGCGCACCCGGCGCCGCCTATCTCGCTTCGGGCACCAACCTGCTCGATCTGATGAAGGGCAATGTCGTCCGGCCGGCGCGGCTGGTCGACATCTCGCATCTCGCCGAGCTCACGCGCATCGAGACGCTCGGCAATGGCGATGTCAGGATCGGCGCGCTGGTGCGCAATGCCGATCTCGCGCATGATTCAGGCTTCGCGCGCGACTTTCCGGCGGTGGCGGAAGCGCTGCTGTCCGGCGCGTCGGCGCAATTGCGCAATGCGGCCACCGTCGGCGGCAATCTGCTGCAGCGGACGCGGTGCGCCTATTTCTACGACCCGGCGTCGGCGTGCAACAAGCGCACGCCCGGCGCCGGCTGCGACGCCCGCGGCGGCGACAACCATCAGCACGCCGTGCTGGGCTGGAGCGAGGCCTGCATCGCCACCAATCCCTCCGACTTCTGCGTATCGCTCGCCGCCCTCGATGCCGTGGTTGAGATCGAAGGCAAAGCGGGCCGGCGCGAGGTCGCGCTGGAGGCGCTGCATCTGTTGCCCGGCAGCACGCCGGAGAAGGAGACCGTGCTCGCGTCGGGCGACATGATCGTCGCGATCCGGCTGCCGGCGGCTGCACGCGCCTTCGCCAGGCATGCGCGTTATCTGAAGGTCCGCGAGCGCAATTCCTACGCGTTCGCGATCGTCTCGGCGGCAGCCGGTCTCGTGATCGAGAACGGCAGCATCAAGCAGGCGCGCCTGGCGCTCGGCGGCGTCGCTGCCAAGCCATGGCGTGCCCACCAGGCCGAAGCACTGCTCGCAGGGCAGCCCGCGGATGCGCGCCTGTTCGAACGCGCCGCCGAGGCGGCGCTGCACGACGCAAAGCCCTCCGGCGACAACGCCTACAAGATCCCGCTCGCGCGCAGCCTGATCGTGCGCGCGCTGCAAGCCGCGAGCCAAGGCACGCCGTCGCGCATGCCGGCGCTGCCGGCCTCTCCCTTCTCCTCCGTTCCAGGAGTGCTTCATGACGCCTGAGCTCAATCTCTCCCGCGATCCCGCCCATATCAGACACGGCTCCAACATCGGCCAGTCGCTGTCGCGCGTCGATGGCCGCGCCAAGGTCACCGGCACGGCACGCTACGCCGCCGACAACAATCCGCCCGGCCTGCTCTATGCCGTGCTCGCCGTCTCCAGCATCGCGCGCGGCCGCGTCGTCTCGCTCGACGTCGAAGCCGCCAAGGCTCATCCCGGCGTGGTCGAGGTGATGACCTCCGCCAACCGGCCGCCGCTGCACGCCGATCCCGACGGCAAGCCTAATCCGTTCGCGTTCCGGTTCGAGGCGCTGCAGAACGATCGCGTGCGCTACGCCAACCAGCCGATCGCGCTCGTCGTCGCCGAGAGCCTGGAAGCAGCGACCGAAGGCGCCGCTCTGCTGTCCCCGCGCTACGAAGTCGAGCCGGCCCGCATCGGGCTCGACGCCAGCGACGCCTACGTGCCGCCTGTGGTCGGCATGGGATTTCCTGCCGAGAGCTACCATGGCGATGTCGAGGCCGCGCTGGCGGGCAGCGACAGGCAGATCACCGCGACCTATGAGACCCCGGCGCACTATCACAACGCGATGGAGCCGCATGCGATCGTCGCCGAATGGCAGGGCGATCGCCTCGTCATCGACACGCCGACCCAGGGCCTCGTGATGATGCGCGGGCGCCTCGCCGAGCTGTTCGGCATCGCGCCGGAGAGCATCCTGATCCGCAGCCCCTATCTCGGCGGCGGCTTCGGCGGCAAGGGCCTCATCGCGGGACCGCAGATCCTCGGCATCCTCGCCGCGAAGCTGACCGGACGTCCGGTGAAGCTCGTGGTGCGCCGCGAGCAGCTCTACGGTCCGTTCGGCCATCGCTCGCCGACCCGGCAGACGTTGCAGCTCGGCGCAAGCGGCGCGGGACAATTGTCGGCGATCCATCATCACGCGCGGATCGCGACCTCGAGCTTCGAGGATTTCTACGAGGCGGCGGCGCATGTCACGCACACGCTGTATACCGCGCCGGCGATCGCGACCACCTATGACGCGGTGCGCATGGACACCGGCACGCCGCTGTTCGTGCGCGCGCCCGGCATCGCGCCGGGCTCGATCGCGCTGGAAAGCGCCGTCGACGAGATGGCCGAGGCCTGCGGCCTCGATCCGCTCGCCTTCCGGGTCAAGAACTACGCCGAGGTCGAGCCGGCCACCGGCAAGCCGTTCTCGTCCAAGGCGCTGCGCGAGTGCTACACACAAGGTGCGGAGCGTTTCGGCTGGTGGGAGCGGCCGCTGAAGCCGCGCACGATGCGCGACAAGGACGGCTTCCTAGTCGGCTGGGGCATGGGCACGGCGACGTTCCATGCGCTGATGTTCGCAGGCCAGGCGCGCGCGGTGATCCGGCGCGATGGCAGCGGCGTGGTGGAGAGCGGCGCGCACGACATGGGCCAGGGCGCGTGGACCGCGTTCGCACAGATCGCCGCGGATTCTCTCGCGCTCGATCTCGACCAGGTCACGTTCAAGGCCGGAACGTCGGATCTGCCGGATGCCGGCATCGCCGGCGGCTCGGCCCACACGGCGACCGTGGGCACCGCGATCCACAATGCGGGAGCCGCGGTCATCGCGAAGCTTGCCGGGCTTGCGACGGCGGATGAGCGCTCGCCACTGTTCGGCGCCGGCAATGCCGGCGTGATCGCTCGCAACGGGCGGCTGCTGCGGCGCGACGATGACAGCCGCGGCGAGAGCTATGCCGACATCCTGGCCCGCGCCGGTCTCGCCGAGATCGAGGGCTCCGGCTCAGGCGTGCCCGATCCCGCCGCCAACGAGCAGTACGCGATGAGCTCGCATGGCGCCGTCTTCGCCGAGGTCAAGGTCGATCCCGATCTCGGCCAGGTCAGGGTGACGCGGATGGTCGGCGCGTTTGCGGCCGGGAGGATCATCAATCCGAAGCTGGTGAACAGCCAGCTCATCGGCGGCATGATCTGGGGCATCTCGCTGGCGCTGCACGAGGAGGCCGTCACCGACCGGCGCAGCGGCCGCATCATGAACGCCAATCTCGGCGAGTATCATGTGCCGGTGAATGCCGACGTCCCGGCGATCGAGGCGTTCACGGTCGAGGAGCACGATCCGTTCGTCAACCCGCTCGGCATCAAGGGCGTCGGCGAGATCGGCATCACCGGCTCCGCCGGGGCGGTGGCCAACGCAGTGGCGCATGCGACCGGCATTCGGATCAGGCGCTTCCCAGTGCGGATCAGCGATCTGGTCTCGCGCCAATGACGATGGCGCGTTGAGGACCGGCACGAAGCCTCCGTTCTCTTGGCCGAGAGCGGAGGCAAGCGACGGCGCTCCGTCTACGCCGCCTGCCGTGCGAAGGTCCGCCTGAACCACGCCAGAAACGCCTCGCGATTCTGGCCGGGGTCGAACTCGACATGCAGTGCGTCCTTGTCACGGGCGCAGACCCGATATTGCACGCGGCCGTCGAAGCCGCTGAACTCCATGACGCCGCGATCGCCGATGCCGGGCTCGGGATCGAACCGGATCCAGGCGCCGCCTTCGGAAATATCCACCAGATCGGCCTTCACCACGCCCTTGCGATCGTCGACGACCTTGATCGCCAGGCTGGACTTCAGCCGCGGCGACTGACGGCGATCAGCTTCGGCGGTCGCCGTCCTGACGGCCTTCACCAGCGTGGCACGGAGCGAGGTCAGGCCCGTTGCCACGGAGCCGATGGCGTTGCGCACCTCGGCGGCCCGATCGTTGACCATGCCGGCGTCCCTGCCGACATTGCCGATCTTGGACGACACGTCGCGCGCCGCTCTCGCCGACGACTGGACCGAGCGGCTGATTTCCTGGGTCGCCGCGTGCTGCTCCTCCATCGCCGCGGCGATCGAGGCTGCGACCTCGTCGATCTCGGAAATCTGGCTGCCGATGCCTTCGACGACGTCGACGGTCGCCTGCGTGGTGGTCTGCACCTCGCCGATCAGGCGCGAGATCTCCTCGGTCGATTTGGCGGTCTGATCCGACAGCGATTTGACCTCGGCCGCAACCACGGCAAAGCCGCGGCCGGCATCGCCGGCGCGCGCCGCCTCGATGGTGGCATTGAGCGCCAAAAGGTTGGTCTGCTCGGCGATGCCGCCGATCAGGTTGGAGACCTCGGCGATCTTGTCCACGGCCGCGGACAAGGAGAGCATCGTGTTCTTCGCCTTCTCGCGCTCCGTCACCGCCGATTTGGTGATCGTGCTGGCGCGCGCCACCTGGCTCGAGATCTCGCGGATCGCCGAGCTCAGTTGCTCGGCTGCCGACGAGACCGTCTGGGCATTGGAGAGCGACTGCTCCGACGCTGCGGCCACCGATTGCGCATCGGTCGACAGCTCCTCGGCCAGTTTCGAGAGGCCTGCGGCGACGGCCTCGACCTGGCGCGATGCGCCGGCCGCAGCTTCGACGGACGTCTCGGTCTCGCGCTCGATCACGTCGGCCATTTCGAGCATGGCGCGCTTCTTATGCTCCTCGGCGGCCAAACGGTCGCGCTCCTGCTTGTCGCGCAGGCTCGCATTCTCCAGCGCGTTGGTCTTGAAGATGCTCAGCGCGCCCGCCATCGCGCCGATCTCGTCGCCGCGTTCCGAATAGGAAATGTCGGCCGACAGATCGCCCTCGGCGATCCGCCGCATCAGGCCGGTCATGCGCGACAGCGGACGGACGACGCCGATCACCAGCCCGGACATGCCGGCGACGACCAGAGCCAGAACGATGCCGGACACGGTCCACACGACGATGGAGATGCTGCGATCCTGGGTCGCCGCCGTCGCCTCCATGTCCGAATTCAGCTTGTTTGCCTTGTCGACCAGCGTATCGATCACCGCGCGGTGGGCGGCGTAGGCTTCGGCCAGCCGGGCATAGGCGGCATCGGCCTTCGCCATGTCGCCGGAGCGCAGCGCCGGGATCAACTCGGCCTCCAGGGCCTGCCAGAATTTCCGAACCTCGCCGTCCGATCGTTCGACCAGCAGCGATTTCAGATCAGGCTGCAGCGCCGAGCCGGTCCAGAACGTCTTGCGATCCTCATAGTCCATCTTCAGTTGCGCCAGCTTCTTGACATGCGTGTCGAGATCCTTCGGCGTCCGGAGTGCGAGGGTCGCATCGAGATAGGCCTCGAGCACATATTCAGGCGGCGGCAGGATGTCGGCCACCAGATCATTGCCGAGCTTGATCTTGTCGTAGAGGGGCCCGCCGACCTTGAGCTCGCGCAGCGCATAGGCGCTGGTCAGCACGACCGCACCGAAGCCGAGCGCGAGCACAAGGCCAAAAGCCGCAATGAACGTGGAAATGGAGAGACGCATCTTCATGTCGGCGGCACATTCGCTGGAGGGTGGACTGCACCCGCCGTCGCCCCGCCGGAGCCCTCTCCGCTCGCTTGCATGGAGCTGGTCCGTCCGGAACGACCGGCATCGAGTCGTCAATTTGATCAGCGTGCACAACCTTTTCTCAGGGTAAGGTAAATTTCCGCCCCCGTAGAAATGCGGTCCGGCCCGACTCGATCGGGGGACGCAGGCGCTCCGCCCACTATGACCTGGCGCAAGGCGGCGGGAGGCGGATCTGCGAACATCCGCGCATCGCCGCTCAGGAGCCACCATGTCGAAACCCATCCCGGACAAGGCCGAGATCGCGCTCGAATATCCCGACAAGTTCTATGCCGGCACGTTCGAGCATTCCTCGCGGTTCGAAGCCCATCTCGAATCATCTGGCCTGGCATTGACCCTGGAGCGCCCCGGCCCCGAGGACGTCCGCAAATCGATCCATATGCATCTGAACTTTGGACTGCTCGCCGCGATCCTTCACGAGCTCGCCGCCGGCATCGCTTCGATGCCCAAGGACGACATCATCCATCGCGAGCAGCTGCGCGACGCAGTCGCGGCCTTGCATCGAGCTCTTAACGCGCCTTAACCGGTTGTGCCGCGACGGCACAGCAAGGCCCGGCGTCAGCTCCTGCTCCAGCCTTCGTTAGTGCATTGCTAACTACGCCAGAACCTTTGCCCGCAGAAGGTCGGGTTGGAGGCCAGTGTGCTGCGCGAGTGACAGCATTTTATTCGAAAGCGATCTATCTCCGATCCATCGACGGCGCGCGCTGCGCGAGCCTTGTTAGTTGAGTATCGGAGACCCGCCATGAAGAAGATCCTGTTCGCAACCGTTGCAGTCGCCGCGCTGGCCTCGGCCCAGTCCGCTGTCGCCGCCGATCTCGGCGCCCGGACCTATCCCTACGCCACCAAGGCGCCGCCGGCCTATGCCGCTCCGATCTACAACTGGACCGGCTTCTATCTCGGCGCCCATCTCGGCGGCGCGTTCTCCAGCGACAACAACTTCTCCGGCCTCGCCACCGGCAACAACTCCAACGGCCGCTTCCTGGGCGGCGTGCAGGTCGGCGCCGACTGGCAGTTCGCACCGACCTGGGTGATCGGCGCCGAGGGCCAGTACAGCTGGCTGAGCGGCAGCGTCGGCGCCGCCTTCCCCGGCGGCCTCGTCTACACCAACAGCCAGCGCGGCCTCGGCTCGATCACCGGCCGCTTCGGCTACACCTGGGGTCCGGGCCTGCTCTACGTGAAGGGCGGCTACGCCTATTCCGACAACAACGAGAAGGTGACGTTCGCCGGCACGCCGGTCGGCTTCGCAACCAACGGCGACCACCGCAACGGCTGGACCGTCGGCGCCGGCCTCGAATACATGTTCGCGCCCAACTGGTCGGCCAAGGCCGAGTATCAGTACTACAATTTCGGCAGCGCCACCTTCACGGCGCCCGCCGCGCTGGTCCCGACCGGCAGCTTCACCACCGACGACCACACCTTCAAGGCTGGCGTGAACTACCGCTTCAACTGGGGCGCTCCGCTCGCGGCCCGCTACTGATCCGCAGGCGTCAAATAACAACAAACGACGGGAAGGCCGGCAGCGATGCCGGCCTTTCTGTCATAGGTTATCGAAAGCGCGGCCCAACAATCCTTTCCGTCCTGTTAAATGCCGCACGGTGAAATGCGAAAATGCGAGAAAACCCAGCACTGCCCGAGTAGTTTCCCGGATTTGTTAACCGCCCGCCGCGATACTGCCTGCAAGCAACAGCTCCAAGTAGTGCATATCGGGGGACACCAGAGATGGCGATTCGGTTCAGCTTCAGCAGGGTGCTCGGAGTCCTGCGACCTGGATGGGGCGTCCGCGGCAGCCTGTTCGCAGCCTTCGCAGTGATCGCCGGCATGGCGATCGCGATCAGCGTCGCTGCGGGACTGATGCTGCGACACGTCGGCGGCACCATGGTCGAGCTCTCGGACCGCGAGATTCCGCGCCTCACGTCGAGCCTGCAATTGCTGGCGCAGAGCTCCGGCCTGGCCAGCCTCGGCCCGGCGCTGCTGCAGTCCCAGAGCGAGGACGCGCTCAACGATCGCCTGAAGAAGATGCAGGAGATCCAGAAGACCACGCAGGAGCGCCTGAGCGAGATCAGCGCGCTCGGCGCCGCGAAAAGCGTGGTGGCGCCGCTCGCGGAGACCATCAAGAACATCAACGAAGCCAATCAGAGCCTGGTGTCGGCCGCACGCGAGCGGCTCGAAGTGGCGGCCCTGCACAACAAGCAGTATGACGCGCTGCGCAAGGCGCAGGCGGACTTCACTGCCGCCGCCAACGAGCCGATGCTGGATGCCCAGACGCAGCTCAACGCCGTGCTCGGCGCAGCCGAGGTGTCGGCAGACGATGCAACGGCGGCCGCACGGTTCGTCGAACAGCTCGGCAACGTGATCGCGTCCGGCAACCTGCTGGTGGCGCAGATGGCCGCCGCGCTCTCGGCCAACGACAGCGACACGCTGGAGACGATCGAGCGGCAGTTCAAGGAGGCGCTGGCGCAGCTCAAATCCAATCTCGAATTGCTGCCGACCGGCCGCAGCACCAAGGCAATCCACGATGCCGCGCTGAAGCTCGCCGCGCTCGGCGAGGGCAAGGCCCGCGTGTTCAAGACGCGCGAGAAGGAGCTCGACGCCAACGATTACGGGCAGACCGTGCTGGAGGAGACGCGAAAGCTCAATGTCGGTCTCGACATCAGCGTGCAGCAGCTCGTCGAAGGCGTGCGCAAGTCGACCGAAAGCGCCACCAGCACGGCGGGCCGTGACATCGAGCTCGCAACGCTCGGCATGGTCGGTGCCGGCGCAGCCACGCTGCTCGGCTCGGTGCTGTTCGTCTGGCTCTATGTCGGCGGCAACATCCTGCGCCGGATCAAGCGGCTGCAGCAGGCGATGCAGACGCTGTCGAGCGGCGATCTCGACACCGAGATTGCGGCCTCGAAGCAGCGCGACGAGATCGGCGCGATGGTCGACACCCTGCAGGTGTTCCGCGACAACATGGTCCGTGCCCGTACCCTGGCCGCCGAGCAGGACCGCGAGAATGCCGCCAAGGCCGAGCGCGCCGCGCGCATGGAGGCGCAGATCGCCACGTTCGAGGCGACGGTGCGCAGCGCCCTCGGCACGCTGCAGAACTCCGCCACGGCCATGCAGGCGACCGCGCAGAGCATGTCGCAGACCGCCGACCAGTCCAACTCGCTGGTCAATGCGGTCGCGGCGGCTGCCGAGGAGACCTCGGTCAACGTCCAGACCGTGTCGGCCGGCACCGAGCAGTTGTCGTCGTCGATCGCGGAGATCAGCCGCCAGGTCGTGACCTCGGCCCAGATCGCCAAGAAGGCGGTCGAGGAAGCCGGCGCCACCGACTCGACGATGCAGGGACTCGCCGACAATGCGAGCCGCGTCAGCGTCGTCGTCGACCTGATCCAGGCGATCGCCTCGCAGACCAACCTGCTCGCGCTCAACGCCACCATCGAGGCGGCGCGCGCGGGCGAGGCCGGCCGCGGCTTCGCGGTGGTCGCGCAGGAGGTGAAGAGCCTGGCGAGCCAGACCGCCAAGGCCACCGACGAGATCCGCACCCAGATCGCAGGCATGCAGCAGGTCGCCTCGTCGGCCGTGTCGGCGATCCGCAACATCGGCGAGACCATCGCCGAGATCGACAACGTCACCACCGCGATCGCCGCCGCCGTCGAGCAGCAGGGCACCGCGACGCACGAGATCGCCCGCAACATCCAGCAGGCGGCCTCCGGCACCACCGAGGTCTCCAACAACATCACCGGCGTCTCCAGCGCCTCGGCCCAGGCCGGCACCTCCGCCAACGAGGTGCTCAGCGCCTCGGAGGCGCTGCGCCGCGAGGCCGACACCTTGCGCGCCGAGGTCGATTCGTTCCTGACCAACATCCGGGCGGCGTAGTTGCTACTCGCCGGTCATTCCGGGTTCGAGGCCTGCGGCCTCGCCCCGGAATGATGGGGGCGTGGCGAAGCAGAAGGCGTCGAGGCAGGTCATGCTGGCGCGACCCGAAGCACCTTCCGTACCCCGGAATGCCGTCCAGCCATGTGTTTTTCGGCTGGCGCTCGCCCGCAGCGGCCGTTAATCGATGAGGCATGACGAAGACAGACACCGTTCACTCCTCCGCCGAAGCCCTGCGCTATCCCTGGGAGCAGCATCCCGGTGAGGACCAGGTCGTCGAGGTCGCGCCCGGCGTGCTGTGGCTGCGCCTGAAGCTGCCGTTCCGCCTCAACCATGTGAACATCTATCTGCTCGCCGATGGCGACGGCTGGGTCGCGGTGGACTCAGGCTTCGGCAATGAGGAGTCGATCGCCGCCTGGACGCGGCTGCTCGATGGCCCGCTCAAACACGTCAAGATCAGTCGGCTGATCGTGACGCATTCGCATCCCGACCATGTCGGGCTCGCCGGCTGGATCGTCGAGCGCTTCAACTGCCCGCTGGTGATGTCGCAGGTCGAGTACCTGCAGTCGGTCTATCACCAGAACCGCGGCACCGAGGAGCGTCGCGATGCCCAGCGGCTGTTCTTCCGCCGCCACGGCATGGACGAGACCCTGACCGACAAGCTGCTCGGCCGCGGCCAGGAATATCTGCAGCGCGTCTCGGTGCTGCCGGCCTCTTACCGCCGCATCTCCCATGGCGACGAGATCCAGATCGGCAGCCGGCGCTTCAAGGTCATCACCGGCGGCGGCCACGCGCTCGACCAGGTCATGCTGTATTGCGCCGCCGACAAGTTGTTCCTGTCCGCCGACCAGGTGCTGAGCAAGATCTCGCCCAATGTCAGCGTCTGGGCGGTCGAGCCGGACCAGAACTCGCTCGGCGAATATCTGGCCTCGCTGGCGAGCCTCACCACCACCCTGCCCTATGACGTGCTGGTGCTGCCAGGCCATGGCGTGCCGTTCTACGGGCTGAAGACGCGCATCAAGCAGCTCGCCGACCACCACGAGGAACGCTGCCGGATGATCGCGGACGCCTGCCGCGACGAGCCGAAGACCTCGGCGCAGCTCGTGCCGGTCGTGTTCCACAAGCACGTGCTCGACCCGCACCAGATGGGCTTTGCCGCCGGCGAACTGATCGCCCACGTCAACTACATGCTGGTCGAGGGCCGGCTGACCAGCCAGGACGTCGACGCCGTGCTGCATTATCGCACCACCTGAGGCTGCGAAGCCGTGCCGCCGCCGCGTCGCCGCAATCCGGGCGCCGTTCGGCCGAGATCACTCCTCCCTTGGACAAATCGCCCAATTCCCGCCGTGGGATTCCGGCTCGACAGCCGCTCTGGAAACGCTCTAAGAAGACCTCACGCCACGCATGCCGCGAGGTCTTCACTTTAGATGCTGCACTGCAGCGCGCCAGTTCGGGTTTCGTGATGGACTACAGCCAGTACTTCAGTGCCGCCCTCGGTCGCCTGCATGATGAGCGTCGCTACCGTGTCTTCGCCGATCTCGAACGCATCGCCGGCCGGTTCCCGCATGCGACCTGGCACTCGCCGAGCGGACCACGCAATGTCGTGATCTGGTGCTCCAACGACTATCTCGGCATGGGCCAGCACCCGAAGGTGGTCGGCGCGATGGTCGAGACCGCGACCCGCGTCGGGACCGGCGCCGGCGGCACCCGCAACATCGCCGGAACCCATCATCCCCTGGTGCAGCTCGAGGCCGAACTCGCCGACCTCCACGGCAAGGAAGCGGCGCTGCTGTTCACCTCCGGTTATGTCTCCAACCAGACCGGCATCGCCACGCTCGCCAAGCTGATCCCCGACTGCCTGATCCTGTCGGACGCGCTGAACCACAATTCGATGATCGAGGGCGTGCGCCAGTCCGGCTGCGAGCGCCAGATCTGGCGCCACAACGACCTCGGCCATCTCGAAGAGCTCCTGATCGCGGCCGGCCCGAACCGGCCGAAGCTGATCGCCTGCGAGAGCCTGTATTCGATGGACGGCGACGTCGCGCCACTGGCGGCGATCTGCGATCTCGCCGAGCGCTACAACGCGATGACCTATGTCGACGAGGTGCATGCGGTCGGCATGTACGGCCCGCGCGGCGGCGGCATCGCCGAGCGCGACGGCGTCATGCACCGCATCGACATCCTCGAAGGCACCCTCGCCAAGGCGTTCGGCTGCCTCGGCGGCTACATCGCCGCGAAGGGCGAGATCATCGACGCCGTGCGCTCCTATGCGCCGGGCTTCATCTTCACGACCGCGCTGCCGCCGCCGATCTGCTCGGCCGCCACGGCTGCGATCAAGCACCTGAAATCGTCGAGCTGGGAGCGCGAACGCCACCAGGACCGCGCCGCGCGGGTGAAGGCGATCCTTAACGCCGCCGGCCTGCCGGTGATGACCAACGACACCCACATCGTGCCGCTGTTCGTCGGCGATCCCGAGAAGTGCAAGCAGGCCTCCGACCTGCTGCTGGAAGAGCACGGCATCTACATCCAGCCGATCAACTACCCGACCGTCGCCAAGGGCGCCGAGCGCCTGCGCATCACGCCCTCGCCCTATCACGACGACGGCCTGATCGACCGCCTCGCCGAGGCCCTGCTGCAGGTCTGGGAGCGGCTGGGCCTTTCGCTGCACAAGAAGGCGATGGCGGCGGAGTAGCCCTTCGTAGCCCGGGTGAGCGCAGCGACACCCGGGTTCGCCTCGGCAGCTCATAGGACCCCGGATATCGCTCCGCTCATCCGGGCTACGCGCGCCCGCGGCTGAGCTGGCTACGCGATCACCTCACGCGCCACTGCGCTCCCCTCCCCCTTGCGGGGAGGGGTCGGGGGTGGGGGTTCCCGGGGGTATGAACCGGGCTGAGTCCTGACAATTCAGACCGGGTTGATTCCTGACAGGCAAGCTTCGTCCGATTCGAAGGAGGATCGGTCGATGCCTTTCAGGGAGAGCAGTCCTGTGGAGCAGCGTATCGGGTTGTTTCGGGAGTACGACACGGGAGCTTTTTCGGTGACGGAGCTGTGCGCGCGGCACGGCATCAGCCGGGAGACGTTCTACGTTTGGGAGCGCCGCCGCGCGAGCGGGGATCCGCAGTGGTTCGAGGAGAAGAGCCACGCCGTGCAGAACTGCCCGCACGCCACAGCGGACCGGCTGGCACGGCGCATCATCGCAACACGACGACGGTTTCCGCATTTTGGCCCCAAGAAGATCAAGGCCTGGCTCGCGCGCGAGCGGCCGGAGGTCGACTGGCCGGCGGCCTCGACGATCGGCGACCTCCTGAAGCGTGAAGGCCTGGTCGAAGCGCGGCCACGCCGACGTCGGGCGATCGCGCAAGGCGAGCTGATCACGCCGGCGGAGGGCCCCAATGACGAGTGGGCGATCGACTTCAAAGGCTGGTTCCGCACTGGCGATGGCACGCGCTGCGATCCGCTCACCATCACCGATGCGGCGAGCCGCTATCTCATCGAGGTGCGCATTGTCGATCCGACCTGGGCTGGCGTGAAGGGCGCTCTGGAGCGCGTTTTCAAGGATATCGGCCTTCCCGACGCGATCCGCTCCGACAATGGAGTACCGTTCGGATCGACGGGAGCTGGCGGCCTTTCGGCGCTCTCGGTGTGGTGGC
Source organism: Bradyrhizobium sp. SZCCHNPS1003 (assembly GCF_032381555.1). Taxonomy (NCBI): domain Bacteria; kingdom Pseudomonadati; phylum Pseudomonadota; class Alphaproteobacteria; order Hyphomicrobiales; family Nitrobacteraceae; genus Bradyrhizobium; species Bradyrhizobium sp. SZCCHNPS1003. The sequence goes on from NZ_JAUHIU010000018.1 coordinate 63,134, forward strand.
TCAAGCTCGGCATCGAGCCACGCTACATCCCACCAGCGAGCCCGCAGGACAACGGCCGGCACGAGCGCATGCACCGCACGCTGAAGGCCGAGACGTCGAAGCCACCGGCAGACACGGCCGCCGAGCAGCAGCGACGCTTCGACGCCTTTCGCCGCCACTTCAACGAGGAGCGGCCGCACGAGGCGCTCGACCAGGTGGCCCCCGTCAAGCTCTGGCGCAGGCCGGTGCGCTTCATGCCAGACCGTCTCGATGATCCCTGGTACGACGCCGATCACGAGGTCCGCCGCGTGCGTCCCACCGGGGACATCAAATGGCAAGGCGAGCACGTCTTCGTTGGCGAAGCGCTCGCCGGCGAACTCATCGGCCTCGCCAAGCACGATACCGGCGGCCACATCGTCCGCTTCTGGGGCCGAGACCTCGGGCTGATCGACCGCGACCGCCGTTTCCTGCGCTTTGCTCCGCCGCGTGCGCGGCTCCGCGTCGCGCAGGAAACGGCGGAGACAACACAGCAGTGATCGAATAGTGTCAGGGATCAGCCCGGTCCAAAATGTCAGGGATCAACCCGGTCGGTCAGAGTCCCGCTCTCCATGAGACAGCCTGAGCTCTCTAAAGGAGCGAAGAGTCCAGCTGCTGACGATAAGGCCGAGGCGCGCGTCTAATTCAATTCAGTGCCCGGGGCCCCCCACCCCCAACCCCTCCCCGCAAGGGCTACGGGATTCCCGGTTTTATGCTTTGGGTTGCAAGTAGATAGCCTTCAAGCATTGCAGCGAGACGATCCCAGCCGTCTCGCATTGTCTTTGGCCCTGGTGGTTTACCGTAGCAATTCCAGCCGCCGAGGCGTGCCGCGATCCATGCGACGAACGCGAGGGAATCGGGAGGATGTGGGTTCTGCTGCCGCGCGGTCTTGCCTTCGAGCGTTTTTGATAGGTGCCCCAGAGCTGGTCTGAAGGCCGGGTCGATCACGTCGCTCATGGGACGGGGACTGCCGTCTCTGGCGTCGACAAGCTGGATGGTCCGGATAGCGCCAGCAAGCCCGATCGCCGCGAGATTGAACATGCGATCGGCATCGATGACCTGACTGTCGTCGAGAGCCAAGCCATCGCTCTTGAGAGCACGGAAGACCTGTTCGATGCGCCAGCGCAATCGATAGAGTTGCACGATCTGTTCGGCATCTGCCGCGCTGGCAACGGAATGGGTCGTGAGCAGATGCCACAACAACGGTGTTTTGCCGGCGGGCGCATCGATCTCACGCGCCTGTATCAAAGTCATTTCGATGGCATCGCAGGCCTCTGATCGTTTCAGGCTCTGTGGCCGGGCAAGAGACACGCTTCCGGCGCGAAGCTCGACGGTCGCCCCGCGCCCTTTATCGCCGGGGCCGCGCGGCGCCACCTTGACGAGGCTTGTTTTCAGCACCTTCGTCTCGGCAAGCGCTGCAAACAGCATTTTGCCATCGGACAGGCAGCGATCTTGCGCAGCACGCACGATCAGATCGAGCCCTTCCGGCTTACGCGTAAACAACGGGTAGATGTCGCTTTCGCGATCGGCGACCATCGTGACGCTGGCCGCCTCCGATAAGACGCCGGCAGCCGCCTGACAGCCATACAGCCAGCGTATCGACTCCTTATCCTCGATCGCTCGCTTGCGGCGAGCCGGAACTCGTCCGGCTGAGCGCGTCCAGATTTCCGCGTCGACAAGTCCCAACACCGCCTCGCTCTCGACGTCGAGGGCAATCACGGGATGGATGAAGAAGCCGGGTGTTTTTCCGTCCCCGCCAGGACCGAAGCCGCGCCGCTTCTTGTCACGGCCGGAGAAATTGATCTCGCTCGTGTCCTGGATCGCCAGAATACGCCGTCCCACGCATTGAGCCGCAGTCCGAGCCGCCAGCGTCTCGACGATCCGATCGACCGAGACGTGGTGCGAGGACAGAAATCGGTGAATGGCCTTCTCGCCGGCTCGCGTCTCCCCCAACTTCCGCAAGACCAGCGTGCCTGCTGTCGCCACCCGTTCGATCAGCCAGTCAGCCCGCTCCGCAACTCGAATATCGCCAAATGACATTCAAAGCTCTCCACCGAACCGGTCGAAAACTTTGAATCACATCCAGAAATCGCTTGGAATCGCTTTCGGGCATCCCGTAGCCCGCAAGGGGGAGGGGAGCTGACCGGCCACGCCGCGAGACACGGGCTCAGATCGTCACGACTCCACCGATCCGTCTGGATATGGAACGGACCGCCGCCGTCGAAGCGATACATCGCGCCGCCCTTAACGACGCCTCCTCGTTCCCTGCGTCCCTCGCCACATCCCTATCGCCCCGCCTCTCGCAAAGCGCTAAGTTCGCAGCCAATTCACGGGGCGCAGCGATCGAGGAGTTCGCGAAGGCCATGCTGCATGACTGGGGCGTGATCGCAGCCGCGTTCGGCTATATCGGCTTCCTGTTCCTGGTCGCCAGCCGCGGCAACCGGACCGGAGAACGGCGGCCGGCGGAAAGCCGTGGCCGGCTGGCTGGGCTGATCTACCCGCTGTCGCTGGCGATCTACTGCACCTCCTGGACCTTCTTCGGCTCGGTCGGCTTCGCCTCGCGCACCAGCGTCGACTTCCTTGCGATCTATCTCGGGCCGATCCTGATGGTCGGCGCCTGCACGCCGCTGCTGCGCCGGGTGATCCAGCTCGCCAAGTCGCAGAACATCACGTCCGTGGCCGACCTGATCGGCGCCCGCTACGGCAAGAGCCAGGCGGTCGCAGCAACGGTGGCGCTGATCGCGATCATCGGCTCGGTGCCCTACATCGCGCTGCAGCTCAAGGCCGTCGCCTCCTCGCTGCAGACCATCCTGATCGACGACCGCGCCTTCGCCCACATCCCGATCGTCGGCGACATGGCGCTGATGGTCACGCTCGCGATGGCCGTCTTCGCGGTGCTGTTCGGCACGCGACAGACCGACGCCACCGAGCATCAGCATGGCCTGATGCTGGCGGTCGCGACCGAGTCGATCATCAAGCTCGTCGCCTTCATCGCCGCCGGCGCCTTCGTCACCTTCTGGATGTTCTCGCCGGTCGAGCTGATCGAGCGCGCGATGAAATCGCCGGAGGCCGAGCGCGCGCTGGAATATGTGCCGGGCATCGGCAATTTCCTCACCATGACCCTGCTGTCGTTCTGCGCCGCAATGCTGCTGCCGCGCCAGTTCCATGTCAGCGTGGTCGAGAACGCCGACGACGCCGAGGTGTCGCGCGCGCGCTGGCTGTTCCCGTTCTATCTCGTCGCGATCAATCTGTTCGTGATTCCGATCGCGCTCGCCGGCCTCGTCACCTTCCCGTTCGGCGCCGTCGACAGCGACATGTATGTGCTGGCGTTGCCGATCGAGGCCAATTCGCAATGGCTGTCGATCCTCGTCTTCGTCGGCGGATTGTCGGCGGCGACCGCGATGGTCATCGTCGAATGCGTGGCGCTGTCGATCATGGTGTGCAACGACATCGTCGTGCCGCTGGTGCTGCAGCGTCAGGAGCAGCGCGAGATCGGCCGCGACTTCGCGGGCTTCCTGCTCGGCACCCGCCGCATCGCGATCTTCGCCATCATGGTGATGGCCTATTTCTACTACCGCGCGCTCGGCAACACCCAGCTCGCCGCGATCGGTCTGCTGTCGTTCGCCGCCATCGCGCAGCTCGCGCCGAGCTTCTTCGGCGGTCTGTTCTGGCGGCGCGCGACCGCGCGCGGCGCCATGGGCGGCATGCTGGTCGGCTTCGCCGTCTGGCTCTACACGCTGTTCATCCCGAGCTTCCTGGACACCTCGACCGCGGGCATCCTGTTTCTCCAGCACGGCCCGTTCGGGCTGGAGGCACTCAGGCCGCAGGCGCTGCTCGGCACCGATCTGCCGCCGCTGCTGCATGGCGTGCTGTGGAGCCTGTCGCTCAATCTCCTGACCTACATCGTGCTGTCGCTGGCGCGGCAGCCGTCGTCGATCGAGCTCTTGCAGGCGGACATCTTCGTACCGGCCGAGCTGACGCCGAGTGCGCCGAGCTTCCGGCGCTGGCGCTCGACCGTGACGGTGCAGGACATCCAGAGCACGGTCGGCCAATATCTCGGTCCCGACCGCGCTCGCGCCTCGTTCGAGGCGTTCGCCGCCCAGCGCAACCTCCCGCTCGATCCGGCCGCGCCGGCCGATTTCGAGCTGCTGCGCCATGCCGAGCACCTGATCGCCTCCTCGATTGGCGCGGCGTCGTCGCGCCTCGTGATGTCGCTGCTGTTGCGCAAGCGCACGGTGTCGGCCAAGGCCGCCTTGAAGCTGCTCGACGATTCCCATGCCGCGCTGCATTTCAACCGCGAGATCCTGCAGACCGCGCTGAACCATGTGCGCCAGGGCATCGCGGTGTTCGACGCCGACCTGCAACTGATCTGCTCCAACGGCCAGTTCGTCGACCTGCTCGGGCTGCCGCCGGATCTGGTGCAGATCGGCAGCCCGTTGAAGGAAATCCTCGAATTCATGGGCACGATCGGCGCGCCGACCTATGAGGACAGCGAGGCGCTGCTGGCGCGCCGACTCGCCGCCTACACCACCGAGGGCGAGCCTTATCTGGAACGCCTCGCCGACCGCCACATGGTGATCGAGGTCCGCACCAACCGCATGCCGGATGGCGGCCTCGTCATCACCTTTACCGACGTGACGCCCTCGTTCGAGGCCGCCGAAGCGCTGGAGCGCGCCAATGCGACCTTGGAGAAGCGCGTGCGCGACCGCACCGAGGAGCTGACAAGGCTGAACTCGGAGCTCGCGCTGGCCAAGAGCGCCGCCGAGGACGCCAACATCTCCAAGACGCGCTTCCTCGCCGCCGCCAGCCACGACATTCTGCAGCCGCTGAACGCGGCGCGGCTCTACGTGACGAGCCTGGTCGAGCGGCAGACGGCGGGCGAGGATTCGCGCCTGGTCGAGAACATCGACGACTCGCTCGAGGCGATCGAGGAGATTCTCGGCGCGTTGCTCGACATCTCCCGGCTCGACGCCGGCGCGATGACGCCCTCGATCTCGAGCTTCAAGATGGCCGACCTGATGCGCTCGCTGGAGATCGAGTTCGCGCCGGCCGCGCGCGCCAAGGGTCTGGAGCTGGTGTTCGTGCCGTCGTCGCTGCCGGTCGAATCCGACCGCCTGCTGCTGCGCCGGCTGCTGCAGAACTTCATCTCCAACGCCATCAAGTACACGCCCAAGGGCCGCGTGCTGGTCGGCTGCCGCCGCCACGGCCAGTCGCTGCAGATCGGCGTCTACGACACCGGCGTCGGCATCCCCCCGGTCAAGCGTGGCGAGATCTTCAAGGAATTCCACCGCCTCGAGCAGGGCGCGCGGATCGCGCGCGGCCTCGGCTTGGGGCTGTCGATCGTCGAGCGCATCGCGCGTGTGCTCAATCACGGCATTGCGCTGGACTCGCGGCCCGGCCGCGGCTCGGTGTTCTCAGTGACGGTGCCGATCGCCAAGGCGATCAACCACACCGCCGCCGTCACCACCGCGACCCCGCTGGCAACGACGCCGATCGCGGGCGCCCTGATCGTCTGCATCGAGAACGATCCCGCGATCCTCGACGGCATGAAGACGCTGCTGACGGCGTGGGACGCCGAGGTGATCGCCGTCCCTGATCCGGAGTCCGCGGTGGAGGCGATCGCGGCACGCGACGGCGCCGTCACCGGCCTGCTCGTCGACTATCACCTCGACCGCGGCAACGGCATCGCCGCCATCCGCGACATCCGCCGCCGCTTCAATGAGGCGCTGCCCGCGATCCTGATCACCGCCGACCGCAGCCCCCACGTCCGCGCCGCCGCCCGCGACGACAACATCGCCGTGCTCAACAAGCCGCTGAAGCCGGCGTCGCTGCGGGCGCTGCTCGGCCAGTGGCGGATCCAGCAGATGGTGGCGGCGGAGTAGCGTGCGGGACCATGGTCGCGCGTGGCAGCTGCTCGGAGTTTCTGCGCGACCAGCTGGCGGCGGACTTTTGGATCAACCTGCAGAAGATGTAAGAATTGCGGTTGGCGCAGCAGGAGGTTGGCGACCTCATCAGAGAGCTGCCGACTCGTGCAGGGCTTCGGACGCAGCCCGGTTAGGTGAGATTTCGATCGGCGAACACCCCGAGGCTCGTCTCCTCGGCGGCGTCAGCGAGCCAGCCGACCAGAACCTTCGTGTTGCGATCTCCAATGAGTTCCGGGCTCCAACGTGCAATGTGAACCTTAGTCGAGAGCACGTCTGGAGCGGCTGCAAGTGCAGGAACGAGACGCCCGTCGCTGATCGCATCGGCGACGAGCAGGGAGCGTCCAATGGCAACGCCGGCTCCTTCCACGGCGGCCGTTAGACAAAGACCCATGTCTCCCAACACGAGACCGCGCGGCTCGGCGCGCTTGATCTCGAGCTTCTGGAACCAGTAGGACCAACTCCACTCGCCCGGGGTATGGCGCTTCTGGATCAATGGAAGGTCGAGCAGCGCCGCGGGGTCCGACAGCGGCCTCGCCTGCGGCAGCAACGACGGCGCACAGACCGGAAAGACACGCTCGCGAAACAGTGGTGCTTGCACCGACGTGGCGCGGGACTCGGTGAGTGTGGTCCACAAGATCCGCACGTCCAGCGGCGGCTCGCCATCAGCCTCGGACTCGACGGGCACGAAATCGATCTCGATGTCCGGATGGAGCGCGCGAAAGGCTCTCAGCCGGCGAACCAGCCACCACGCGGCCAACGACGAGCCGGCCCCCAAGCGCAGCGTCTGCCGGCCAGGTCGACGACGCAGACTGGTCCCGAGGCCCGCGATCCCATCCAGCAGGCCTGCAAGCTCGCCCTGCAATCTCGCGCCGTCCTCGCTCAGTTCGATCCCGGGATTCAGTCGCCTTAAGAGTTGCACGCCGAAAAACTCTTCCAGACGGCGGACCTGATGACTGATCGCACTCTGTGTCACGCCCAGTTCGTCGGCGGCGCGCGTAAAGGAGCGATGGCGAGCGACCGCATCGAACGCAATCAGCGGGCGGAAGGGCGGCAGGCGTCGGGTCATCGGGCTCGTTCTCCAGGAGCATGATATAGATTCATGCCGCTTTGAGGAACGATCATTCGCGTTGGCAGGAGGTGGTGAGGCATGAAAGCCGCATGCCAAACGCACCTTCTACGAAGCGTACACCCGCATCTTATCATCCAAGTCACAGCACGACCGCAGCTTCGCAGCCCACTGGCAGCGCCCTGTCGACGCTGATCGCCTCATGCATGAGCGGCTTCTTGTTTCAATTCGATCTCACCGCGCTCTCGGCGGCGTTGCCGGACATTGCATCCAGCCTGTCCGCTGACGTTGCGCAGCAAGCCTGGGTGATCGACGTCTACAGTCTGGCGTTGATCTTTGCGCTTCCGCTGGCAGGCCCGGTCGCCGATCGGTATGGGCGATGGCGCGTGTTCATGACCGGCGCCATTCTCTTCGCCCTCGCGTCGGCGCTATGCGCGACCGCGACCACCCTGTTCGGTCTCTTGGCCTGGCGCGTGTTTCAGGGGATTGCCGGCGCTGCGCTGACGGCATCTGCGTCGGCCCTCGTCGCCGCCGCCTACCCTGGCTCTCGCCGGGCTTGGGCCTTCGGCATATCGGGGACCGTCATCGGCGCGTCGATGGTGGCCGGGCCACCGCTCGGCGCGCTCATTGCGGCGACGCTGGGATGGCCGTGGGTGTTCTGGATCAACATCCCCATCTGCGTCGCGCTGGTGCTGCTGACGGGTCGAACCGCCAGCAACCATTGCCCTTCAAGGACATCTGCGCCACTAGACTGGGCCGGGCCCGCGGCACTTGCGCTGGGCGTCGGGTTGCTCGCGTTCCTGATGCTGGCTGATCATGGCCCTGAAGGATCGGGCCTCATTGCAACGCCTCCCGTGCTCGGCGGCTGTATCGCCGCCTTCGCGCTCTTTGTCCGCATCGAGCGGCGGCACGCTGCGCCCGCGTTCGATTTTGCGCTGTTCGGCTCGCCACGATTCGTGGCGATGTGCCTGGTCCCCATCGCTGGCTCGATCGGATTCTGGGCCCTTCTCGTCCACTTGCCGCAAATGGCGCGCGGGCCCATGGCACTCAGCCCGGCGGCCACCGGCCTTCTGCTGACAACCTTGACGGTGCCCATGGTGCTGCTTCCATCCATTGGGGCCAAGCTGGCCGCGACGCTGCCGGCGCGCTGGTACTTCGCAGGTGGGCTCGCGATCGTGGGCGGAGCCGATCTCCTGCTCGCGCTCGCGACCTACGACCTCCGCACGACGCTGGCCATCTGGGCCGTCGTCGGCGCGTTGCTGATCGGCGGCAGCGGTTGCGCGTTGTTCAACGCGCAGATCACGGCTGCGGCCGTTTCGGCCGTACCACCTGATCGTGCCGCGACGGCATCGGCCATCTGCGTGACGATGCGACAGATCGGCTTCGCGTTCGGGATCGCGCTGATCGGCGCCCTGCTGCAGCGCGACGACCCGCACGCCTACGCGACGGCCTTCGCCGCGGTGGCGGCGTGCATGCTTGGTCTCACCGCTGTGGCATTCGTTCTGCTCAATCGACCCTGAAAAATCTCCCTTGGTTGCCGATGCACGCATTGCCCGGAGGAGCATGTGCACCAGCTGTCTCCGCCGAATGAGTGGAGTGTGACTGGACCGGCGACGACGTCTCCGGATTTGAGCATGCTGCACCGGCACTCGCACGTCCGATGCAACTTGCGACGGAGTTTGATTTCGTCTTGTCACGTCAACTGGATCAGAATCTCCTGCTCTCGCTGGCCCAAAATCTTGTTTCTTTTTTCCAGAAATCATGCTACGAGTCGCGCCATCCCGTGCCCGCCATGAGGGGCGCTTCGCGATCGTCACGAACGTGGGGCGCGGGATGCGGTGGGCGCGTCGGGTCGCAGCGTGCTTTGGCATGCCGACGAACGATCCGGCGCGCACGGTCAAGCCGTGTGGTCCTGGCATCCCGTTGCTGATGCCAAATCCGTGACGACGGTGTTGCGGATGACGGGGGCAAGAAAGCCGGTCCCCGAGGAGAGCGCGGAGCAGCCGTTAAAGCCATCGCGCAGGGAAGGCCGGGTGTTTCGGCCAGACCTGTGGTGACTGCCGCCTGCTTTTTTTCTGCAGGCGGGCCACGGGCGCGGCCAGCGCCCGGCCTTCCCTGCGCCCTCTATCTTCAAGAGGGCCGATGATTGGCAAAGCTCGGACGCGCTGTGCGCCGCGAGGCCGTGAAGGTGTGTCGCGAGTGAAGCAGAAGGCGTGCGGAATGGACGCTGTCCACATACACTGCAAGGCGGCATCAAGCGCCGGCCAATCGCGCCTCCGGCAGACAGCTGCGGGGTATCGTCATTCCGGGGCGGCTCGCAGAGCCGAGCCCGGAATCTCGAGATCCCGGGCCCCGTCCTTCGGACCATCCCGGAATGACGGCTCATCCAGATTTTCCCGTCGCCTACTTCCCCGTCGGCGTGTCCTGTCGCCAAGCGCTGCCCGCGATCTTCGCGGCCGCGATCACCGCCTGGGTGCGGCTCTCGACGCCGAGCTTTTGCAGGATGGCCGAAACATGCGCCTTGATGGTCGCCTCGGAGACGCCGAGCTCGTAGGCGATCTGCTTGTTGAGGAGGCCCTGCGACAGCATCATCAGCACGCGCACCTGTTGCGGGGTCAAGGTGACCAGCCGGTCGCGCAGCTTCGTCATCTCCGGATCGGCCCCGGCGGCGAGGTCGGTGTCGGGCGGCACCCAGACGTCGCCGTCCATCACCTTCTTGATGGCATCGCGCAGCGTATCGACGCCGAACCGTTTCGGGATGAAGCCGGACGCGCCGAAATCGAGCGAGCGGCGGATCGTCGCGCCGTCGTCGCTCGCCGACACGATGACCACCGGGATCGCCGGATATTGCGCGCGCAGATAGATCAGGCCCGAGAAGCCGGAGATGCCGGGCATGGTGAGGTCGAGAAGTACGAGATCGACCTCGGAATCCTTTTCCAGCAGTGCGGTGAGGTCCTCGAACGAACCGGCCTCGTCGACCACGGCCTCCGCGAGCACGCTCGCGACCGCCTGCCGCAAAGCGTTGCGGAACAGCGGGTGATCATCGGCAATGACGAGATGGGTGCTGGCAGCCGCCATGAATCCAGATTTGACCTTGCGAGACCGACGACATGCTGCAACTGCACGCGCCCGGTTTTCCGGAAATACTCGCCCGGCCACCGGTTGCATGCAAGCGTCCAATTCCACTTGCAGGGAAGGCGGTTAATCCGAACCTTGTGCAACGCAACATCGGTAACGCGACGGCCTTTCACCGAACTTGATCCGCCGCAATGTCCCCATCTTTCCCGCGCGCCGCAGAGGGCAGAGCCGAAAGTCGTATTGGGGCGGGTTTCACTGCAATGTTACTGAAGGCCAAGGTCTCCGCGACCTGCGCCGTCCAAGTCCGGCATGCGGAGGCGAAAGCCATCATCACAACAATCATGGGGAGCGAATGCCGATGTCGACAATGGTAGCCACACAAGCGAGATCGGGAGGCATGACGAAGGACGAACGCTTCGTCATTCTGGCTTCCTCTCTCGGCACCGTGTTCGAGTGGTACGACTTCTATCTCTACGGATCGCTGGCCTCGATCATCGGCGCGCAGTTCTTCAGCGCCTACCCGCCGGCCACCCGCGACATCTTCGCGCTGCTGGCCTTCGCCGCCGGCTTCCTGGTCCGCCCGTTCGGCGCCATCGTGTTCGGCCGCATCGGCGATATCGTCGGCCGCAAATACACCTTCCTGGTCACGATCCTGATCATGGGTCTGTCGACCTTCATCGTCGGCATCCTGCCGAACGCCGAGACCATCGGCTTCGCTGCGCCGGTGATCCTGATCGGTCTGCGCCTGCTGCAGGGCCTCGCGCTCGGCGGTGAGTATGGCGGTGCGGCCACCTACGTCGCCGAGCATGCGCCGATGGGCAAGCGCGGCTACTACACCTCCTTCATCCAGACCACGGCGACGATGGGCCTGTTCCTGTCGCTGCTGGTCATCCTGTTCACCCGCACCATCATCGGCGAGGCCGACTTCGCCAAATGGGGCTGGCGCGTTCCGTTCCTGGTGTCCGTGCTGCTGCTCGGCGTCTCCGTCTGGATCCGTCTGCGCCTCAACGAGTCGCCCGTGTTCCAGAAGATGAAGGACGAGGGCAAGAGCTCGAAGGCGCCGCTGACGGAAGCGTTCGCGAACTGGGGCAACGCCAAGATCGTGCTGCTGGCCCTGATCGGCGCCACCATGGGCCAGGGCGTGGTCTGGTATACCGGCCAGTTCTACGCGCTGTTCTTCCTGCAATCGATCCTGAAGGTCGACGGCTACACCGCCAACCTGCTGATCGCCTGGTCGCTGCTGCTCGGCACCGGCTTCTTCGTCGTGTTCGGCATGCTGTCCGACAAGATCGGCCGCAAGCCGATCATCATGGGCGGCTGCCTCATCGCGGCGCTGACCTTCTTCCCGATCTTCAAGATGATCACCACCAACGCCAACCCGGCGCTGGAGAAGGCGATCGAGGCGACGAAGGTGGAAGTGGTGGCCGATCCCGCCGGCTGCGGCGATCTGTTCAACCCGGTCGGCACCCGCGTCTTCACCGCGCCTTGCGACACCGCCCGCGCCTTCCTGGCCCAGTCCTCGGTCAAGTACTCGACCGTGTACGGTCCGGCCGGCTCCGGCGTGAAGGTTACCTTCAACGGCAAGGAAGTGCCCTACACCGACGCCAAGACCAGCAACCCGGCGCTGACGGCGGCGATCGGCGAGGCCGGCTATCCGAAGGCCGGCAACCCGACGATCGTGAAAATGGCGCATCCGTTCGACATCTTCCGTCCGCAGGTCGCGGCGATCATCGGTCTGCTGCTGATCCTGGTGATCTTCGTCACCATGGTCTACGGCCCGATCGCAGCGATGCTGGTCGAGCTGTTCCCGACCAAGATCCGCTACACCTCGATGTCGCTGCCCTACCACATCGGCAACGGCTGGTTCGGCGGCCTGCTGCCCGCCACCGCCTTCGCAATCGTGGCCTCGACCGGCGATATCTATGCCGGCCTGTGGTACCCGATCACGTTCGCCGTGATCACCGCGGTCGTCGGCTTCATCTTCCTGCCGGAGACCAAGGACGTCGACATCCAGGCCGATTGATCACGAGGCGAGCGGCACCCCGCTCGCATCTGCTTCCAACGACGAACGGCCGCGGATCGCTCCGCGGCCGTTCCGCTTTTTGCGCCAGGGATTTTCTCTTTTATGGCCTCAGGCCGCGCCGATGAACTGCAGCACCACCTCGCGCCGATGCGGACGCGCGCGATGCTCGATCAGATAGAGCGCCTGCCATGTGCCGAGCATCATGCGGCCGTCCTGCACCGGCACCTGCTGCGAGACCGCGCTCAACATGGTCTTGACGTGCGCCGGCATGTCGTCGGGTCCCTCTGTGTCGTGCACCCAACCGGCATTCTCCGGCGCCAGCCGCGCCAGCACCGTGGCGAGATCGTGCAGCACGGTGGGATCGGCATTCTCCTGGATCGTCAGCGACGCCGAGGTGTGGCGAATGAACAGGGTCACCGCGCCTTCCCTGGCGGATACTTCACGCAGGAACGCCTCGACCTCGCGCGTGAGATCGGTGAAGCCGCGGCCCGAAGTCTGTACGGTCAGAGTCGAGGTTACGATCGTGTTGATGACGCTCACCGAGGGCGCGCTGCGCGACATCGATCTGGCTGGCATGCGTTCAGCCTCCTCGAAGCGGTCTCAGATCCTGCCCGAGACGTCCTTCTGCACCCGCGTCGCCATGTCGAGCAGCCGGCGCCAAGCCTGTTCGAGGAACCCCATCATGCGATCCATGTCCTGGTCGCTGGGCAGCGGGATCTCGAGCTTGCGCGTTGCATCGGAGGATTTCGATTCACCGGGCTTGTCCCCCGTCTTGGGTTCGACTTTCTTCAACTGATCGGATTTGGGCAGCGCCTGATCTTTCGGCAGCGGCTCATCGATCTTGCCGGAGATGCTCTGGTCGCGCGACGCGAGCTGGCCCTTGAGCTTTTCATTCTCCGCCTGCAGACGGCCGATCTCGGCATCCAGCGCGGCGCGCTCATCGGGCACCGCGTAACAGGCGAAGCCCGACCCACCGCTGTTGTTGCACATCGAGACCGCACCGGTCCTCGTATCGAGCCGGATCACGCCATCCGATGTCGTCGACATCGTGTAGCGTCCCTTGTCGCCGTCAGGCGCGGTGTCCTCGATCGCAAACGCCTCTCCGCCCAGGCAGCTCAACGCCAACAGCGCGAGGAGGGGCGGCCGGTAGGGCTTCGTGAGACTCATGGCTGGCTCTCCCAGGCGCATTCGCAACCGCCGCCATGCACGCCGACATTGTGTCGCGGCCATGACGTTGCCCCAGGTGCGATCCCCTGCCACAGGCCGCACCTATGTTTCGGACGTATAGGCGGAGCGACCGGATTTCAACGCGTCCGCCAGCAGCTCGAGCCGGTCCTGCCCCCAGAAGATCTCGCCGTCCAGCACATAGGCCGGCGAGCCGAACACGTCGGCCGCGATCGCGTCCTGCCGGTTCTGCTCGTAGGCCGCCCCGACCATGTCCGTCGCCGCCTGCGTCACGAGATCGCGGCCCGGCAGTCCGGCTGCATCGGCCAAGCCGGCGATCACCTCGGCATCCGCAAGATTGAGCTGCTGCTCCCAGATGGCCGGGAAGGCGCGCTGCAGATAGGGCTCCGGATCGAGGCCGGCCTGCTGCGCCGCGATGACGACGCCGTCGGCGAGCCGGGCGTTGAAGGGCCAGTTGTTCGGCTGGATGTGGAAATCAAGACCGCGCTTGTCGCGCCACCGCTTCAGCTCGACGATGCGATAGCGCTGCCGCGCCGGATGGCGCTTGGCCAGTGGAAGCCCGCCGGTCTCGGCGAACAGATCCACCAGCATGACCGGCTTGAGGTTGACGGTCGCCCCGTGGCTCGCGGCGATGTCGCGGAACAGCCGGTGGCCGATATAGGCCCATGGCGACTGCAGCGAGAAATAGTAGTCGATCTGGCGCGCCATGCGGGTTCCCGTGTCGGTTGGAGCTCAGCGAGAGCTGATCAGAGGGTCCTGACGGGTGCAAGATCGCAGCCGCACACAACACTGTTGATGCGGCGCGGTGACACGCGCGACCGATCTGACGAAAAAGCCGAGAAAACGTGTAAATTCAGGCATCTAACAGTTCAACACGCAATCTTGACTTGGGGGGATGCGGTCAGTATGGTCCGCCCGGCTTTAAAGGGCGATGGGGCGCTAATTCCTGAAACTCGCGGCACCGGGTCGGGTCTCCACACGTGGCGGATGGCACATGGCGGATGACACGAACGAGAGCAGCGGACACAAGGATCGCGACAAGTCGCCCGATGAGGCTGCGCTTTCCGCAAGGCTCGGAAGTCTCGACCAACGGTTGTCCGAAATTCGCGACGGCCGAAAGATCGGGGCTGATCAACCTGGAAACGGCAGCGGTGACACTGCAGCCCGGGCTTCGGCCATGGCGCGTGGCCTGCGACTGTCGTCCGAGTTGATCGCCGGTGTCCTCGTCGGCGCGTTGCTTGGCTGGGGCTTCGACCGCTTGCTGTCGACATCGCCCTTCGGTTTCATCGTGTTTTTCCTGCTCGGCTTTGCCGCCGGCGTGTTGAACGTGGTGAGATCCGCAGGCATAGCTCCCGACAGGCCCCGCCAGTGAGATCAGCGCGGAAGATCGTCGAGTGAATTGCAAAGCGCCGGCGTGGCCGGTGAACAACTGAGACGCCACGCGGATGATCGATCCGATCCACCAATTCCATCTCAACAAGATCTTCACGATCGGCCACATCGGCAATCAGGAGATCACCTTCACGAACTCGTCCGCGTACATGCTGCTCGCGGTCGTGCTCATCGCCGTCATGATGATGGCGGCCGGGCGCGCGCTCGTGCCGGGCCGGTTCCAGTCGGTGGTCGAGCTGTCCTACGAATTCGTCGCCAACACCATCAGAACCAGCGCCGGCTCGCACGGCATGACGTTCTTCCCGCTGGTGTTCTCGCTGTTCATGTTCATCTTCGTCTCGAACATCGTCGGCATCATCCCCTACACCTTCACCGTCTCCAGCCACATCATCGTCACCTTCTCGCTGGCGCTCTTGGTGTTCCTGACGGTCATCATCTACGGCTTCTACAAGAACGGCCTGAAGTTCTTTAAGCTGTTCGTGCCGTCCGGCATCCCCGCGGTGATCCTGCCGCTGGTGGTCGTGATCGAAATCATCTCCTTCTTCTCCCGCCCGATCTCGCACAGCGTCCGTCTGTTCGCCAACATGCTGGCCGGCCACGTCACGCTGAAGGTGTTCGCGAGCTTCGTGACCATGCTCGGCGCGCTCGGCTTCGTCGGCAAGGTCGGCGCGTTGCTGCCGCTCGGCCTCACGGTCGCGCTGACCGGCCTCGAGCTGATGGTCGCGTTCCTCCAGGCCTACGTCTTCACGATCCTCACCTGCATCTATCTCAACGATGCTATCCATCCGGGCCACTGATCCGGCCCTCTCTACCAAACCCCTCAAAGGAGTTCGTTTCATGGATCCGGTTGCAGCGAAGTACATTGGCGCGGGCATTGCCTGCATCGGCATGGGTGGCGCGGGTGCCGGCATCGGCATCATCTTCGGCAACTATCTGTCGGCCGCTCTGCGCAATCCGTCGGCTGCCCAGGGCCAGTTCGGCAACCTGATTTTCGGCTTCGCGGTGACCGAAGCGCTCGGCATCTTCTCGCTGCTGATCGCGCTGCTCCTGCTGTACGCCGTCTAAGACGGCCTGAGCCGGACAGGAGAAGCCCGTGGCTGAAAGTCATGGCGAGGCCAAGGGCGGCGAGGCCAAGGGCACCGCAAGCGCCCATACTGAGGCCGATGGCGGGCATGGTTTCCCTCCCTTCCAGAAGGAAACCTTTCCCTCCCAGATCGTCTCCCTGGTGATCGCCTTCGTGGCGCTGTACGTGATCGTCTCGCGTGTGGCGCTGCCGAAGGTCGGGGCCGTCATCGACGCCCGCCAGAAGTCGATCGACGGCGATCTGGCTGAAGCGCAGCGGCTGAAGGATGAATCCGAAGCCGCGATGAAGGCGTATGAAAGCGAGCTGGCGACGGCTCGTGCCCGTGCCCAGGCGATCGGAGCCGAGACCCGCGAGAAGCTCGCGGCTTCTTCGGACGCCGAGCGCAAGGCGCTGGAAGACAGCCTCGCAGCCAAGCTCGCGGCGGCGGAGAAGTCCATCGCCACCACGCGCACGACCGCAATGAGCAATGTCCGCGGCATCGCCGCAGACGCAGCCAGCGCGATCGTGAAGCAGCTCACCGGTAAGGCCCCTGCGGCCAAGACGGTCGAGGCTGCGGTCGATGCTTCGTTGAAGGGAACAGCCTGATGCATTTGCTTGCTGATCCGGAAACCTGGGTTGCGATTGCCTTCGTGATCCTGATGGGCCTGTTCGCCTATCTCGGTGTCCACCGCACGGTCCTGAAGGCCCTCGACAATCGCTCCGAGCGCATCAGGAACGAGCTGGCGGAGGCCAAGCGGCTCAAGGAAGAGGCGGCCAAGGTGCTCGCCGATTACAAGACCCGCCGCGCCAGTGCCGAACGTGAGGCCGAGGAGATCATCACCAGCGCCAAGGCGGAAGCCGAGCGCATCGCGGCGGAGGCCAAGGCCAAGATGGAAGACTTCGTCGTCCGTCGCACCAAGGCCGCCGAGAGCAAGATCGCCCTCGCCGAGGCCCAGGCTCTCGCCGACGTCAGGTCCGCTGCGGCGGATGCCGCCGTCCAGGCCGCCGCGACCGTGCTGTCGCAGTCGGTCAAGGGCGCTCTTGGCGAAGACCTCGTGGCCAAAGGCATCGCGGAAGTCGGCCGCAAGCTGAACTGAGCGGCAGTCCATCTGATCCAGAATCTTCAAAAGGCCGGGGCGATTTCATCGCGCCGGCCTTTTGCGTTGAAGGCCATCAGCCCCGGACGTGCCGAGCGCGGCCTCGCCGTCGTTCACTCGCCTCACCTCCGCTTCTTGCCGTGCGGCCGCTCCGGGGTCAGGGCCTGCGGGTCGAAGCCGATGTAGAAGACGTAATTGTCGGCATTGGCGCCGGGCGGCGGGACCGGATAGACCATGTCCTCGGCGACGATCGTGAACGGCACGCTGCCGTCCTCGGTCATCTGCACCGTGGTGCGATACGACTTGGTCGCGATCACCTTCTCGCCGATGCCGCCCTGGACCACGGCGATGCGCATGGGAATGTCGACGCTCGCCGGCGCGCCCGCCGGTCCGGCAACGATGCGCCCCTGGATGCCGATCTTGGCGATGATTTCGGCCCCGTTGAGATTGCATTCGCGCGCGGTCTTCGTGATCGACGCCTGGAACCGGACGTCATTGCCGACCGCCTGCTTGCCGGGCGCGGCCACGGCGTAGGTCGAGGCGCCGGCGCGAATGCTGACCGGCGGACAGGTCAGGCCCTCGGTCGGATCGGCCTGCGGTCCGCCGCCGGCCGGCAAGTTCTCCTGTCCCTTGTTGTCGGAGCCGCCGCCGAACAGGCTCTTGAAGCGGTCGGTCAGCGATTGGGCGGCCGCCGGCGGCGCCGCGCCCGCGGCTCCCAAGGCCAGCAGCACGGCTGCCAACGTCCCAACCCTGATCACGCTCGTCTCTCGCATCGTCTGATATCCCCGGCAACTCGGTCGCCCAGCCCAGGCGTCTATACCCAATTCAGAGGCCGGAACCAGCCCCGATCGGCCTCTCCCGCGGCCATCCCGATCACGATTGCTACCCCCGGAAATCCTCGTGCAACAGGCCATAGAGGTAATGGTCCTGCCAGACCCCGTTGATGCACAGGTAGCGACGCGCCAGGCCCTCGCGGGTGAAGCCGCATTTCTCCAGCACGCGAATCGACGGCGTATTGGTCGGGATGCAGGCCGCCTCGACCCGGTGCAGATTGAGCTCGCCGAACAAGGTCGGCAGCAGCAGCCGCAGCGCCGCCGTCATGTAGCCATGATGCGCGAACGGCTGCCCCATCCAGTAGCCGATGGTGCCGGCCTGAACGATGCCGCGGCGGACATTGGCGAGCGTGATGCCGCCGAGCATGGCGCCATCCTGCTCGCGGAAGAGGATGAACGGATAGGAGCGGTCGGCCGAGATGTCCTCGGCATAGCGGCGCAGCCGGCGGCGGAAGCCGGAGCGCGTCAGGTCGTCGGACGGCCAGATCGGCTCCCAGGGCGTGAGATAGTCGCGGCTGATCTCGCGCAGCCGCGCCCATTGCGCGTAATCGGCCATCTGCGGCGCGCGCAGCAGCAGGCCCTGGCCGCGCGGAGCCAGCGCAGCCGGTCCGTTGGATGGCAAGCGAAACAGGGCCATCTGTGATGCTCCCCCTGCTCTTTCCGGGTCGAAGCCTGCTCCGACCCACCCCAGATCTCCGGCGCCGAGTCCTGGCGGAATTCAATGCGAAGACCGCACCGAGCCGCACCACGTTCAGTGCAGTTGGGCCTTCGATCTCGAACCGGTCAGACCTTCGGCGAAAGTTACCGCTGTGTCCAGACCCCTGCCGGTGCCGAGCGCGACGACGGCCGGCTTGCTGCGTGCGAGCAGCGCTCGCGCCGCATCGCGCGTGCTCTCGACGCTGACCGCCTCGATCTTGGCGACCATCTCCTGCAAGGTCTGCGGCCGTCCATAGGCCAGGATATGCCGCGCCAATTGCTCGGCACGGGCACTGCAGCTCTCCAGCGCCATCAGCAGCCCGGCCTTCATCTGCGCCTTGGCGCGGGCGACCTCGGCCTCGCTCAAGGTCTCCACCGCATTGCCGATGATGTCGACCACGACCTCCATCATCTCGGGCGCGTCAGCCGGATCTGTCCCGGTGTAGAGGCCGAAGAAGCCGGTGTCGCTATAGGGCGCGTGGAACGTGTAGACGGAGTAGCAGAGCCCCCGGTTCTCGCGCACCTCCTGGAACAGCCGGGACGACATGCCGCCGCCCAGGATGTTGGTGAACACCTGCAGCGAGAACAGCGACGGATCGGCCTGCGGCACGCCCTCGAGCGCGAGCGTCAGATGCGCCTGCTCGAGATCGCGGTGCACGACGCGTGAGCCGCCCTTGCCGAATGTCGCCGGCAGCGGCTTCGGCGCCGGGCCGCCATTGAAGCTGGCAAATCGCTTCGTCACATCCTCGACCACCCGCTGATGATCGACGGCGCCGGCGGCCGCGACCACCATGTCGGGTCCGCGATAATGCGTCGACAGATAGCCGTGCAGCTTGTCGCGATCGAACGCCTCCAGCGTCTTGGCGGTGCCGAGCAGCGAGCGGCCCATCGGCTGGTCCGGAAAGCACAGCTCGTTGAGATGCTCGAACACGACGTCATCGGGCGTGTCCTGTGCCGCGCCGATCTCCTGCACGATCACGTTCTTCTCGCGCTCCAGCTCCTCCGGCACGAATGACGGATTGGCCAGAATGTCGGAGAGCACATCGAGCGCCATCGGCACGTCCGCCTTCAGCACGCGGGCGTAATAGGCCGTGGTCTCGGTCGAGGTGCCGGCATTGAGATCGCCGCCGACCGCCTCGACCGTCTCGACGATCTCGCGGGCGCTGCGCGTCGTCGTGCCCTTGAACGCCATGTGCTCGAGCAGATGCGAGATGCCGTGCTCGTCCGGCTTCTCGTCGCGACCGCCGACGCCGGCCCAGACCCCGAGCGCCGCCGTCTCCAGATGCGGCATCGTGTCGGTGACGACCGTCAACCCCGTCGGCAGCTTGGTGACTTCCACACCCATCATGCAATTCCCTGCTTGGCGGCCCGGCTGACCGAGCGGATGAACTTCTCCACCTCGGCCTGGTCGTTCCGCATGATCCTGATGTCCTCGCGCTTGCTCATCAGCCCTTCGAGCCACACCGGCAGGTGCGGCCGCATCCCGCAGGCGGCCTCGACCGCATCGGGGAATTTGGCGGGATGGGCGGTCGACAGAACAATATTCGGCACCGACAGATCCGTGCCGTCGCGATCGGCTACAGCCAGCGCCACGGCGGTGTGCGGATCGACGAGATCGCCGGCCTCGCGGAAGGCGGCACGGATCGCCGCCGCGGTCTCGGTTTCGTCGGCGCGGCCGGCATCGAAATCGGCGCGGATCGCCGCCAGCATGGCATCCGGCAGCACGAAGCGGCCGGACTGCTTGAGGCTGTCCATCAGCCGCCGCACGGTGCCGGCATCGCGGCCGCCGGCTTCGAACAGCAGCCGCTCGAAATTCGATGACACCTGGATGTCCATCGAGGGCGAAGCCGTCGCATGCACTTCGCGCACCTCGTAGATGCCGGTCGTCAGCGTCCGGGCGAGGATGTCGTTGACGTTGGTCGCGACGCGCAACGTGCGCACCGGCAGGCCCATGCGCTTGGCGACATAGCCGGCGAAGACGTCGCCGAAATTGCCGGTGGGCACGGTGAAGTCGACGGCGCGGTGGGGCGCGCCGATCGCGACCGCCGAGGTGAAGTAGTAGACCACCTGGGCGACGACGCGCGCCCAGTTGATCGAGTTGACGCCCGACAGCCTGACCGAATCGCGGAAGCCGTGATGGTTGAACAGGCCCTTCACGATCGCCTGGCAGTCATCGAAATGACCTTCGATCGCCAGCGCATGCACGTTGGCTGCACCCGACGTCGTCATCATCCGCCGCTGCACCTCGGAGATGCGGCCATGCGGGAACAGCACGATCAGATCGGCATAGTCGCGGCCGGCGAAAGCCTCGACCGCCGCGCCACCGGTATCGCCTGATGTCGCCACGACAATGGTCGTGCGCTCGCCACGCTTGGCCAGCACGTGGTCCATCAGCCGCGAGATCAGCTGCATCGCCACGTCCTTGAACGCCAGCGTCGGGCCGTGGAACAGCTCCAGCACGAACTGGTGCGCTGCGCTCTGGTCGAGCGGCACCACGGCGGGGTGGCGGAAGGTCGCATAGGCCTCGTTGGCCATGCGGCCGAGCTCGGCATCCGAGATCTCGCCGGCGACGAACGGCTTGATGACCTCGACCGCGACCTCCCAATAGGGCCGGCCGAAGAACGAAGCGATCGTCTCGGGCGTCAGCTGCGGCCAGGTCTCGGGCACGTACAGGCCGCCGTCGCGGGCGAGCCCGGTCAGCATCACATCGCAGAAGGTGAGCGCGGGGGCTTCCCCGCGGGTCGAAACATAGCGCGTCAAACCGCTCTCCTGACCTGCGTCACCAGGCCATAACCCGTTGATTGAATTCGAAATCGGAACCGCCTGGCGGCAACATGGTCCGGCACCATAATGGTTTTGGCCCGTGCGCGAAACCGGTTGTTGGCACAGCAATGGTCGCGGCTCCGGGTTACGGCGGCGTTACGGACGCCGGCGCGGGAGCGCAGCGCATGGTGGCGCTCTGAACCAGCCTCCCGCTCCGCCGTCATCGCGCGGTTCAATGCGTTCGGTAGAAATGTTGACGATCGTCGTCTGCCGGGTATCTGCACGAGCTCGCCTGGGCGGCCGAGGGGCCGATCGTGATCCGGCAGGGCGAGGACATGGGCGTGCCCTGCTGCCTGCAGGTCGATCTCGACGGATCGGCCGGTGCGCCGGTGAAGGTCTCGGGGAGCGTGCGGTCGATCGGGACCAAGCCGTAGCCCGCAACCGTAGCCCGCATGAGCAACAGCGACATGCGGGGTCGGCACCGGTCCCGCATGTCGCGTTGCTCATGCGGGCTACGAGTGACCCGGCGGCCGCTCAGACCTGGGCGGCCTCCACGCCTTTGACGTCGGCCTCGGCGAACACGGCCTTGGCCGCGAACAGGCCGTTGAGCGCGGCGGGAAAGCCGGCATAGACCGCCATCTGCATGATCACCTCGGTGATCTCGTCGCGGCTGAGGCCGACATTGAGGCCCGCATGGATATGAACCTTGAGCTGCGGGCTGGCATTGCCGAGCGCGGTCAGGGCCGCGATGGTCGCGATCTCGCGGCTGCGCAGATCGAGGCCGGGCCGCGAATAGATGTCGCCGAACGGAAACTCGATCACGTAGGTCGCGAAATCCGGCGCGATGTCGGCGAGCGCCGCGATCACATTGTGGCCGGCCTCGCCGTCGATGCTATCGAGCGCGCGCCGGCCGCGCGCCAGCCGATCCTGATCGTTGTTGGCGCCCGATTGCTTGCCGCCCGGTATCGGGCTCATCGTCGTGGTTTGGCTGGGCGTTGATTGCGTCATCATCGTTCGTCCTCTCGTTCGCGCCGGCATAGCCGGCGATCTTGGCGTCGAGAACGAGAAGGCAATCCTGCAAGCTGGCGACGCGCGCCCGGACTGCGTCGCGATGGCGCTCCAGGAGCCGGCGTCGGCCCGGCTCCGTGGCAGCGCCGCCCGCGCGCAGCTCGGCATAGCGCAGCATGTCCCGGATCGGCATTCCCGTGGCCTTGAGACGGCCGAGGAATTCGATCCAGGTCAGGATCGATGCGTCGTAGTCCCGCTGGCGGGCATGATCGCGATCGGCCCTGGGCAGCAGCCCGATCCGCTCATAGTAGCGGATGGTATGGGGCGTGAGCCCCGACTGCCTCGCCAGCTCGCCGATCTTCATGCGCGCTCATCTCCATTCACGACGCCCGGCAGGCTACGGGTTCGAGCGCGCTCTAAGTCAAGCGCCGTTTCGCGGGCTACGGGGTCATCGACGCGACGCGCGCCGGCCCCGCGCCCACACCGCGAACGCGACGATCAACGCGGCGGCCAGAGAGAACCAGGTGATCGCGTATTGCATGTGCTCGTCGCGCAGATGCGGCGACAGCGGGCCGGGCTTGGGAATGCCATTGTCGGGCACCGGCGATTCCAGATCGATGTAGAACGGTGCGACCTCTCCCCAGCCGAGGGCGTTGGCCATGGCCTGATGATCCCTGGTGAACCACAGGCGCTTGTCGTGATTTTCCGCCGCGGTGAGCAGGCCGGCGGCTTCCGGGAAACGCAGATAGCCGGTCAGGGTCACGGGGGCGCCGGTGACGAGCTTGCCCACCTGGCGATCCTGGACGCTGCGTTCCTGCATCGTGTTGGCGACGAAGCCGGCGTCGATCACGACGGTCTCGCCGGACGGCAAGCGCGCCGGGAGGAACGCCCAGGTGCCCGGCCCGGAGACGTCCTCGCGCACGGCCGAGCCGGCGCTGTAGACCATGGCATCCGGCAGTCTGGTGTAGGTGGCGGTGAAGCTGACGCGGCGAAATTCGTCGCGCTCCGGCGTCAGCGTGCGCCATTCCGTCTGTGGCGGCAGCGGCTCGGGCGCAGCGGCGACGCGATCGGTGAGCGCGGCGATCAGCGCATGCTTCGCTGCCCGGCGCTGCAACTGCCAGACGCCGAGGCCGATGAACAGTGCGACCATGACGAGGGTGAAGGCGGCAAAGGCGCGAGATGAGGTGTTGGGGCGGGTCGAGGTCATTGTTGCAGGGCCGCCAACGACAGGCTGCACGCTCTGCCGGCGCAGACGGTGCGCTCCCCTCCCCCTTGCGGGGAGGGGTTGGGGGTGGGGGTAGCCCCACAAAGACTGCCGCCGGAGCTACCCCCCTCCCCACCCCTCCCCCACAAGGGGGGAGGGAGCGCACCGCGCCGGCGGCGATCAGTTAAGTCCCTCATCGCGGCGTTTTGTCCACCAGGCGGCCGGGGGCGGCCTTGTGATGGAATTGCAGGGCGATCAGCAGCGACTTCATCGCGCGCAGCGGCAGCAGCGTCGTCACCAGGATCAGCGGTCCCCATAGCGCGGCGTGGACCCAGAACGGCGGCTGATACTTCACCTCGACGATCAGGGCGGCGCCGACCACGATGGCGCCAGCGAGCATCATGATGAAGATCGCCGGACCGTCGCCGGTGTCGATGAAGGCGTAGTCGAGATCGCAGGCTTCGCAACGCTTGCGCAGGTTGAGGAAGCCGTCGAACAGCTTGCCCCGGCCGCAGCGCGGGCAGCGGCAGGCGAGCCCGCGCAGGACGGTCTGGGCTAAAGTGACGGGCGGATGGGTGGTCATGGTGTCTTGCCCCCTGGGCGGCCGGGCGACGCCTCATGGTGATACAACCGGAGGCGACGAGAGCGGATCACATTTCGATCAACCGCCGGGCGCCGCCGCAACGAGAAAGGGCGGCCCGACGGCCGCCCTTTCTTAGCACGTTCGGCGGAAGCGGTGCGCGCCAGCTTCAGTGCGCGCCGTGGGCCATCGCCTCGGCGCCGTGGCCCCAGACGTAGATGCAGATGAACAGGAACAGCCAGACCACGTCGACGAAGTGCCAGTACCAGGCGGCGAACTCGAAGCCGAGATGCTGCTTGGGCGTGAAGTGGCCGGCATAGGCACGCGCCAGGCAGACGATCAGGAAGATCGTGCCGACCAGGACGTGGAAGCCGTGGAAGCCGGTCGCCATGAAGAAGGTCGAGCCGTAGATGTGGCCGGCGAACGAGAACGTCGCGTGGCTGTACTCATAGGCCTGCACGCAGGTGAAGGTGGCGCCCAGGAGGATGGTGAGGATCAGGCCGTATTTCAGGCCCTTGCGGTCGCCCTCGAGCAGCGCGTGGTGTGCCCAGGTCACCGTGGTGCCCGAGGTCAGCAGGATCAGCGTATTGAGCAGCGGCAGATGCCAGGGATCGAAGGTCTCGATGCCCTTTGGCGGCCAGACGCCGCCGAACAGGGCGTCGCGGGTGGCCTGCACCTCGAAGTTCGGATACAGCGCGGCATTGAAATAGGCCCAGAACCAGGCAACGAAGAACATCACCTCGGAGGCGATGAACAGGATCATGCCGTAGCGGTGATGGAGCTGCACCACGCGGGTGTGATCGCCCTTGTACTGCGCTTCCTTGATGACGTCGCCCCACCAGCTCGCCATGG
The DNA here is from genome assembly GCF_032381555.1 of Bradyrhizobium sp. SZCCHNPS1003. NCBI lineage: Bacteria > Pseudomonadati > Pseudomonadota > Alphaproteobacteria > Hyphomicrobiales > Nitrobacteraceae > Bradyrhizobium > Bradyrhizobium sp. SZCCHNPS1003. The sequence continues at coordinate 87,913 of NZ_JAUHIU010000018.1, forward strand.
TGTAGAGCACGCCGATGGTGCCGATGCCGAACACGACCGGCGCGGCGCCGAACATCTTGTGCATCCAGCCGATCGCGCCGAACGCCATGATGAAGGCCGAGACCGAGCCGACGAACGGCCAGGGGCTCGGGTCGACGAGATGGTAGTCGTGATGCTTGGCGTGCGCCTCAGCCATGTCAGGTCTCTCCCCAGATCGATGCCGGTCGCGCCGGCACGGTGTCGTTCAACAGCAATGGTCCCCGGATATCGGACGTCCGCGCGGTCACAGGTTGCCCCGCGGTTTGTCCGGCTCGCCCGCGGCGATCGGCTTGGGCTCGGCGTCGCGAACGGGATAGAAGGTGTAGGACAGCGTGATCGTCTTCAGCCCGTCATTCTCGTGATCGGCCGTGATCGCCGGATCGACGTAGAACACGACAGGCATCTCACGGGTCTCGCCCGGGGCCATGGTCTGTTCGGTGAAGCAGAAGCAGTTGATCTTCTGGAAATAGGCGCCCGACGTCAGCGGCGTCACGTTGTAGGCCGCTTGCGCCATGGTGGTGCGCGCCGCCTGGTTGGTGACCTTGTAGTAGACCGTGACCACCTCGCCGATCGCGACCTCGATCTCGGTCTTCTCCGGCTCGAACTTCCACGGCAGCCCGCCGGCGACATTGGCATCGAAACGGATGCCGATCCGGCGCGCCAGCGGCGCCGACGACGGCGCCGCGGTCGCGACCTGCGTGGTGCCGTTGAAGCCGGTGGCGCGGCAGAACCAGTTGTAGAACGGCACGGCGGCATAGGACGCGCCGACCATCAGCACCACGACGGCGCCGCAGATGCCGCCGACCAGCGCATCGCGGCCGAGGCCGCGGCGCGGCGCGGCCGGCGCTGTCGCCGGAACGATCTGGTCGGTTGTCTCCATTGCGGTCTGCTTCGCCCTGTCCTGCATCGCGTCTCTACATCGGCCGATTCAGCACCGCGGGACCCTTCACCATGGTCACCGCGAAGAACAGCACCACCAGCACGCCGAGCGCGAGCGCAATCGCGATCGAGCGGCGACGGCGGCTGCGCAGCTGCGCCTCGGTGAGGACGATGCCCTCTTGCTCGTTCGGATCTGCCATCGTAATCGCCATGTTTTCCAGTCTCGCGCCTCTTACCAGATCAGCGGCGCGATCATGCGCGCGACCGCTTCGAGCCCGAGCGTCGCGAACAGCGCGAACAGGTAAAGGATCGAGAAGGCGAACAACTTGCGGTTGGCGCGCAGCGAGGTGCTGCGCTCGCGCTTGCGGAACACCTCGATCGCGAGCCATAGCATGCCGGCGCCGAGCGCCAGCGAGACGACGCCGTAGACGGCATCGAAATAGCCGAGCGGCCAGGGCGCCAGCGCGACCGCCACCAGCACGATCGTGTAGAGCAGGATCTGCAGCCGGGTCGCATCGGGGCCGGCGACCACCGGCAGCATCGGCACGCCGGCGCGGGCGTAATCGTCGCTGCGGAACAGTGCCAGCGCCCAGAAATGCGGCGGGGTCCAGAAGAAGATGATCAGGAACAGCCAGAGCGGCTCCGGCGCGATCGATCCGGTGGCCGACACCCAGGCGACCACCGGCGGCAGGGCGCCGGCGGCGCCGCCAATGACGATGTTCTGCGCGGTCCAGCGCTTCAGCCACAGCGTGTAGATGACGACGTAGAAGAAGATGGTGACGGCGAGCAGCGCGCCGGCGAACCAGTTGACGAGGATGCCCAGCGTCAGCACCGAGAAGAACGACAGCGTGATGCCGAAGGCGAGGGCCTCCTGGCGGGTGACGCGGCCGCGCGGGATCGGGCGGTTGGCGGTGCGCGACATCAGCGAGTCGATGTCGCCTTCCAGCGCCATGTTCAGCGCCCCGGAGGCCCCGGCCCCGACCGCGATGCACAGCAGCGAGGTGATGGCGAGCACCGGGTGGAAATGGCCCGGGGCGATCAGCAGGCCGATCAACGCCGTGAAGATCACGAGCGACATCACCCGCGGCTTCAGGAGCGCGAGATAATCGCCGACATCGGCCTCGGAAATCCGCGGGCCGACGGCAATGGCGTTCTGATCGATGACCGACACGACGAATCCAGACTTCAATTCACAGGCTTCAATTCAAACGGCTCTGACGCAGGGCGCGCCAGAACCTCGATTCAAGACTCCATCCGGCAAACCATCGGGCGCACCACCGGCGGATATCGACGCGGCGCCGGATGGGCGCCGCGTCGGAGAGATCGGGCTTACTGCACCTTCGGCAGCACCTCGAACTGGTGGAACGGCGGCGGCGAGGACAGGGTCCATTCCAAGGTCGTCGCGCCCGGTCCCCACGGATTGTTCGCCGCCTGCTGCTTGCGCATGAAGGCGTCGACGACCCCGTAGATGAAGATCAGCACGCCGAAGGCCGAGATGTAGGAGCCGATCGACGACACCAGATTCCAGCCGGCATAGGCATCGGGATAGTCGATGTAGCGGCGCGGCATGCCCGACAGGCCGAGGAAGTGCTGCGGGAAGAACACCAGGTTGACGCCGACGAAGGTCACCCAGAAGTGCGCCTTGGCGATGGTCTCGTTGTACATGTAGCCGAACATCTTCGGGAACCAGTAGTACCAGCCCGCGAAGATGGCGAATACCGCGCCGAGCGACAGCACGTAGTGGAAGTGCGCGACGACGTAATAGGTGTCCTGCAGCACGCGGTCGACGCCGGCATTCGCCAGCACGACGCCGGTGACGCCGCCGACCGTGAACAGGAAGATGAAGCCCACCGCCCACAGCATCGGCGCGCGGAATTCGATCGAGCCGCCCCACATCGTGGCGATCCAGGAGAAGATCTTCACGCCGGTGGGCACCGCGATCACCATGGTGGCGGCGACGAAATAGGCCTGCGTCGCCGAGGACATGCCGACCGTGTACATGTGGTGCGCCCACACCACGAAGCCGATGCCGCCGATCGCGACCATGGCGTAGGCCATGCCGAGATAGCCGAACACGGGCTTGCGCGAGAAGGTCGACACGATCTGGCTGATCATGCCGAAGCCGGGCAGGATCAGGATGTACACTTCCGGATGGCCGAAGAACCAGAACAGATGCTGGAACAGCAGCGGGTCGCCGCCGCCGGCCGGATCGAAGAAGGTGGTGCCGAAATTGCGGTCGGTCAGCATCATGGTGATGGCGCCGGCGAGCACCGGCAGCGACAGCAGCAACAGGAACACCGTCACCAGGATCGACCACACGAACAGCGGCATCTTGTGCAGGGTCATGCCCGGCGCACGCATGTTGAAGATCGTGGTGATGAAGTTGATCGAGCCGAGGATCGACGACGCACCGGCGAGATGCAGCGACAGGATCGCGAAATCCACCGCCGGTCCCGGATGACCCGAGGTCGACAACGGCACATACATCGTCCAGCCGGCGCCGACGCCGTTGGCGCCGGGCTCGCCCTCGACGAAGGTCGAGGTCAGCAGCAGCGCGAACGAGGCCGGCAGCAGCCAGAACGAGATGTTGTTCATGCGCGGGAACGCCATGTCCGGCGCACCGATCATCAGCGGCACCATCCAGTTGCCGAAGCCGCCGATCATCGCCGGCATGACCATGAAGAAGATCATGATCAGGCCGTGCGAGGTCACGAACACGTTGTAGGTGTGGTTCTCGTGAAAGAACTGCACGCCCGGATACATCAGCTCGATGCGGATCGCGACCGACATGACGAGGCCGATGATGCCGGCGCACACCGCGAAGATCAGATACATCGTGCCGATGTCTTTGTGGTTGGTCGAATAGATCCAGCGGCGCCATCCGGTCGGATGGTCGTGCGCGTGATCGTCATGGCCGGTCAGGGTCGTCGCGTTCGTCGCCATTGTCCAATCCTCAGTGTCCCCGTAGGCCGCGCGAGGCGGCCCTCAATCCTAAGCGCTCGTCCCCGCGCGCTACTGCGATATGCCCGCAGCCGACGCGTAGGTGCTCGCGGGCGCGCTGGCGTACTTCTTCTTGGCGTCCTCGACCCAGGCGGTGAATTCCTGGTCGCTCACGACGCGCACCGCGATCGGCATGTAGGCGTGATCCTTGCCGCACAGCTCGGAGCACTGGCCGTAATACATGCCGACCTTGGTCGCCTTGAACCAGGTCTCGTTGAGGCGGCCGGGAATGGCGTCGATCTTGATGCCGAAGGACGGCACGGCGAAGGAGTGGATGACGTCGGCGCCGGTGGTCTGGACGCGAATCACCTTGTTGACCGGCACGACCATCTCATTGTCGACCGCCAGCAGGCGCGGCTTCTTGTCCTGCGCCATCAGCGAGTCGAACTCGAACTTGCCGTTGTCGGGATAGGCGTAGCTCCAGTACCACTGCTTGCCGGTCGCCTTGATGGTCAGGTCGGCCTTCGGCACGTCGAGCTCGAGGAACAAGAGGCGGAACGACGGCACCGCAATGGTGACGAGGATCAGCACCGGGATCAGCGTCCACGCCACTTCGAGCAGCGTGTTGTGGGTGGTCCGCGACGGCACCGGATTGGCGCGCGCGTTGAACTTGACCACCACGGCGATCAGCAGCGCCAGCACGAACAGCGTGATGATGGTGATGATCGTCAGCAGCAGACCGTGGAACCAGGTGATGTTCTCCATCACCGGCGTCGCAGCCTCCTGCAGCTTGACTTCCCATGGCGCCGGCTGCCCCGTTTCAGCAAACGCCGCTCCACCCGACACGAGCGTCATGCCCGTTACAGCCAATCCCAGCAAGGCGCTCAATTGGCCTTTCGACATCTTCATGCCGTCGCGCTCCCTTCAGAACTTTCCCCCTCAGCGCACCGCCCGCTTCACGCGGCGGCGCGCCGTTCGATCCGCTCTCCTGACAAATGGCCTTCGGGCGGATGCATAGAAAAGCACCTGGGCCAGTTCACTGGAATGACGAAATCTTTCTTCTCAAACCATAATTCTTGATCTATCGCAATGCAGTCTTGCGCCGGATATCGCGCGCCGCGCTGTTCGTTGCGACAGGCGTATTTTCCGGGAGATTGCCGCATGCCGTGATTTCGCGGGCAACGGGCGCTTGACAGGCGTGCGGCGCGATGTAGGCAAACGGGACACGGCCGTTTGCGAGGCTGATTCGGCGAGGCGCTGCGGCAGCGCCCACTGGGGTGCGGCCATATTTGGTATCGTTTCGTGCCTTACGCCGGTGACGCTGTCCTCAAGACGCCATCATTGCCGTATCATGGCGTCGGACGCGCAGATCACCCACAGGAAATTGTCATGGCACCGACCCGGATCAGGGTTTCAACGGACAGGACAGCTGACATGTCGACCCCAGCTGCGAATGACTCGCGCCGTTTGTACCGATTCAGCGCGGTGCGCGCGCGACTCACGCGTGTCGCCGCAATGGCCTCCGCCGCAGCAACGGCGATCGCGCTGATGGCCGCGACGGTGATCGGCGCGCCGCACGCGGCGTTGGCGCAGGGCGCGGTGCGCTCGGTGCATGGCGACTGGCAGATCCGCTGCGACACGCCGCCGGGCGCGCAGAGCGAGCAGTGCGCGCTGATCCAGAGCGTCGTGGCCGAGGACCGCTCCAATGCCGGCCTCACCGTGATCATGCTGAAGACCGCCGACCAGAAGAGCCGGCTGATGCGCGTGGTGGCGCCGCTGGGCGTGCTGCTGCCCTCCGGCCTCGGCCTGAAGCTCGACAACCAGGACGTCGGCCGCGCCGGCTTCGTGCGCTGCCTGCCCAATGGCTGCGTCGCCGAGGTGGTGCTGGAGGACAAGCTGCTCGGCCAGCTCAAGACGGCGAAGACCGCGACCTTCATCATCTTCGAGACGCCGGAGGAAGGGATCGGCTTCCCGCTGAGCCTCAACGGACTCGCCGAAGGCTTCGACAAGCTGCCCTGACGTTGGCCACGATTGACAGGCCCCTCCCGCGCACGATGCCGTGATCGAGCCGTGAGTTCGCGCGTCTGTATGCGCGCGCCGCGGCCTCAGCGCGGGCCGTCGAGCGCCAGCGCCATCACCAGCAGGGTCTTGTCGAACCCGTCATCGCCGGGCTCCCGCGGCTGCACCGCCTTGAGCAGGAATCCGGCCTTCTGGTACAGCCGGATAGCGTTGGTGTTGCTGCGATAAACCGTGAGCTCGACACGCGAGAAGCCGGCCGCCCGCGCGGCCTCGAGCGCCGCCGCCATCAGTCGCCTGCCGAGGCCCTGGTGCCGGAACTGCGGCATTAAGCCCATGCCGAGCACCCCGATCCGGGCATCGATTGGCCCCGATTTGGGCGTCACATCGCACCAGCCGACCACCTCCCCGGCCGAGAGAGCGACGAATTGCGGATATCCCTCGTGGATGTTGTTCAGAATGAAGGCGCGCGTGGACTCCAGCGGCGGCGCCTGCACGAACGACAAATAGCGCCGCTCGCGCGCGACACGATCGAGCGTGCGGTGGAAGCTCTCGATGTGAGCGGACGTGATGGGAACGATCTCAACCATGTCAGTTCGGTAATCATCCAGCCCCTCGCGCCCCGGCGTCAAAACAACTATCTTGGAATGAACGCTCCGACAACGGATTGAAACATGACTGCTCCCACCACTTCCCTGCTCGAGCGCGCCAATCTGGATCGCGATGCGGTCCGGAGCGAGGTCGCGCGCGGCCTGGCCGGCGCCGATGACGGCGAATTGTTCTTCGAATACAGCCAGACCGAGGCGCTGACCTTCGACAATGGCCGGCTGAAGCAGGCGACCTACGACACCAGCCAGGGTTTCGGCCTGCGCGCGGTGAAGGACGACGCGGTCGGCTATGCCCATTCCTCCGACGTGTCGCTGCCGGCCCTGATGCGCGCCGCCGATGCGGTGAGCGCGGTCAGGGGCGGCTATTCCGGCACGTTCGCGAGCGCACCGCCGCACACCAACGTCCGGCTCTATGGCGACGACAATCCGCTGGACGCCCCGGGCTTCGAAACCAAGGTCAAGCTGCTCGGCGAGATCGACGCGTATCTGCGCGACAAGGATCCGCGCGTGCGCCAGGTGACGGTGAGCCTGGGCGCGACCTGGCAGGTCGTGGAGATCCTGCGGCCCGACGGCGAGAGCTATCGCGACATCCGCCCGCTGGTGCGCGTGAACATCTCCGTCGTCGCCGGCCAGGGTGATCGCCAGGAGAGCGGCGGCAAGGGCTATGGCGGCCGCGAGGCCTATGCGCGCTTCATCGAGACCAAGGCGTGGCGCGAGGCCGCCGACGGCGCGCTGCGCGAGGCGCTGGTCAACCTGGAGTCTGTCCCCGCCCCCGCCGGCGAGATGGACGTCGTGTTAGGGGCCGGCTGGCCCGGCGTGATGCTGCACGAGGCCGTCGGCCACGGCCTCGAGGGCGACTTCAACCGCAAGAAGACCTCGGCCTTTGCCGGACTGCTGGGCAAGCCGGTCGCCGCCAAGGGCGTCACCGTGGTCGATGACGGCACCATGGCCTCGCGCCGCGGCTCGCTGTCGATCGACGACGAGGGCACGCCGACCAGCCGTACCTTGCTGATCGAGGACGGCATTCTCGTCGGCTACATGCAGGACCGCCAGAACGCGCGGCTGATGAACATGGCGCCGACCGGCAACGGCCGCCGCCAGGGCTACGCACATGTGCCGATGCCGCGCATGACCAACACCTACATGCTGGCCGGCGAGCACGACCCGGCCGAAATCATCGCATCCGTCAAGAACGGCATCTATGCCGTCAATTTCGGCGGCGGCCAGGTCGACATCACCTCGGGCAAATACGTCTTCCAGTGCACCGAGGCCTACAGGATCGAGAACGGCAAGGTCGGTGCGCCGGTGAAGGGCGCGATGCTGATCGGCAACGGCCCGACGGATTTGAACCGCATCAGCATGATCGGCAACGATCTGTCGCTCGATACCGGCATCGGCACCTGCGGCAAGAACGGCCAGGGCGTGCCGGTCGGCGTCGGTCAGCCGACGCTTCGCATGGATCGCATCACCGTTGGAGGCACGGGCCGATGAGCCTCGACAAGATGTCCACGAGCAAGATCGGAACCAAGGCCGTGCGTAAGGAAACCACTTGGGGCGGTCAGCTTGCGCAACTCGCCGCCGTGGTGATGGTGGTGTTCGTCGCCAAGGGCGCGATCGCCGAGCCGTTCTACGTGCCGTCCGGCTCGATGGAGCCGACCCTGATGATCGGCGACGCCCTGCTGGCGTCGAAATTCCCCTATGGGTACGGCACCTCGTCGCTGCCGATGCAGATCACGCTGCCCGAGACCGGCCGCCTGTTCGGCGAAACGCCGAAGCGGGGCGACGTCGTCGTGTTCCGCTGGCCCGGCGACACCTCACAGGCCTGGGTCAAGCGCGTCGTCGGCCTGCCCGGCGACCGCATCCAGATGCGCCAGGGCCAGCTCTACATCAACGGCCAGGCAGCCGCGCTGAAGCCGGACGGCATCGGCGATGCCGAGGACGACACCGGCCGTAACGAGCCGGCCTATCGTTACGTCGAGACGCTGCCGAACGGCGTGTCGCATTTGATCTTCAAGATGCGCGACAACGGCCGGCTCGACAACACCCCGGAGGTGACCGTTCCGCCCGGCAAGCTGTTCGTGCTCGGCGATAACAGAGACAACTCCGCCGACAGCCGCGTTGCCTTGCGCGACGGCGGCGTTGGCTTGCTGCCGATCGACAACCTCGTGGGCCGCGCCGATGCGGTGGTCGGCTCCTGGGACCTCGGCTTCAAGAACCAGCCGGTCTGGGCCTGGCTGTCGGGCTTCCGGCTGGATCGCTTCTTCACCGCGGTGCGCTGAGCGGATCGCGGCCGTGACCTTCGACGATGTCAGGGCGCTTGCGCTGACATGGCCGGAGGTCGAGGACGGCACGTCCTACGGGACGCCCGCGCTGAAGGTGCGCAAGAAGATGCTGGCGCGGCTGAAGGAGGACGGGGACAGCCTCGTCCTGCCCGGCGTACTGCTGGATGAACGCGCGATGCTGGTCGAGACGCGCCCAAAGCTGTTCTATTTCACCGATCACTACCGCGACTATCCGATCGTGTTGCTGCGCCTGTCGAAGGCGAAGCGCGCCGACGCAGAGCCGCTGTTGCGCCGGCAGTGGCGGGCCCTGGCGTCAAGGAGAGCCGTAGCCGTGTTCGATCGCGGCTGAAACGGGCTGCACGCCGTTCTCCATCTCGTGTATTGAACGTGTCGACGGCACCCATGTTCTGATGCCTTCGACCATCATGACCAAAGACGATTTCATCGCAGCCGCGCTGCGCAACCCCGTCAACACCGCGATCATGCGCGTGCTGCGTGAAACGGCCGTGCCCGATGCCTGGGTCGTCGCCGGCTGCCTGACTCAGAGCGTCTGGAACGTGCGGACCGGCCGTCCGATCGATCACGGCATCAACGACTACGACATCTTCTATTTCGATCCGGATACGTCGTGGGATGCTGAGGACGCCGTCATCCGGCGCATCACATCCTGCCTCCATGACATCGAAGCCAAGGTGGAGGTGCGCAACCAGGCCCGCGTCCATCTCTGGTATCCCGCCAAGCACGGTCGTCCCTACTCCGCCGTGTCGCGATCAACCGATGGAATCGACCGGTTTCTCACCGTCAACACGCAGGTCGGGCTCCGCCCCGCCGCCGATGGATATGAGCTCTATGCGCCCAAGGGCCTCGGTGACATCGCGCAGATGATCGTGCGGCCGAACCACACGGCCAATTTCTCGGCGACGAACTACATCGCCAAGGCGGAACGTTGGAAGGCACTGTGGCCTGAGATCACCGTGATCGTCGCGGAAGACTAACATTGTTGGACCAACACGTGAAACGACAGGGACGCAGGCATCTTTGTTTGCCGTCCTATAGCCGGCCCGCAAAATAGCGGCCCTCGTCGCCCCGCGCTATCGCACCACGCCTGACGTGAACCCCGCGCGGCGCCGCGGCGGCTTGATCTCCTTCTTCAGGAAGCAATGCGCCTCCTTGCCGGCATAGCCGGGCCGCGAGAAGGTCCAGGCCCGGCATTTGTTGTCGCCGGTGCAGGCGGCCTTGCAGATCTCCTCGGCGTCGGCGGCCTTCTCTTCCTTCTTGTCCGCCGCCTTGTCACCGCTGCTCTTGTCGCCCTTGTCGGCGGCCTTCTCGGCCTTGTCGCCGCCCTTCAGATCGGTGGTCTTGATGTCGAAGCTGCGGTAGTCGCCGCCGGGACGGTCGATCGACGTCTCGACCGCATCGTTGCGGATCTCGACGACGCCCGCGCCACGCACGCCGGAAACGCAGCAATTGTCCGGCACGCGCGCCGGCACGCTGTTCTTGAGCCAGCACACCGCACCCGCTTCCATCACGGTCGGATAGTTGAAGCTCCAGGCGCGGCACCGCCGGTCGTGCTCGCACAGCAGCGCGCAATCGGCCGGGTCGCCGGAGGTGATCGGCGCGCTCATATAGTCGCCGCCGGGGCGATCGGAATAGGTCTGGGCTGAAGCCGGCGTCAGGCACACAGCCGCGAACAGGCACGCCAGTGCCCTCAGCCATGCCCCGATGAAGCGCCCCACGCGCCGCCGCTGAACCATCCGACCCATTGTTAGTGTTCGAGTTTTCTTGCGAGTTTTTAGGCAGTCATTTGATCGCCACGAACCTGTATGGCGGATGAACGGCTCGGACCGGTGGGAGCAGCGGAAGGCAACGCAGCGGCGCCCAGGCGCTGAATCGAACCTGGGACACAAATCGCAACAAAAAACAGCGGACCCAAGCCGCCAGCCGCCTCAACGTGGAGCAGGCGGCGCAGCGAACCTGCGACGGTCGCAGGCTCAGCCGTTCCGATCAGAACGCATATTCGTCGTAGGCCGGCTCGACCGAGCCGCCCCACGGGCCGTCGAACTTCTCCAGCATCTCCTCGGCCGGCGAGCGGCCGCAATCGATGATCTGGTCGAGCGGCTCGAGATAGCGGCTCTCGTCGCGGCCGAGATGGTCGATGCGGCCGCGCCGGCGCAGGCCGAGATGCGCCAGGGTGAGGCATTCCTTGGCGATCTCGAACACGTAGCGATTGCGAATACGCGCCTTGAAGCCGAGGCGCGGCACGTCGTCGCGCAGGTTCTGGCGCTCGAACGCGGTCCAGGTCTTGACCAGGTCCCAGGCCGCGTCGAGGCTGACGTCGTCGTAGAGCAGGCCGACCCAGAACGCCGGCAGCGCCGGCAGCCGGCCCCACGGCACACCGTCGGCACCGCGCATTTCCAGATAGCGCTTCAGGCGCACCTCCGGGAAGATCGTCGAGAGGTGATTGGCCCAATCCGACAGCGTCGGACGCTCGCCCGGCATCGCCGGGTTCTTGCCTTCGAAGAAGTCGCGGAACGAGGTGCCGGAGACGTCGATATAGGTCTCCTCGCGTTTCACGAAATACATGGGAACATCGAGCGCGTAGTCGACCCAGCGCTCGAAGCCCATGCCGTCCTCGAACGCCCACGGGATCATGCCCGAGCGCTGATTGTCAGTGTCGCGCCAGATCTCGGAGCGGAACGACAGGAAGCCGTTCGGCTTGCCTTCGGTGAATGGCGAATTGGCGAACAGTGCGGTCGCGATCGGCTGCAGCGCCACCGAGACCCTGAGCTTCTTGACCATGTCGGCTTCGGAGGAGAAGTCGAGATTGGTCTGAACGGTGCAGGTCCGGTACATCATGTCGAGGCCGTAACGGCCGACCTTCGGCATGTAGCTGGTCATGATCTTGTAGCGGCCCTTGGGCATCAGGGGAATTTCGGCGCGCGACCAGGACGGCGTCATGCCCAAGCCGAGAAAGCCGATGCCGAGCGGAGTTGCGATCTCGCGTACCTGCGCCAGATGCGCCATTAGTTCCGCATGGGTCTGGTGCACGGTCTCGACCGGCGCGCCCGACAGCTCGAACTGGCCGCCCGGCTCCAGCGAGATGGCGCCGCCGCCGGTGACATCATAGAGCCCGATGATGTTGCCGCGCTCCATGATCGGCTCCCAGCCGAGCAGGAGCTTCATGCCTTCGAGCAGCGCGCCGATGCCGCGCGCACCCTCGTAAGGGACCGGGCGGTGACCGTCGAGCGTGAACGGCGTCTTCTCGTGCTCGGTCCCGATGCGGAAGGCGGACGGCGGCTTCACGCCGGCCGCGAGCCACGCCACCAGCTCGTCGCGCGACTGCAGCGGGGTCATATCGATCTGGTCACGCGCCATGGGAGTCTCGGTTCAGAAGCGCTTCGAGGGTCGCGCGTGGTGACAGGAAAGGCCGCGGACCCCAGGGGGCCGCGGATGTGAATGGGAACGGATGCTTCATCGGGTCGCCGCGCCCTCTCCAGCCGCCAACGGAGCGGCCTGACCACAGGAGCAGCCAAGCCGATCCAGCAGCATGCAAAGCTTGGCGGCGTCGGTATCCGACAGCTTGGAGCCGACATGCTTCTCGATCGCGGCGGAATAGGCCGACCACATCCGCTTCTGCAGCTCGCGTCCGGCCTCGGTGATCTCGACGAACTGGCCGCGCTTGTCCATCTTGCATTCGCGCCGGACGACCAGACCTTCTTCGACCAGCCGGTCGATCAGCCGGGAAGTGGAATATTGCGGGATCAGCATCTGCCGCTCGAGCTCGACCGGGCGCAGCTCGCCCGCGGGGGCCCGGGACAGCTCCAGCAGCGCATCATACCAGGCGAGCGGCGGAAAACCGGCCTTCTTCAGCTCCTGCTCGACGCAGTCCAGCACCCGGCTCTGGACCCGCATCAGGCGGATCCAGGCGGCGGTCGCCTCGGTCGATGGTTTGCGTTTCATGGGCCGGCTCGTATCCTTCAGGTCCTCGTTCTAGCGCATTCGATGCACCTGCATCAATCTTGACTATTCCATGCAAGTGCATGTAAGGGCGGGTGTGACGCCGCGATCGGTTCCAACCACGACGATGGTCTCACGGAGGGAATACCCAATGAAGCTTTATTATTCACCCGGCGCCTGCTCGCTCTCGCCCCACATCGCCCTGCTCGAGGCCGGCCTGCCCTACGATCTCGTCAAGGTCGATCTGCGCGCCAAGACCCTGGAAAATGGCGACGATTACCTCAAGGTCAATCCGAAGGGCCAGGTGCCGGCGCTCGGGTTGCCGAGCGGCGAGATCGTGACCGAAGGCCCGGTCATCGTCCAGATGATCGCCGACCGGGCGGCGACCAAGAACCTCGCCCCGGCGCGCGACAGCGGCGAGCGCTACAAGCTCTTGGAGTGGCTGAACTTCATCACCTCGGAGCTGCACAAGAATTTCAGCCCGATGTTCTCGCCGGTGCTCGCCGACGACGCCAAGGCGTTCTTCAAGGACCGCGTGATCGGCAAGTTCAAATATATCGACGGCCAGCTTGCCGGCCACGACTATCTGATGGGCCAGCAGTTCACGGTCGCCGACGGCTATCTGTTCACCATCCTGACCTGGGCGGACCGGATGAAGTTCGACCTGTCGGCGATGCCGAATCTGGTGGCCTACAAGAACCGCGTCGCCGCGCGGCCGAAGGTGCAGGAGGCGCTGACCAAGGAAGGGCTGATGAAGGCGGGGTGAGCGATTGCTTCTTACCGAAGCGATTGCGATGCCACGAAGCCGGTGAGCTCCCCTCCCCCTTGCGGGGAGGAGAGCGCACCGTCGATGCGGTGCTATCGAGACTCATCAGGCAGCCCGCAATCGTCAAGCCGCCGCCTTCTTCGGCGGGAAGCGGCCGTAGAAGGTTTCGCCCTTGGCGGCCATCTCTTCCAGCAGCTTCGGCGGGGCGAAGCGCGAGCCGTACTTCTCTGTGAACTTGTGGCACAGCTCGACGAACTTCTTGGTGCCCATGAAGTCGATGTAGGACAGCGTGCCGCCGGTGAACGGCGCGAAGCCGAAACCGAGGATCGAGCCGACATCGGCCTCGCGCACGTCGGTGATGACGTGGTCCTCGACGGTGCGCGCAGCCTCCACCGCCTGCACCACCAGGAAGCGCTGCTTCAGCTCCTCGACGTCCAGCGTGTCGGGATCGAGATGCTTGGGCTGGAGCTTGGCGAGATCCGGCCACAGGCTCTTCTGACCCTTGCCCTTCTCGGGATAGTCGTAAAAGCCCTTGGCGTTCTTGCGGCCGAAGCGACCCTGCTTCTCGACCAGCTCGACCATCAGCTTCTTGTGGTCCTGGTTGATCGCGTTGGGTCCGAGATCGTGCTCGGTCGCCTTCATGATCTTGAGGCCGAGATCGAGCGCGACCTCGTCCGACAGCGACAGCGGACCAACCGGCATGCCGGCCATCTTGGCCGCGTTCTCGATCATCGCCGGCGGCACGCCTTCGAGGAACATCTCGTTGCCCTCGGCGATGTAGCGCATCACGCAGCGGTTGGCGAAGAAGCCGCGGGAGTCGTTGACCACGATGGGCGTCTTGCCGATGGTGCGGACATAGTCCAGCGCGGTCGCGAGCGCGACGTCGCCGGTGGCCTTGCCCATGATGATCTCGACCAGCATCATCTTCTCGACCGGCGAGAAGAAGTGAATGCCGATGAAGCGGCCCTGGTCCTTGAACTCCTCGGCCAGCGAGGTGATCGGCAAGGTCGAGGTGTTGGAGGCGAAGATCGCGCCGTCCTTCAGATGCTGCTGCGCCTTGGCGTAGGTCTCGGCCTTGACCTTGCGGTCCTCGAACACGGCCTCGATGACCAGGTCGCAATCCTTCAGCGCGGCGTAGTCGGCGGTCGCGGTGATGCGGCCCATGATCGCCTCCGCCTCGCCCGGCTTGGCGCGGCCCTTCTTGACCAGACCATCGACCACGCTCTGCGCATGCGCCTTGCCCTTGTCGGCGCTCTCCTGGTCGCGGTCGATCAGCACGACCTCGAGGCCACCGCGCGCCGAGACGTAGCCGACGGATGCGCCCATGAAGCCGGCGCCGATCACGGCGATCTTCTTCAGCTTGCTTGGCGGCACGTCGGCCGGACGACGCGCGCCCTTGTTCAATTCCTGCATCGACAGGAACAGGCTGCGGATCATCGCTGCGGCTTCCTTGGAGCGCAGGATGTGGGCGAAGTAGCGCGACTCGACGCGCAGCGCGGCGTCGATCGGCAACTGCAGGCCCTCATAGACGCAGCTCATGATCGCGCGCGCGGCCGGATAGTTGTCGTAGGTCTCGCGGCGGTAGATGGCGTTGCCGGCCGGGAACATCATCATGCCGTTCTTCGAGAACACCGGGCCGCCGGGCAGCTTGAAGCCCTTCTCGTCCCACGGCTGAACGGCCTTGCCGCCGCCCTTGATCCAGTCCTTGGCGGCCTTGATGAGGTCAGCCGCCGGAACGATGGCGTCGACCAGCTTCAGCGCCTTGGCCTTGTCGAGCGTCAGCGCCTCGCCCTTCAACAGCAGGTTCATCGCGTCCTGCGGCTGCACGATGCGCGGCACGCGCTGGGTGCCGCCGGCGCCGGGGAACAGGCCGACCTTGATCTCGGGCAGGCCGAGACGGGTCTTCGGGTTCTCGGCCGCGACGCGGTGATGGCAGGCCAAGGTCAGCTCGAAGCCGCCGCCGAGCGCGAGGCCGTTGATCGCGGCGACCCACGGCTTGCCGGAGGTCTCCATCGCCCGGTAGATCTGCGAGAAGCGCCGGCTGTTGTCGAACAGCATCTGGTTGGCGGCTTCCTCGCCCTTGCCCTTCAGCACCTCGGCATAGGTGCGGTTCATGCCCTCGAGCATGGACAGGTCGGCGCCGGCGCAGAACGCCTCCTTGGCCGAGGTGATGACGACGCCCTTGATGGCGGCGTCAGCAGTGGTCTCCTTGACGATGGTCTCGAGTTCGATCGCCGAGGTCTCGTCCAGCACGTTCATCGAACGTCCCGGAATGTCCCAGGTGATCAGCGCAATGCCGTCGGCATCGGTTTCGAGCTTGAAGTTCTTGAAGGCCATGTGGTGCTCCCTCGTGCCTGCAGCCGGTCGGCGCGGCAAAAAATCCTGCGATCGTAGGGTGGGCAAAGGCGCCCTTGCGCCGTGCCCACCGACGGTGTCGATGAAGACGATGGTGGGCACGCTTCGCTTTGCCCACCCTACGTTAGGGGTTCGTCACACCCGCTCGATGATGGTCGCGGTGCCCATGCCGCCGCCGATGCACAGCGTGACCAGGGCGGTGGCCTTGCCGGTGCGCTCCAATTCGTCGAGCACGGTGCCCAGGATCATCGCGCCAGTGGCGCCGAGCGGATGGCCGAGCGCGATCGCGCCGCCATTGACGTTGATCCTCTCCTTGTCGATCTCGAACGCCTGCATGTAGCGCAGCACGACCGAGGCGAACGCCTCGTTGAGCTCGAACAGGTCGATGTCCGAGGTCTTCATGCCGGAGCGCTCGAACAGCTTCTCAGTGACGTCGACCGGGCCGGTCAGCATCATCGCCGGCTCGGATCCAATATTGGCGAAGGCGCGGATTTTCGCGCGCGGCTTCATGCCATACTTCGCCCCGGCCTCCTTGCTGCCGAGCAGCACCGCACCGGCGCCGTCGACGATGCCCGAGGAGTTGCCGGCGTGATGCACGTAGTTGACGCGCTCGATCTCCGGATGCGACTGGATCGCCACCGCATCGAAGCCGCCCATCTGCGCCATCGCCGCGAATGACGGCTGCAGCTGCGCCAGCGACTGCATCGTCGTCGACGGTCGCATGTGCTCGTCCTTGGCGAGGATGGTCAGGCCGTTGATGTCCTTGACCGGAACGACAGACTTGTCGAAGCGGCCTTCCTCCCAGGACTTCGCCGCGCGCTGCTGGCTCTGCACCGCGTAGGCGTCGACGTCGTCGCGCGAGAAGCCGTACTTCGTCGCGATCAGATCGGCGGAGACACCCTGCGGCATGAAGTAGGCCGGCACCGCCATCGACGGGTCCATCGGCCAGGCGCCGCCGGAGGCGCCGATGCCGACGCGGCTCATCGACTCCGCGCCGCCGCCGATGACCAGCTCATGCTGGCCGCTCATGATCTGCGCGGCGGCGAAATTCACGGCGTCGAGGCCGGAGGCGCAGAAGCGGCTGATCTGAATGCCCGGGACGGCGTCGCCGAGACCCGCATTCAGCGCGGCGAAACGCGCGATGTCCGAGCCGGCCTCGCCGACCGGATCGACCACGCCGAGCACGACGTCATCGACCGCGTCCTCGGGAATGTTGTTGCGGTCCTTGAGCGCCTTCAAAGGCACCGTGGCGAGCGCGAGCGCGGTCACCTCATGCAGGCTGCCATCGGATTTGCCGCGGCCGCGGGGGGTACGCACGTGGTCGTAGATAAAGGCCTCAGGCATCACGCCCTCCTCATCTGATCGGATTCGTTGTTGTTGGTGTTCGACGGTAGCCGGCGCGCGAGCGGCGCACCGGCTCCCGCCGCAGCATCAGAAGGCTTCCGCCGGCAGCTCCATCACGGTCGCACAGCCGGCCTGCAGGCGGGCGAGATGCGCGGCCGTCTCAGGGATCACGCGCTCCATGAAGAAGCGGCCCGTGACCAGCTTCGTGGTCAGATAGGGCGAACTGTCGCCGGCCGCAATCTTGTCCTGCGCGACCTTGGCCATCTTCGCCCACATGTAGCCGAAGGTGACCAGCGCGAAGAGATGCATGTAGTCCGTCGCGGCGGCGCCGGCATTGTCCGGCTTGGTCATCGCGTTCTGCATCAGCCAGGTCGTGGCCTGCTGCAGATGGCCGAGCGCGGTCGACAACGGAGCGACGAACGGCTTCATCGCATCATTGCCGCCCTGCTCCTTGGCGAAGGAGCCGACCTCGGCGAAGAACGCCATCACGGCGCGGCCGCCGTCGCGCGGCAGCTTGCGGCCGACGAGATCCAGCGCCTGGATGCCGTTGGCGCCTTCGTAGATCATCGCGATGCGGGCATCGCGCACGAACTGCTCCATGCCGTGCTCGGCGATGTAGCCGTGACCGCCATACATCTGCTGCGCCTGGACCGCGTTGGCGAAGCCCATGTCGGTCATGTAGCCCTTCATGACCGGAGTCATCAGGCCCATATGGTCGTCGGCGGCCTGGCGATCCTTCGAATCCTGCGAGCGGTGCGCGACGTCGCTCTTCAGCGAGGTCCACACCACCATGGCGCGCGCAGCCTCGTTGAAGGCGCGGATCGACAAGAGCGTGCGGCGCACGTCGGGATGCACGATGATCGGATCGGCCGCCTTGTCCGGCGCCTTGGCGCCGGTCAGCGAGCGGCCCTGGATGCGCTCGCGCGCATAGGCAACCGCGTTCTGATAGGCGACCTCGGACTGCGCGAGCCCCTGCACGGCGACGCCGAGCCGGGCCTCGTTCATCATCACGAACATGCCCTGCATGCCCTTGTTCTCTTCGCCGATCAGCCAGCCGGTGGCGTTGTCGTAGTTCATCACGCAGGTCGAGTTGCCGTGGATGCCCATCTTGTGCTCGATCGAGCCGCAGCTGACGCCGTTGCGCGCGCCCACGCTGCCGTCCGGATTGACCAGGAATTTCGGCACCACGAACAGCGACACGCCCTTGATGCCCGCCGGCGCGCCCTCGATGCGGGCGAGCACGAGGTGGATGATGTTGGGAGCCAAGTCATGCTCGCCGGCCGAGATGAAGATCTTGGTGCCGGAGATCTTGAAGCTACCGTCGGGCTGGCGCACCGCCTTGGTGCGCAAGAGACCGAGATCGGTGCCGCAATGCGGCTCGGTGAGGTTCATGGTGCCGGTCCACTCGCCCGCCACCATCTTCGGCACGTAGGTCTTCTTCTGCTCCTCATTGCCATGCACGATCAGCGCGGCGGTGGCGCCCATGGTGAGGCCGCCATACATCGAGAACGCCATGTTGGCA
Source organism: Bradyrhizobium sp. SZCCHNPS1003 (assembly GCF_032381555.1). NCBI lineage: Bacteria > Pseudomonadati > Pseudomonadota > Alphaproteobacteria > Hyphomicrobiales > Nitrobacteraceae > Bradyrhizobium > Bradyrhizobium sp. SZCCHNPS1003. The sequence continues at coordinate 106,600 of NZ_JAUHIU010000018.1, forward strand.
GAGCACTGGAATTCGTTGACGGTCTGGCTCAATGTCACCGGCAGGCCCTGCCCGCCATATTCGGTCGGCGCCGACAGGCCAAGCCAGCCGCCCTCGACGATCTGCTTGTAGGCCTCCTTGAAGCCCTTCGGCGTGGTCACGCTGCCGTCGTCATGGCGCTTGCAGCCTTCGAGATCGCCCACGCGATTCAGGGGGTGCAGCACCTCTTCGGCGAGCTTGGCGGCCTCGCCGAGGATCGCCTCGCGGACATCGGCCGAGGCATCGGAGAAGCCCGGCAGATTGTCGTAGCGGTCGATCTGGAACACGTCGTTGAGCAGGAAGGTGACATCTTCCACGGGGGCTTTGTAGATCGGCATCGGCGTCTCCGGCAGGAAGGCTGAAGTTTCAGACTGAAATTGTGCGGACGCGGCAGGCAATGCTGGCCGCGGACTGTAGCGACTTCTAAGAGCTTGCGGCAGCCATTCGTTTGCGGCTGTCGGTCACATCACGACGGCTTGCTCATCGCGGCCAGCTGTTCGCCCATCAGGCGGTGCAGCAGGTTGATGGCCTTGAGCGGCCGCACCATGACCTTGAAATGGGTAATGCGGCCGGCGTCATCGAAGGTGATGATGTCGACGCCGTTGAGCTTGATGCCCTCGATCTCATTCTCGAATTCGAGCACGGCGCCCGTGGCGTTACGCCACTCCCCGACATACTTGAATCCGGGACCGCCTAAGACTTTCTCAGCACTCGCGAGATATTTGAAGGTGATGTCGCGGCCGCGCTGCGGCGTATGCACGACGGGACTCTCGAACACGGCGTCCGGGTGCAGCAGCTCCCGCAGCGCGCCGAGATCGTGAGACCTCATATAGCCGTACCATCCATCGAGGCCGGTCATTGTCATTGGGCGTCTCCTCAGGGCGGAACAGGCCAGCACCACAACCACCCCATATGCACATTGACGCATATGCGCCAATGTGCATAATGTCAAGCGTGGAGCGGGGCAGAACACGATCAGAAAAACGGGAGCAGTTTCCGGCCATGGCCCTCGGCGACGCCATCCTCGCCTGCCTCACCGAACATCCGATGACGGGCTACGAGCTCGCCAAGACGTTCGATTCCTCGATCGGCTTCTTCTGGAAGACGGACCACCAGCAGATCTACCGCGAGCTGTCGCGGCTGCGCGACCGCGGCTACATCCAGGGTCGCGAGGTGGTGCAGACCGGCAAGCCCAACAAGCTGGTCTACACATTGACCGCGGAGGGCCGCGCGGCGTTTCGCAGCTGGGCGGCGCGGCCGAGCACGCCGGCCTCGACGAAGGACGATCTTCTCGTCCGGCTCTATGCACTGGGCGCCGCCGACATCGGGCCGATCCGGGCCGACCTGATGGCGCGGCTCGAGCATCATCGCGACCGCGCCGAGCGCTACGATCGCATCCTCAAGAAGCATTATGCGGACGGCAACGTGGCCCCGGCCGATATGGGCAAGCTCCTCAACCTGCGTCTCGGCCTGCGCCACGAACGCATGGTGGCCGAATGGTGCGAGGAAGCGATCACCGCGCTCTCGACGATATCCGGCGCCAGCAGCGCACGATCGCTCGATCCATCATCGCGTGAAAATGCCGGCTGATACCCGCCGTTCGATAGGGCAAAACTTCTGACCGCGCCGGCGGTAAACTTAACGCGTTATTTACCGTAAAAGTCAAAAGTCGGGACCTGGAGCAGACGATCTGCGCGGACCCGTTCATGTTCATGTCCGGGACGCGTGGAGAGGCTGGAGGCGCTTGGTGGAGCGCTGGAAGCGGAACCGGACGAGACATGAATTCGCGCGTACCGTGGAGTAATGAAGGCATCGACCCGTCCGTCCGTGAAAGGGCCGAGGCCGCGGCGCAACGCGCCGGCATGACGCTGAACGACTGGATCAACTCCACGCTCGGCGCATCTACCCCGCCCGACTTCCGTGGCAGCCACGCGCCGCGCAGCACGCCGACCGTCAGCCGCGATGCCCGCGAGGTGACCGACATCCACCAGCGGCTCGACTCCATCGCACGGCAGATCGAGCAGATGTCGCGCCCCGTCGCGCGCAAGGATGCGCCACGCGACGAGCAGGGCGTCGCGCGTCAGCTGAACGATGCGATCTCGCGGCTCGACGCCCGCCTGTCACAGATCTCGACGCCGCTGCGCAAGCCGGACACCGAAGACCGCTATCGTGGTCCTGACGGCGTCGAGCGCGCCGCTGCGCAGCTCTACCGGCCCGCCCAGCCGCTCAGCGCGGGTTCGTTCGACGTGGCCGTCGCGGAGATCAGCGCCCGCCAGAGCGAGCTCGACAATGCGCGCCCGCTGCCGCCGCACCAGGCGCCGCCGACCGCGCCTGCCATGGCATCCGCAGCAGCGCCGTTGATGACCCCGATCAGCGCGCCGCTGACGCCGCCGCAACCGGCCGCCCCCACGCCCGATTTCTCACTGCTCGAACGCCATCTGCTGAAGATCACGAGCCAGATCGAGGCGCTGCATCGCCCCGACGACGGCATCGAGCAGTCGATCGCCGGCTTCCGCAACGAGCTCTCCGAGATTCGTCACGCCATCACCGAGGCGATGCCGCGCCGGGCGATCGAGTCGATCGAGAACGAGATTCGCTCGCTGTCGCGCCGCATCGACGAGAACCGCAACACCGGTGTCGACGGCCAGGCACTGGCCGGGATCGAGCGCGCGCTGACCGACATCCGCGAGGTCGTCGGCTCGCTGAAGCCTGCCGAGCAGCTCGCCGTCTATGACGAGGCGATCCGCAATCTCGGCGCCAAGCTCGACCTGATCCTGCGCGCCAATGACGACCCTGGCACCGTGCAGCAGCTCGAAAGCGCCATCGCGGCGCTGCGTGCGATCGTCGCCAATGTCGCCTCCAACGACGCCCTGGAACGGCTGTCGGACGATCTTCGGCAGCTGTCGTCGAAGGTCGACCAGGTCACGCAGGCGCGCGACAATCACGAGTCGTTCCATGATTCCTTTGCGGCGCTCGAACAGCGCATCGCCGCGCTGACCTCGACGCTGGAGAGCCGCGAGCCGCCGCCGGCAGCGCGCGACAACACCGCCCAGATCGAGGACGCGCTGCGCGGCCTGTCCGACCGCATCGACCGCCTGCAGGTCGGCAACGACGGCTCATCGGCGATCACCCATCTCGAACAGCGGATCAGCTATCTGCTGGAGCGGCTCGAGGCCGCCAACGACCCGCGCGGCGGCAACATGACCCGCGTCGAGGACGGCCTGCAGGACATCCTGCGCTATCTCGAACGGCAGCAGGCGACATTCGCAGCGCTGGCGGAGAGCCGGTCGCAGCGCGAAACGTCGCAGGACGGCGGCCTGATCGACATGGTCAAGCGCGAGCTGTCCGACATCCGCTTCAGCCAGACCGAGACCGACCGCAACACCCAGGACTCGCTCGAGGCCGTCCACAACACGCTGGGGCACGTCGTCGACCGCCTCGCCATGATCGAAGGCGACCTGCGCAATGTGCGCGCCACCGCGGGCCCGCCGGCCGCGCTGCCGCCGCTGGCACCGCCAATCGAGTCGCCGATGCCGGCTGCACGCGCGCCGGCGCCCCAGGCCCATGCCGAGCCGGCCAGGCCAGAGCCTGCCTACCGGCCGGAGCTGCCCAATCCGGCGGCCGAGCAGCCAGCGGGACAGATTGTCGCTCCGGCCGCGGGTCAACAGGCGTTCGCGGCCGCCTCGCGCGACTTCCACGCCGCTCAGGCGCCGGCGGCTACCATGCCGCCGCCGATTCCGCCGAAAGCGATCGCCGACATCCTGGAGCCGCACGCGGCACAGGCGCCCCGCGCGACCGTCATCGTCCCCGAGCTGCCACCGGATCATCCGCTCGAACCGGGCACCCGTCCCCCTGGCCGGACCGCATCGCCCGCGGAGCGGATCGCCGCGTCCGAGGATGCCCTGAGTGAGCTTCCCGCCGGCAAGCGGGAGCCGGTCTCGACGTCGAGCTTCATCGCGGCTGCGCGCCGCGCGGCGCAGGCCGCGGCGGCCGCACAGCCCGCTGACGCCAAGAAGGCGAAGAAGGACAAGCCGAAGGAGAAGGCCAAGGAGCCGCCCAAGGACGTCGTCAAGGAAGTCGCCAGCGACGTCGCCAAGCCCAAGGCCAAACCCAAGGACAAGCCGACGTTCGCTCTCACAGCTGAGGGTGACGAGGAGGTCTCGACCATCGGGTCGAAGATCCGTTCGCTGCTGGTCGGTGCCAGCGTCGTGGTGATCGTGCTCGGCACCTTCAAATTTGCGATGTCGCTGCTCGACAGCGGCAGCACGCCGCCGCCGATCTCGCCGATGGAAACCCAGGGCGAAGCGCCGCGGGCGCAAATGCCGTCGGCCTCGCCGGGCCTGTCGCCGCGGCCGACGACGCCCGACCAGAGCGTGCCGTCGTTGACGTCGCCGACGCCGATCGACCGTCAGTCCTACAACCGGGCCATGCCGAGCGAAGCGGAGACGATCGCGATGCTCGCGATCCCGCAGGACGTCGAAAAGCCGGCCACGGTACCCGCTGCCGTCCCCACTGATGTCACCGGCACGATCCCAACCGCCGCCAACGGCCAGAAGCTCGGGCTGGTGCAGGTGCCCGCCTCCGAGAAGCTGCCTGATGCCGTCGGCGGACTGGCGCTGCGCAACGCCGCTCTGAAGGGCGATCCGACCGCCGCCTACGAGGTCGGCGTGCGCTTTGCCGAGGGCAAGGGTGTCGCGGCGAACTATGAGGAAGCCGCGAAGTGGTATGACCGCGCGGCACAGGCGGGGCTGATCCCGGCGGTCTTCCGTCTCGGCACCTTCTACGAGAAGGGTCTCGGCGTGAAGAAGGACGCCGACATCGCCCGCCGCTACTACGTCGTCGCCGCCGAGCGCGGCAGCGCCAAGGCGATGCACAATCTCGCCGTGCTGGATGCCGACGGCGGCGGCAAGGGCGCGAACTACAAGAGCGCCTCGCAATGGTTCCGCAAGGCCGCCGAGCGCGGCGTCGCCGACAGCCAGTTCAACCTCGGCATTCTCTATGCCCGTGGCATCGGCGTCGAACAGAACCTCGCCGAGTCCTACAAATGGTTCACCCTGGCCGCAGCGCAGGGTGACGTCGATGCCGGGCGCAAGCGCGACGATGTCGCCAAGCGGCTCGATGTCCAGTCGCTCGCCGCGGCCAAGCTCGCGATCCAGACCTTCACGGTCGAACCGCAGCCCGACGACGCCGTGAATGTGCCGGCACCCGCCGGCGGCTGGGATGGCACGCAGGCGATCGCCAAGGCAGCCGCGGCCAAGGCGGCGCTGGCGAAGCGCGCGGCTGCGACGGCGCTGCGCTGACGAGGGCATTTCTCTGGGCAGGCTGACGAGCGCTCGCGCGCGGCCTGCAAAATCCTCCCGGCTTGCGACCGCGCCGCCATAGTGTCGCGCGGTCGATCGATATAGGTTGTCGCGGCGGATCATCACGAGCGCCGCGAGGGAGCATCGACGCGTGTCAGCGGGGAACGAACAACACGACGGCGCGCGCTTCCTGCAGTCGCCGACGGGCCCCCGCGTGCCGCCGCGGACCACGGCGAACGTCGCCCCCGCTCCGCCTCCTCGCCAACCAATCCAGCAAGTGACCGACGGCTATCCTGCGGCGTTCCGATGGCGTCGGCTGGCTTCCGTCATTTTCTTCGTTGCAATCCTACTCGGCGGGGGCATTCGCGCCTACCGCGACCTGTCGCGACCCGACGCCTGGTCGTTCTGGAAGGATCAGTACATCTCGCCGAGTCTTTCGGCGGCGCTGGTCGCCGACCCCGTGCTTGCCGGGCTGGGCGACAGGCGCGCCGTGCTCGCCGTCAGCGGCCACATCGGACCCGCGGCGGCCGGCTGGCTGCGCGAGCGGATCAGCGAGGCCCATCTCAAGCCGGGCGACGTGATCCTGCTGTCCTCACCCGGCGGCAACCTCGACCAGGGAGTGCTGATGGGCGAGATCATCCGCGCTCACGGACTCGCCACCGCCGTCGGCGTGGCCGACAATTCCGGCCGCATCCGTCCGGGCTTCTGCGCCAGCGCCTGCGTGTTCGCCTTTGCCGGCGGGCAGACCCGCTATGGCCTCGATGGCTCGGCGCTCGGCGTGCACCGCTTCACGTCGGAGGCCCGTGGCGCCGACGCGGTCGCCGACACCCAGCGCGTGACCGGCGCCATCCTCGGCTATATGACACGCATGGGCGTATCGTCGCAGGTCATCGAGGCGATGTCGCAGACCCGCGAGATCCGCTGGCTCGATCCGAGCGATGCCGAGGCCATGAGGCTGGTGACCGCGCCGCTCAAGGCCCTCTGACGGAGCGCCCAGACCCCCACGCTCGGCGCCGGTGGATGTCACTTTGGGTGGGAATGACTGATCCCTTCGCTCCCATTTTCGGTTATGCAGGAGCCCGGCGTCCTGCTTCGCATGCGCGGGATGCTCGCTCGAAGGTTCGCAGAGGCCGCGCCGATGCAGATTTATCTTCCGATCGCCGACATCCCGGTCAACATCTTCCTGTTGCTGGCGATGGGCGCGGCCGTCGGCTTCGTCTCCGGCATGTTCGGCATCGGCGGCGGGTTCCTGATGACGCCGCTTCTGATCTTCGTCGGCATCACGCCCGCGGTCGCGGTCGCCTCGGTCTCCAGCCACATCGCCGCCTCCTCGTTCTCCGGCGCGCTGTCCTATTGGCGGCGGCGCGCGATCGATCCCTCGCTGGCCTCGGTGTTGATGATCGGCGGCGCGCTCGGCACCGGGCTCGGCGTCGCCACCTTCACCCTGTTGCGTTCGCTCGGCCAGCTCGATCTGATGATCGCGCTGTCCTATGTCGCCCTGCTGACGAGCGTCGGCGGCACCATGTTCTGGGAAGGCCTGCGCGCGATGATGCGCGCGCGCCAGGGCGCGGTCGCGACCGTGCGGCGTCCGGGCAGCCATGTCTGGATCCACGGCCTGCCGCTGAAGATGCGCTTCAAGCGCTCGAAGATTTACGTTTCGGTCATTCCGGTGGTCGCCATCGGCCTCATCATCGGCTTCCTCGGCGCCGTGATGGGCATCGGCGGCGGCTTCATTCTGGTGCCCCTGCTGATCTACCTGCTGCGCGTGCCGACCTCGACCGTCATCGGCACCTCGATGGTCCTGACGCTCGCGACCATGATGATCGCGACCATGCTGCACGCGATGAGCAATCATCTGGTCGACGCCGTGCTGGCGCTGATCCTGATGGTCGGCGGCGTCACCGGCGCGCAGTTCGGGGCCCGCGCCGGCCAAATGATCCGCGGCGAGCAGCTGCGGCTGCTGCTCGGCCTGCTGATCCTCGCCGTCGGCATCCGGTTCGCGATCGAGCTCGTGATCAAGCCCGACGACCTGTTCACGATCCGCGAGACCGAGATCAGCCGATGACGCCGCTCCGCCTCGCCAGCCTCACCTTCATGCTGCTGCTTGCCGGCGCCGCATCGGCGCGCGCCGAGCGGCTGATCGTCTCGGTCTCCAACCATCGCGTGACGGTGACGCCGAACTATTCCGGGGAGGAGCTGGTGCTGTTCGGCTCGGTCGAGAAGGACGTCCAGACCCCGCCGGGTCGCACCGCCTATGACCTCGTCGTCACCGTCCGGGGCCCGCGCGCCGACATGGTGACGCGGCGCAAGGAGCGCAAGTTCGGCATCTGGATCAACACCGACTCGCGCCAGTTCCTCAAAGTGCCCGGCTATCTGGCGCTGTTCGCCAACCGCCCGTTCGATGCGATGGCCGCGCCCGAGGTGCTGCGCCGGCAGCAGCTCGGACTCAACAACGTGCTGCTGACCCAGCGCGTCGGTCCCGACTATGCCGACGTGGTCCCGAACGACGCGTTCCGCAGCGCATTCGTGCGACTGCAGTCGCAGCACGGCCTGTATCGCGAGGACACGTCCGCGGTGACCCTCCTGACGCCGACCCTGTTCCGTACCGGCATCCCTCTGCCCGCTGCGGTGCCGATCGGCACCTATGAGGTCGAGATCAAGCTGCTCGCCGACGGCGCGCTGGTCACCAAGACCGAGACCGCGTTCGAGATCGTCAAGGTCGGCTTCGAGCAGTTCGTCGCGAACTCAGCGCGGCAGAACGGCTTCGTCTTTGGTCTCGTCACCGCCGCGATGGCACTGATGACGGGATGGATGGCCTCGATCGTGTTCCGTCGGGATTGATCTTTTCCGCCTCATTGCGAGGAGCTGGACGACGAGGCGATCACCGTCCTCACACTGGGCTCCAGAAGCTTCAGCCGCGCACCGAACCCGAGCGCATCGAAGGTCTTGCGCAGATCCTGCGCGTCCTGGCGGAAATGGGCCCAGCCGTCCGTGTGAACCGGAACGATGGCGGCCTCGGCAAACACGCGCGCGGTCTCGACCGTGTCGTTGGCATCCATGGTGAGATGGAACGGCCCGCGTGTCTGCGCCGCTCCGGCAAAGGGCATCACGACACCAGGCTTGAAACGCCGCGCCACCTCCGCCACGCCGTCATAGAACACCGTGTCGCCACTGACATAGACGGGCGCGCCGTGCTGCGGGATCAGGACGAAGCCGATCACATCGCCCGCGAGCGGCTCGATGCCGGCGGGACCATGGCGCGCCGGCGTCGCCGCGACCGTCAATGTCCTGCCGCCTTTGCTGAGCTGCGTCGTCTGCCACGGCGCCAATCCTTCCGCCGGCGCACCGAGCCTGCTTGCGCCGACTTCCGTCGTGAGCACGCGCGGTGCGCGTCTCAGGAAGGCGCGGCCGCCATGGTCGAGATTGTCGGAGTGCTGATCATGGCTCAGCAGCACCGCATCGACCTCCCCGATCGCTTCCGCGGTCATCGCTGGTCCAGTGAGCTTCTCCAGCACGACATGCGGCAATTCATAGCGGCCGGGAGCATCGAATGTGGGATCGGTCAGCAGGCGGAAGCCATCGATTTCGATCAGGGCGGTCGGGCCGCCGATCAGGGTGATCGCAACACTCATGACGATGCTCCAACGGTTCGGGCCGGCGCCCGCGTGACCAGATAGATCCCGAGCGCGACGGGAACGACACCGAGCAGGTCCTGCAGCGCCACGTGCTCGCCGAGCACCAGGAAGGCGAAGATCATCGCCAGCGGCGGCATCACGAAATGATAGGCGCTGGCGGCGGTCGCGCCGCAGACTTTCAAGAGGTGGAACCAGAGCACGTAGGCCAGGATCGAGCCGCCGAGCACCAGGAAAGCAAACGCGCCGATCAGTTGCGCATTCGGCACGATCTCGTCCACGTTCGACACGCCGAGCGCGACCGGCCACAGCACCAGCCCGGCCGAGAGGTTCTGGATGCCGTTGCCGATCCACAGGCTGCCCTTCGGGGCGAGCTGCTTGAACAGGATGGTGCCGGTCACGATCGAGGCCAGCGCCGCCAGCGTATAGAGAATACCTTCGAGCTGGTCGGTCCCGACGGACATGCGGTGCCAGACGATCATGGCGACGCCGATGGTGCCGAGCGCAAGGCCTGAGATCTTGTGCAGGGTCAGCGGCTCGCCCAGCAGCAGCGCCGCGAACACCGCCGTGAACACGGGATTGGCCGAGACGATCAGGCCGCCGAGCCCCGCCGACACCGTCTGCAGCCCGGTGTAGCCGAGGCCGAGATAGAGCGCGTTGTTGGCGATGCCGATGATCGCGAACACGGCCGCATCGCGCCAGCTCATGCGCAGCTCGCCCCGGACCGCCGACACCACGAGAATGAGGACGCCGGCGAGCGAGAACCGCGCCGCGAGCAGCAGCAGCGGCGGACAATAGGTCACGCCGACCTTGCCGGCGACGAAGGCGAAGCTCCACAGCAAGCAGAACAGGCCGATTTCGAGCGGCAGCAGGTTCGACTTCATCGGGGTCACGGCAACCGAGGAAACGGACGACATCAGAGCTCTCCTTCGTCGCCGGTGTAGGGCTGTTCTTTCCCATTTGGAAATTAAATGATAGACTGGCATTCAGTGGTTTTCCGAATGGAGGTCCCGCGTGCTCGATCTGGACCTGTTGCGCAGCTTCGTCTCGGTGGTCGAGGCCGGCGGCTTCACCCGCGCCGGCGAGCGCGTCCACCGCACGCAGTCGACGATCAGCCAGCAGATCCGGCGGCTCGAGGAGGATCTGGGCCAGACGCTGCTCAACCGTGACGGCCGCGAGGTCACGCCGACCGAGGCCGGCGAGCGGCTGCTGTCCTATGCCCGCCGCCTGCTGGCACTCGCCGAGGAGGCCCGCGATGTCGTGGCGCGGCCCGGACCCGACGGCGCGGTGAAGCTCGGCATCCCCGAGGATTTCGCGGCCTACCGGCTCGCCAAGCTGCTCGCCGCGTTCTCGCGCGCCCACCCCGATCTGCGGCTCGACGTGCGCGCCGACCAGAGCCTCAACCTGAAGCGCGACATCGAGCGCGGCGATCTCGATCTGGCGCTGCTCAAGCGCGGCGTCGACGACACCAGGGCAGCGATCGCGGCATGGCCGGAGCAGGTCTATTGGGTGACCAGCAAGGCCCATCCCGTCGACCTCGACGCCCGCTCGCTGCCGCTGATTGGCTTCCCGCCCGGCTGCCTCTATCGGACCCGGGCGATCCATGCGCTGGAGAGCGAGGGGCGCGCCTGGCACATGGCCTACACATCGTCGAGCCTCGCCGGCATCCAGGCCGCGGTCGCCGCCGGCATGGGGCTGAGCATCCTCTCCGAAATGTCGGTGCAGTCGGAGCACAGCGTGCTGACGGCCCGCGAGGGCTTTGCGCCGATCGAGCGCACGGAGGTGGCGCTGGTCGCCTCGCCCGACGCCAGCCCGGCGACGTTGCGCCTGGCCGACCGGCTGGCCGAGTTCTGCGAGAAGGTACAGGCGAAGGCGGCCTGACGGGCATTCGTCCGCGGCTCCTGCGACCATGGCGCCACGAGGACGCTGCGTTCCCTCTCCCGCTTGCGGGGGAGGGCTAGGGAGGGGGCCGCTCCGACGGCGGTGCGCATGGCGCCCCCTCTCCAACTCTCCCCCGCAAGCGGGGGAGAGGGCGCAGCGATGCGCGCGGCGGGCGCGATCAATCCATTCTCGAACGAGTCATCGGATTCAGATGATCGATCCAACTAATAGCACCGCGCCGCGGCGATGCTGTGCAGGCGCCTATCTCCCAGCACATGCGCGATGAAGGCGCGCTTCGGAAACAGCTTGGCGAAGGCCGCGTCGCGCACACTCAGGCCGCCGGCATAGGCGCCGAACGCCGGCATCACGGCGCGCTCGCCGTCGCAGACGAAGCAGCGCCGCTCCAAAGTGCGCGCGCGCGTCGCCACCCGCGCCTTGGGGTGCAGATGGCCGGCGATCTCTCCACGCGCGCCGGTCGGCTCGTGACGGAAGCTGATCGCGCCGACCGTGATCTCGTTGACCACCTCGCCGCCGATGCCGCACGGGGCCGGATCGTGGTTGCCCGTGATCCAGATCCAGTCGCGGCCGACCTGGAGGTTGGCGATGCAGGCGCGATCGTCACCGGTCAGGCGCGTATGCGCGTCGCGATCGTGAAAGCTGTCACCGAGCGCGATCACGGCGCGCGGATTGTAGTTCGCGACCACGGCGGCCAGCCGGTGCAAGGTCGCGGCGGTGTCGAACGGCGGCAGCAGCGTACCGCGTGACGCGTAGCTCGAGCCTTTTTCCAGATGCAGGTCGGAAACGATGAGCAGGCGCTGCTCATCCCACACCAACGCGCCGGAGAGATCGGCCCGCAGCGCGATGCCGGCGACGTCCATCATTCCCGATGCGCAGACAATCCCCCGCAAAGCCGCCTCGCTTCTCGATCTACCCCATCGCTTCCTTCACGAGTTCCTCGGCAGCTTCCGCCAGGAGCTCGTCAGCGGCCTCGCCATAGACGGATTCGCGGCCGATTTCCAGCATCACCGGCACCGCCAGCGGCGAGACGCGATCGAGTTCCCCATGGGTGATTCGTCCCTCGATGCGCTGGAGCATATCACTGAGCCGCTTCAGATCGAGCAGGCCGGTGGCGGCGTCGGCGCGCGCGGCACGCAACAGCATGTGATCGGGCTGATGCCGGCGCAGCACGTCGTAGACCAGATCGGTCGAGAACAGCACCTGGCGGCGGGTCTTCTCTTCGGTCGTCGAACGCCGCGCGATCAGGCCGGAGATGATCGCACAGGACCGGAACGTGCGTTTCATCAGCGCCGATTCGGCCAGCCACGCTTCGAGGTCGTCGCCCAGCATGTCCGGATCGAACAAGGCGGCGAGATCGAGCCGGCCTCGGCTGACCATCAACGACATGTCGCCCAACCCCCACACCGCGAGCGCATATTCATTGGCGACGAAGCCGAGCGGCCGGACGCGCGCCCGCTCCAGCCTTCGCGTCAACAGCATGCCCAGCGTCTGATGCGCGAGCCGGCCCTCGAACGGATAGCAGACGAGATAATGCTTGTCGGAGCGCGGGAAGGTCTCGACCAGGAGCTCGCGGCGCGCCGGCACGCGCGACACGTCCTTCTGCAGCAACAGCCAGTCGCGCACCTGCTCCGGCAAGGCCGACCATGCGCGGCGATCATCCAGCAAGCCGCGGACGCGATCGGCGAGATAGGTCGACAACGGAAACTTGCCGCCCATGTAGGACGGCACCTTGGGATCGGCATCGTTGGCGCGCGACACATACACCTGATCCTCGGCCAGCGCCTCATAGCGCACGATCTCGCCACTGAACACGAACGTGTCGCCGAGCGTGAGCCCTTCGATGAACGCCTCCTCGATCTCGCCCAGCAGCCTGCCGTCGCGCGCGATCGCGCTGGTCGTGCCCTTGGCCCCGCCGCGCGAGCGCACCAGCCGCACCTTCAGCATCGCCTCCTCGACGATGGTGCCGACGTTCAAGCGATAGCTCTGCCGCACCTTGGGATTGGCGACGCGCCAGCGTCCCCTCGCATCCTGCTTGATGCGCGCGAACCGCTCATAGGTCTTCAGCGCGTAGCCGCCGGTGGCGACGAAGTCGATGACATCGTCGAAATCCGCGCGCGACAGCGACGCATAGGGGGCCGCAGTGATGACCTCCACATAGAACTCGTCGCTGAGGAACGGCTCGGCGCAGGCGCAGCCGAGCACGTGCTGCGCCAGCACGTCGAGCGCGCCGGTGCGCAACGGCGGCGTGTCCTGCGCATTGTCGGCGATGGCATCGATCGCGACCGAGCATTCCAGCACCTCGAAGCGGTTGGCCGGCACCAGCACCGCCCGCGAAGCCTCGTCGAGCCGGTGATTGGCACGGCCGATGCGCTGCATCAGCCGCGAGCAGCCCTTGGGCGCGCCGACATTGATGACGAGATCGACGTCGCCCCAGTCGACGCCGAGATCGAGCGAGGAGGTGCAGACGACGCCGCGCAGCCTGCCTGCCGACATCGCATCCTCGACCTTGCGGCGCTGCGCGACGTCGAGCGAGCCGTGATGCAGGGCGATGGCGAGATTGTCGTCGTTGATGCGCCAGAACTCCTGGAACAGCATCTCGGCCTGGCTGCGGGTGTTGACGAACACGAGCGTGGTCTTGTTTCGCTTGATCAGCTCGTACATCTCGGCCAGCGCATGGCGCGCGCTGTGGCCGGCCCACGGCAGCCGCTCCTGCGTGTCGAGCATCTCGACCACCGGCGGCGCGGCGCCGCTGGCGACCACGACATCGGCCGCGGCTATGCCACCGCTCGGCTGCGGCACCAGGAAGCGCGCGAGCTGCTCGGGCTCGGCGACGGTCGCCGACAGGCCGATCATGCGCATGTCCGGCGCAAGCCGCCACAGCCGCGCCAGCGCGAGCGACAGCAGATCGCCGCGCTTGGAGGTCACCAGTGCATGCAGCTCGTCGAGCACCACGCGCTTCAGTGAGGAAAACAGAAACGGCGCATCGTCGGACGACAGCAACAGCGCCATCTGCTCGGGCGTCGTCAGCAAAATGTCCGGCGGATAGCGGCGCTGCCGCTGCCGACGCGACACCGGCGTATCGCCGGTGCGAGTCTCGACCTTGATCGGCAGGCCCATCTCCGAGATCGGCGCCTCGAGGTTGCGGGCGATGTCGACCGCGAGCGCCTTCAGCGGGGAGATATAGAGCGTGTGCAGGCCGGCGGGTCGCGGGATGCGGTTCGCCGTCTGCTTGCTCTTTTCCGTGTTCGCGAGTTCGACCAGTGCATTCGGCTCGGTGCCGGGTGCCACCATCGACACCGCCGCCGGAGGCCCCCCTCCCCGCCCCTCCCCCACAAGGGGGGAGGGAGTGGAGAGAGCGGATGGCTTGGCAAGAACAGAACGATGCTTCGGCGCGACGGCGGAGCCGAGCTCCACCAGGGTCGGCAGGAACCCGGCGAGCGTCTTGCCGGCGCCGGTCGGGGCGATCAGCAGCGCCGAGCGTTGCGCGCGAGCCTTCTCCAGCAGCGCCAGCTGATGCGCGCGCGGCGCCCAGCCGCGCGCCGCGAACCATTCGGTGAAATGGTCGGGCAAGGCGGCGCTGTCGTCAGGCGGGACTGGTGAGACGCGGGGCGGCACCGGGGGAAGGTAGGCAGTCGCCCGCGGTTCGTCGAGGGGCGGATAGGCGCCTTAGCCTTCACGGCTGCCGTGCCAGCCTATCCTGAAGCGCCAGCGCCTCGCCACGCTCCGCCGTCGTCCCCGCGAACGCAGGGACCCATACCGCGGCATCGGTGAGACGCATACTGCCAGTCATCGTCCCAACAAAGCCGGTGGTTATGGATCCCTGCGCCGCGTGCGCAATTGCGCACTAGGCAGGGACGACAGCGGAGTTTGAGGCTGCATCCCTCGCCACATCGTCATTGCGAGGAGCGAAGCGACGAAGCGATCTAGACTGCGTCCGCGGAGGAACTCTGGATTGCGTCGCTTCGCTCGCAATGACGAATGAGACCGCTGCCCCCTACTCCGTCATCGGCTTCTCGGAGATGCTCCAGTCCTTGCCGTCGAAGATCGAGATGTAGAGCGTCTTCATCGGCGTGTAGTCGTCCGGCGTGTAGGCATAGTTGACGCCGTCGAGGAAGAACGGCGAGTGGAAGCCGGCGAGTGTCGTGGCGTGCTTCAGCACGTTCTCGCGCGTCAGCGTATCGCCGCAGCGGCGCAGGATCTCGCCCATCGACACCGCCTGGCCGTAGCCGGCATAGGCGATGGTGTTGTCGGGATCGATGCTGGGCAGGTACTTGGCGCGCAACGCCTCGAAGCCCTTCACGTCCGGATCGTCCTTCCACTGCGGCACGCCGGCGTCCTTGGAATAGCGGATCGCGACGATGCCCTTGGCATTCTCGAGGCCGGCGGCGGACAGGATCGAACGGCCGGTCGAGCCCGCCGACAGCAGCTGCAGCGGCTTCCAGCCGAGCTCGGCCACCTTGCGGATCGACTGCGACGAGGCCTTTCCCGTGCTGATGTTGTAGAACACGTCGGCGCCGGACTTCGACAAATTGATCAGCTGCGAGTCCACCGTCGGCTCGGTGAGATCATAGGTCTGCTCCATGATCACCTGCGCCTTGCCGCCGGCGTCGGCCAGCACCTTCTTGAACGGTCCCAGGAAGTCGCGGCCGAAATCGTCGTTCTGATAGAGGATGCCGATCTTGGCTTCCGGCTTCACGCTCAGCACGTGCTTGGCGAGAATGCGCGCCTCGGTCGGATAGAGCGGCAGCCCCGCCATGGTCCATTTGTAGTTCTTCGGATCATTCCACTTCGAGGCGCCGGTGTTGAGCAGCAGCTGCGGCACGCCCTTGGAATTGAGGTATTTGTGCACGGCGGTCTGCGGCGCAGTGCCGAGCGAGCCGTACAGCGCCAGCACTTCGTCCTGCTCGACCAGCCGCCGCGTCGCTTCGACGCATTTCGGTGCGCTATAGGCATCGTCCATGGTCAAGAACTTGACCTTGCGCCCGTTGATGCCGCCCTGCTCGTTGAGCATCTGGAAATAGGCTTCACCCACCCGGCCGAGCACGCCGTACAGCGAACCGGGACCGGAATGCGGAATGGTCTGACCGATCTTGATCTCGGTGTCGCTGGCGCCGGCATCATATTTCTTCTCGGCAGCCCAGACATGGGGCGACGCGATGGATGAAGCGCCGATGGTCGCAAGCGCGGTGGCGCAGAAATCGCGCCGCGTCAGATGTTTTTTCATTTTTGTCTCTCCCTAGACTGCCGACATTTTTTGGCATCGGGAGAGCTGCGGCAAGAGCGAAGTTGCCGCATTGGACGCCGCGTGCAGCGCATTCAATAGCGTGTAGACTCAAGTCCCGACGGCGACCACGGCCAGCCCGCGCACCGGCAGCTGCTCCTCGGTGCGTGGCGACGCCGGCTCGAGATGGGCCAGCTTCAATCCCGCGGCCGCGATCACGCCACGGACATATTCCGCTCCATGGGCATAACGCAGCCCCTTCCCCATGATCACACCGTCGCCGTCATGGGTCTCAACGGTAAAGGTCAGCAGCCCGCCCGGCGCCAGCACACGTTGCGCCTCGCGCAACACCGGGCCGAGGTCGCCGACATAGACCATCGCATCGGCTGCGAGAATGAGATCAGCAGACGCAACGTCCTGGCGCTGCAGCCCTGCGGTCATGTCGTCGACCTCGAGCCCGGCATAGAGCCCGGTGGCGCGCGCCTCCGCGATCATGCCGGCCGACAGGTCGATGCCGATGAAGCTTTCGACGTTGCTGGCGAACGCCGCCGCACCCAGCCCGGTGCCGCAGCCGAGATCGATCGCGCGCTTGAAATAGGCCAGCTTGCGCTCGGCCGCGCGCACCGCGATCACCGCCTTGAACAGGATCGCGGGCGCGCGGTAGTGCAGCCGCTCGATCAGCTCGGTCTCGAAACGCGGCGCGTACTGGTCGAACAGCGACTGCACATAGGCCTTCGGCATGTCCGAGAGCGGCGCGGCGCCGAGCTGCATCAGACGCACAGCGGCACCGTGGCGGTCATCCGGATCGGCGACGCAGGCGTTCCGGAAGGCAGAGATTGCCTTGTCGGTTTCACCGAGCGCGATCCTGATCTTGCCGAGTTCGAACCAGGCCGAGGCGAAGCTGGGGGCGACCTCGATGGCCTGCTCCATCACCTCGGCGGCCGCGACCAGGTCGCCCTTCAATTGCAGGTCGCGGGCGAACTCGTAGCGGCGGTCGGCGATCAGATCGCCGGAGGACAGGAACAGGCGGTTGGGCATGGGAACCATCGTCGTCAATGCGGGCTTCTCATCGAGGAGATGGATGCGCGGGTCAAGCCCGCGCATGACGAGATGGAAACTGGCACGACCTGAAAACGCGTCTTGCGTGACCTATATGACCGGCATGCGCCCGCAAGACATCCTGCTGCCCGTTCCCTCCGGCCTGTGCTGCAAGGCCGGCGGCTTTCACATCGATCCCGTGCGCCCGGTCGAGCGGGCGCTGATCACCCACGGCCATTCCGATCATGCCCGTGCCGGCCACGGCGCCGTGCTGGCGACGCAGGAGACGCTCGACATCATGCGGCTGCGCTATGGCGAGAATTTTGCGGGCTCGATCCAGGCGATCGGCTATGGCGAGGAGATCAGGCTCGGCGACGTCACCGCGAGCTTTCATCCCGCCGGTCACGTGCTCGGCTCGGCGCAGATCAAGGTGTCCTGTGGCGGGACCTGCATCGTCGCATCCGGCGACTACAAGGATGCGCGCGATCCGACCTGCGCGCCGTTCGAGCTGGTACAATGCGACGTCTTCATCACCGAGGCGACGTTCGGCCTACCCGTGTTCCGTCACGGCGACGCAGCGCTGGAAGTGAACAAGCTGCTGGCCTCGGTGGCGCTGTTTCCCGACCGCGCGCATCTGGTCGGCGCGTATTCCCTCGGCAAGGCGCAGCGCGTGATCGCGCTGATCCGCGAGGCCGGCTATGAGCAGCCGATCTACCTGCATGGCGCAATGGAGAGGATCACGCGCTACTATCGGGACAAGGGAATCGCGCTGGGCGAGCTGAGGCCTGTGAAGGGCGTCAAGAAGGCCGAGCTCGCCGGCACGATCACGCTGGCGCCGCCGAGCGCGACCTCCGACCTGTGGACGCGGCGCTTTCCCGATCCCGTCACGGCCTTCGCCTCGGGCTGGATGCGGGTGCGCGCCCGCGCCCGGCAACGCGGCGTCGAGCTGCCGCTGGTGATCTCGGACCATGCCGACTGGGACGGGCTGACCGCCACCATCGCGGCGACCGGCGCAAGCGAGGTGTGGGTCACCCACGGCCAGGAGGACGCGCTGGTGCATTGGTGCCGGAGCAAGGGCCTGGCGGCCCGGCCGCTCGACCTGGTCGGCTATGGCGACGAGGAGGAGAGCGAGGTGGTGGCGACGGAGGACGCGGAGGCATGAACCGCTTCGCCGAGCTGCTCGACCGCCTCGCCTATGAGCCGGGCCGCAACAACAAGCTGCGCCTGCTGACGTCGTACTTCCGCGAGGTCGAGGATCCCGATCGCGGCTACGCGCTGGGCGCGCTGACGGGCGCGCTGTCGTTCAAGCACGCCAAGCCGGCGCTGATCCGCGAAATAATCGCCGCGCGCACCGATCCGGTGCTGTTCGCGCTATCGTATGATTATGTGGGGGATCTCTCGGAGACCGTCGCGCTGATGTGGCCGAAGGACAGGGCGCATCATCAGCAGCTCGTTCCTGGGTACCCCCCTCCCCACCCCTCCCCCACAAGGGGGGAGGGAGCGCTGGCGCGTTCGGAGTTGCTGTCTCGGGCTGCATCGAGCATCGCTCCCCCTTCACGTTTCCCGTCCCCCACAACCGCTCTCTCCGTTCCCTCCCCCCTTGTGGGGGAGGGTCAGGGAGGGGGGGACCCCACGGGCGGTCTCACGAGGGACCCCGCACCCGGCCACAACAACCCGCCACCGCCGACGCTGACCGAGGTCGTCACCACCCTGCGCACCCTCGGCAAGACCAAGATGCCGCGGCAACTCGCGCAATGGCTGGATGAGCTCGACGAGACCGGGCGCTGGGCGCTGTTGAAGCTGGTCACCGGCGCGCTGCGCATCGGCATCTCCGCGCGGCTTGCCAAGACCGCAGCGGCCGCGCTCGGCGACAAGGACCCGCACGAGGTCGAGCTGATCTGGCCGGGGCTCGCGCCGCCCTATCTCGACCTGTTCGCTTGGCTCGAGGGCCGCGGCGACAGGCCGATCAACCGCGATCCCGCGCCGTTCCGCCCTGTGATGCTGGCGCATGCGGTCGAGGACGACGACTTCGCCGGCATGAACGCGGCCGACTACATCGCGGAATGGAAATGGGACGGCATCCGCGTGCAGGCGGTGAGCGGCCGCGAGGCGGATGGCCGCATCGTCACGCGGCTGTATTCGCGCAGCGGCGAGGACATCACGGGAAGCTTTCCGGACCTGCTGCCATCGCTGCATCTGCCTGGCGCGCTCGACGGCGAGCTGCTGGTGGTGCGCGATCAGCGCGTACAGAGCTTCAACGTGCTGCAGCAGCGGCTGAATCGCAAGACGGTGTCGCCGAAGCTGATGAAGGAGTACCCGATCCACCTGCGGGCCTACGACCTGCTCGGCGATGAGGACAATGACCTGCGCGAGCTGCCGTTCGCCGAGCGCCGCGCGAAGCTGGAGGCGTTCATCAAGCGCCTGGACGATCCGCGCGTCGACCTGTCACCGACCATTGCGTTCGCGACCTGGGATGCGTTGAAGGCCGCGCGCGCCAATCCCGCCTCGGCCGGGGCCGGCGACGATGCCGAAGCGGTGGAAGGCGTGATGCTGAAGCGGCGCGACGCGCTGTATCTGCCGGGGCGTCCCAAGGGGCAGTGGTGGAAGTGGAAGCACGATCCGCACATCATCGACGCCGTGCTGATGTATGCGCAGCGCGGCCACGGCAAGCGCTCGTCCTATTACTCCGACTACACGTTCGGCGTCTGGACGGCGGGAGACGGCGGCGATCAGCTGGTGCCCGTCGGCAAGGCCTATTTCGGCTTCACCGACGAGGAGCTGCTGCAGATCGACCGCTTCGTCCGCCGCAACACCACGGAGAAGTTCGGTCCCGTCCGCCACGTCGTGCACGAGCCCGGGCAGGGGCTCGTGCTCGAAGTGGCGTTCGAGGGCCTGCAGCGCTCGCCGCGGCACAAATCCGGCATCGCGATGCGCTTTCCGCGCATCAACCGGTTGCGCTGGGACAAGCCACCGCGCGACGCCGACCGGCTGGAGACGCTGGAGCGCATGCTGAAGAGCGAGACCCCGGCGTGACAGCGCGGGAACATTAAATGCCAGTAACCAGCTTGCGGCGGCGAGCCGGGTTCCCCACCTGCCCTGCCGTGCTTTATAATCGGGCTCGCGAATCCGACGAACCCGCCTGGAGACGATGACATGTCGAACGACATCAGGGACTATCCGGCCCGCGCCCGCAGCTCGGATGGCCTGTATCGCTTTCTCGGCGGCTCGCCGCTGTCGGTGGCGTTCCGGCTGGTCCTGCTGTCGATCCTGGTCGGCGTGGTGCTGTCGGCGATCGGCTTCGATCCCTTGAACATCCTGCACAGCATCCGGCTGCTGTTCATCCGGCTGTACGAGCTCGGCTTCGACGCCTTCAACTGGCTGTGGCGCTACTTCCTGCTCGGCGCCGTGATCGTGATCCCGATCTGGTTCCTGTCGCGGCTGTTCGCCCCGCGCGGCCGGTAGAGAGACGCAGCCGATGCAGCTCCGCTTCGTCGGCTGCGGTGACGCGTTCGGCTCGGGCGGCAGGTCCAACACCTGCTTCCATCTGACCGGCTTGCGCACCAATCTCCTGATCGACTGCGGCGCCTCGTCGTTACCGGCGCTGAAGCGGCTCGGCATCGCCTGCAACGATATCGAACTGATCCTGATCACGCATTTCCATGGCGATCATTTCGCCGGCCTGCCGTTCCTGCTGCTCGATGCGCAGTTTTCGCGCCGGACGCAGCCGCTGGTGATCGTCGGCCCGCCCGGCATCGAGGCGCGGCTGACGCAGGTGATGGAAGCGCTGTTCGAGCATTCGTCGCGCACGCCGCGGAAATTCGAACTGTCGGTGATCGAGCTCGCGCCTGAGCAGCCAACGCGCTTCGGCGCGGTCTGCGTGACGCCGTTTCCAGTCGTCCACGGCAATTCGGGCGGACCGTTTCTCGGCTACCGGATCGAGGCCGAGGGAAAGATCGTCGCCTACACCGCCGATACCGAGTGGACCGACAGCCTGATCCCGCTCGGCCGCGACGCCGACCTGTTGATCGCCGAGGCCTACACCTACGACAAGGCGGTGAAGAACCATCTCAGCCTCGCGGCGCTGGAGGCGCATCTCGGCGAGATCGGGCCGAAGCGGCTGGTGCTCACCCATATGAGCGACGACATACTGGGCCGGCTGGACCGCATCGGCCATGTGGCCGCGCATGACGGCATGAGCATCGACCTCTAGCTGAGAGACGCGAAAGGCCGCTAAGACCAGGAGAGACGCGCGTGCCGCGCGCTTTGCCAATCCGCGAGACGTTCTTGACCGCTTCAGCGAAAATCACAACAGCGCAGGTGTTCGACATCGCGGGTCCCGCGATGATCGCCAACCTGACCACGCCGCTGATCGGCATCGTCTCGACCACGGCGATCGGCCGGCTCGGCGAAGCGGCCATGCTCGGCGGCGTCGCCATGGCCTCGGTGATCTTCGATTGCCTGTTCTGGCTGTTCGCCTTCCTCCGCGCCAGCACACTCGCCTTCACCGCGCAATCGCTCGGCGCCGGCGAGAGCGACGAGATCCTGATGGTCCTGATCCGCGGCCTGGCGCTGGCCGCGCTGATCGGCGTCACCCTGATCGCGCTGCAACTGCCGCTGGGCGCGATCATCTTCGACATCATGGGCGGCAGCGACGCCGTGTTGAGCGCGGCCCGCAGCTATTTCATCGTCCGGATATGGTCGGCGCCGCTGGCGCTCGCCAACTACGTGCTGCTCGGCTGGCTCGTCGGACTGGCCCGCGCACGGCTGGCGCTGGCCGTTCAGGTCGCGATCAACCTGATCAACATGGCCGCGACCATCCTGTTCGTCCAGATGCTGCAGGCCGGTATCGCCGGCGCGGCGATTGCCGCCGTGATCGCTGAGACGGTCGGTGTCGCGATCGGCCTGGTGCTGGCGCGCCGCTTGGTCAAAGCCGACGCCCGGATATCGCGCGCTGCGCTGCTCGACCGCGCCAAGCTGATGCACATGATGGCGGTGAACCGCGACATCATGATCCGCACCGCGGCGATGATCGTCGCCTTCCTGTTCTTCACCTCACAAGGCGCGCGTGCCGGCGACACGACGCTGGCGGCCAACGCGGTGCTGAACAATTTCCTGCTGGTGGCCGCGTTTTTCCTCGACGGGCTCGCCAACGCCGCCGAGCAGCTCTGCGGCTATGCGTTCGGCGCGCGCAACCGCGACGCCTTTTCCGGCGCCACAAGGCTGGTGCTCGCCTGGGGCTTCGGCTTCGCGCTCGCCGTCGCCGCGATCTTCGCGCTGTTCGGTCCGGTGCTGATCGACGTGATGACGGCAAACGATGCGGTGCGCCGCGCGGCGCGCGACTATCTGCCGTTCGTGGTGGCCTCGCCGCTGCTGTCGGTGTTCGCCTTCGCGTTCGATGGCGTCTATATCGGCGCCACCTGGGCGCGCGACATGCGCAATCTCATGGTGGCGGCGCTGATCGTCTTCCTCGGCATCTGGCTGGCGCTGCGCGGCTTCGGCAATACGGGCCTGTGGATCGCGATGCTCGGCTTCTACGCCGCCCGCGGCGGCTTCCAGGCCGCGCGCTATCCGGCGCTGCTGCGGGCGTCATTCGGGAAGAGCCCGACTCGACCGACAATGTGAGCTGTCATCGTCCGCGAAGGCGGGGATGAAGCCGTGCGTGAATGATGCGACAGCTCGGCTGCAACTAAACCGGCCAATCCTCGGCCGTGATCGTCGCGGCGTCGGCGCCGACGATCTCCGCCAGGGAGTCACGTCCCGTGCGCAGCAGCGTCGAGGTCAGGTCGGCTTTGATGCTCTCGACCAGGCCGAGGCCCTTGTAGACCAGCGAGGAATACAACTGGATCAGGCTGGCCCCGGCGCGGATCTTGGTGAGCGCGGCGCCGCCCGTGTCGATGCCGCCGACGCCGATCAACGGGAACGCGCCCTCGACGCGCACGAAGGTCTCGGCCACCATCCGGGTCGACAGCCGGAACAGCGGCCGCCCGGACAGGCCGCCCTGCTCCTTGGCGCGCAACTGCTCGCGCAGCGAGCTGGGCCGAGCGAGCGTCGTGTTCGACACGATCATGCCGTCGACGCCGCGCGAGCGCGCGACATGGACGACGTCATCGAGTTCGGCGAGGCTGAGATCCGGCGCGATCTTGAGCAGCACCGGGGTGTCGCCGGCCTTGCGGCGGATACGGTCGCGCGCCTCCAGCACCTTGGATAGCAGCTCGTCGAGCTGAGAAGCCTGCTGCAGGTTGCGCAGGCCCGGCGTGTTGGGCGAGGAGATGTTGACGGTGAAGTAGCTCGCCACCGGCGCGAAGGTCTCGATCAGCCGGACGTAATCGGCGACGCGGTCGGCCGAATCCTTGTTGGCCCCGACATTGACGCCGACGATGCCGCCCTGATGGGCGCGGCCGGCAAGCCGCCGCAACACGATTTCGGCGCCGTCATTGTTGAAGCCCATGCGGTTGATCACCGCCTCGTCGCGCTCCAGCCGAAACAGCCGCGGGCGCGGATTTCCGCTCTGCGGCCGCGGCGTGACCGAACCGATCTCGACGAAGCCGAAGCCGAGCCGCAGCAGCGCGTCCGGCACCTCGGCGTTCTTGTCGAAGCCGGCGGCCATGCCGACCGGATTCGGGAAGTTGAGCCCGAAGGCGCGCACCGCGAGCTTCGCATCGTCCGGTCGCGGCTTGATCGCCGGCAAGAGCTTCAGGCCCTGGATGGCGAGCCGGTGCGCATCCTCGGCGTCGAGCCAGCGGAGCAGCGGCAGCGAGAGCTGGTCGAAAGCGCGGATCACGGCTTCAGGTCCGGAATGTCGTGGCCGCCATCGGCACGGCTGTGCAACTGGTGAACGGCGGTCACGGCGCCGAGATCGAGTTCGCCATACAGATGCGGGAAGAGCTCGTCGTTGCGCGAGCGCTCCCAGCGCAAGCCTCCACCCAGTGCATCCGCCTCGACCTCGACCAGGAACAGCGCGCTCTGCCCGAAAAAGTGCTTCCGGGCCGTCTCCGGCACCTGGGGGGCGGTCGAAAAATGGATGAACCCGTCGCGCAGATCGTCGGCGCTGCCGCGGTACACGCCCAGCCGCTCCGCCTCGCGCCAGGCCGAAGCTGAGCAGATTTTGTAGATTTTGGGCACCTTCGCGCGGTCCTGGCTCGAGCTTGAGTTTGCTGATGTTTTCGGAGCGGCCGACCGTATCGGCAGGGGGCGGCGAACTCAAGCATCGTTTGCCCGGGACAGCCCGGCGGCCGCCCCGCTCAGGCTGCACCCGAGTGACTGCGAGTTCGCGAGGACGCAGCCGGTTCCTCAGCAAGGGTTAACCTGATTCGGTTTTCCTGTTGCGCGCGATTCGCAACCGATCATGCCCACGCTTGAACCTTTTGGAGATTGCCATGGACCGCCGCCACGTCTTGAAGGCTCTTGCGGGGCTCGCCCTCTGCCCCGCCTGCGCGACCCCGGGCTTCGCCGCCGAGGGCGCCCCGCATTGGAGCTATGAGGGCGCGACCGGACCGGCCAATTGGGGGGATCTCGATGCGGCCAACAAGGTCTGCGGCGTCGGCACCCAGCAATCGCCCATCGACATCGAGCACTCGACCCGGGCCCAACTGCCCAACTTCAAGCTGAGCTGGGCCAGGACCGCCGACACCATCGTCAACAATGGTCACACCATCCAGCTCAACTTTGCCGACGGCAGCAGCACCCTGAAGCTCGACGGCACCACCTACAAGCTGCTGCAGGTGCATTTCCATCGCCCGAGCGAGCATCAGATCGGTGGCAAGAACTATCCGATGGAGGCGCATTTCGTCCACCGCGCCGCGTCGGGCGGGCTCGCCGTGGTCGGCGTTCTCATGACCACCGGCCGGCCCAATCCCGCCTTCGCGCAGATCGTGGCGACGATGCCGGACAAGGAGGGTCCCGCGGTCAAGGCCGATCCGCGCATCAACCCCAACATGATGCTGCCGGCACGCCGCTCCTATTATCGCTATGCCGGCTCGCTGACGACGCCGCCCTGCTCAGAGGTGGTCGAATGGCTGCTGCTGAGCGAGCCGGTCTCGGTCGCGGAAGCGGACGTCGCGAAATTCGCCAAGCTGTATCCGATGAACGCGCGCCCGGTGCAGAAGCTCGACCGCCGCTTCGTGCTGCACGGGGTGTAGTCAAATTCGCGGACGCCGAAAACTGCTAACCTAACACTGACCCGTCTCTCACTCCGAAAGAGAAGGAGGGATCAGCTAAGTTTCGAATTACAGAAAGCTACTCTCCTGCCACGGCTTCCAAAAAGCTTCAGCCGAGAGCGCCGAATCGTTGTTTCCCGCTATCGGGTTGACCGCCACTCCCGTTGCAAGCGCTAACCATTCCATAGCTTGCGCCGTCGCCTCGCCAAATTCAAACAGCTCTCGATAAGCAGGTTCAGGTATATTTTGGACGACACCGAGATGTGCAGTGTGCTTATCGCGAAAGTTCTTGATTTTTGGCAAGCGATGATCACCTCGACACTTTGCCCAATACTCTTCGAAGTCCGCAACCTTCTTCGGCTTATCACCGCAATCGAATATCTCTCGGGAGGTCTGGTCTGTCTTTAGTATCTCTGCGGCGGCACACAGATGCAAATCACCTTGCTTTGGCTCTGCATATGCGCGAGCGACCAAAGTAACCAAATAGCCAATCATTGCATTCCTTGCGACCGCGGCCGCTTTTGCAGCTCCTGCTTTGGACAGCTGGCTATTGATCCCCTTCGAATTCTGCACTCTCAACAGAGCGATTAACGCGTGAATTTGCAAAGCGTCGTTGAGCGCGAGTTTGGCGATCGACCTTATAGTCTCCGCTTGATGCGGTGGCCGCGGTGCCGAGCGCGCCAATGCCCCGTCGATCATCGCCACCGCATTGTTCACGCCGTAGACCGCGACGAAGGAGCCGAAACGGGGGCCCTTCTCCTGGCCGAGCAGCACCTGGTAGAGCATGTTGAACCAGTCGAGCGAGACACCGGGGCGGCCGTCCTTGCCCTTCTTGGCGTGGTCGAGGAACGGCTCGCGGCGGCCGATCTCGTAGACCACGTTCTGAATGTCCTCGGCCGTCGCGTCAGCCGGCAGGTTCGACAGCGCATCGCGCAGGTCCTGCAGCGCCACGCGCTCACCCTCGGTCGGCTCGCGGAAGGTCTTGGTCGGCGCCACGAAGTCGCGATAGTAGTTGATGGCGTAGCCGACCATCGCGTCGAGCTTGGGATGCGTCTGCGGCGTCACGCCGGGCCGGTAGCGGCCGATGAAGCCCCACAGCGTCTCGGCATTCTCCGCGTTCGACGACGACACCAAGGTCAGCAGCAGTTGGAAGGTGACGGGCATGTCGGCCTTCGGCGGCTTTCCGGAATGAATGTGCCAGACCGGATTGCCGAGCTGTTGCTTGGCGTCCTGCTTCCGAAAACCATCGAGGAACTGCTGATAGTCGTCGACGTTGCGCGGGATGACGTCGAAATACAGCCGCTTCGCCGCCTTCGGCTCGCGATACATGAATAGCGACAGCGATTCCGGCGAGGCGTAGCGCAGCCATTCGTCGATGGTCAGCCCGTTGCCCTTCGACTTCGAGATCTTCTGGCCCTTCTCGTCGAGGAACAGCTCGTAATTGAAGCCCTCAGGCGGGGTGCCGCCGAGCGCCGCGCAGATCTTGCCCGACAGCTTCACCGAATCGATCAGGTCCTTGCCGGCCATTTCATAGTCGACGCCCAGCGCATGCCAGCGCATCGCCCAGTCCGGCTTCCATTGCAGCTTGCAATGGCCGCCGGTCACCGGAACGGTCATGCGCTCCTTGGTCTCCGGATCGTCGTAGGAGATGGTGCCGGCCTTGGCGTCGTGCTCGACGATCGGCACATACAGCACGAGGCCGGTGCGCGGGCAGATCGGCAGGAACGGCGAGTAGCTCGCCGCGCGCTCCTCGCGCAAGCTCGGCAGCATGATCGCCATCACCTTCTCGAGCCGCTCCAGCATGCGCAGCAGAGCCGCGTCGAACTTGCCGGAGGTGTAGTAGTCGGTCGCGGAGGCGAACTCGTAGTCGAAGCCGAACCGGTCGAGGAAGGCGCGCAGCCGCGCATTGTTGTGAGCGGCGAACGACGGATATTCGTTGGAGAACGGATCCGGGATGCGCGACAGCGGCTTGCCCAGATGCGTGGCCAGCATGTCCTTGTTCGGCACGTTGTCCGGCACCTTGCGCAGGCCGTCCATGTCGTCCGAGAACGCGATCAGGCGGGTCTTGATCTTGTCCTCGGTGAGCACGCGGAAGGCGTGGCGGACCATGGTGGTGCGCGCGACCTCGCCGAAGGTGCCGATATGCGGCAGGCCGGACGGGCCGTAGCCGGTCTCGAACAGCACCTCGTCCTTGGGGTTCTTCTTCAGCCGGTTGACGATCGCTTTCGCCTGCTCGAACGGCCAGGCGTTGGATTGTTCGGCGAGCGCGCGCAAGTCGCTCGGGCTGGTCTGGACGAGATCGATCGTGGACATCGTGAAAAAGACTTCTCCGAAGACGTCAGTGCAAAACAGCGGTCATGATACCCATCATTCCGGGGTGATGCGAAGCATCGAACCCGGAATCTCGAGGTTCCGGGGTTCGCGTCTTCGACGCGCCCCGGAACGACGGCAAGCGCTAGAACGGGCTGATCGAGAAGTAGCGCAGCCACAGGTCGGTGTAGCGGCCTTTTTCCCAGACCCGGAACAGCGCCCAGTTCAGCGCCTGGCGCAAGAGGTCGTTGCCCTTGCGCACGGCGATGCCGACGCCCTCGCCGAAATAGCGGCTTTCGACGAAAGGTCCACCGGAAAAGGCGCAGCAATCGCCGGAATCGGTGCCATTGACCCAGAACGCCAGCGAGATGCCGTCGCCGAAGATCAGGTCGACCTCGGCTCGGCGCAGCGCCTGCCGCAGCGCCTCGTCGTTCGGATAGGTCTTGATCTCGGCGTCGGTGAACATCGCCTTGAGGTAGGCCTCATGCGCGGTGCCGGCGACGGCGCCGATCTTCTTGCCCTCGAGAAATTCGGGGCGGATCTCGGTCATGACGGCATCGCGGCGGGACACGAAGCGAGCGGGCGCCCGGTAATACGGATCGGAGAAGTCGGCCCGCGCCCGCATCTGCGGCGTCACCGCGATCGAGGCGATGATCGCATCGCCCCGGTTCGAGGACAGCGCATCGAGCAGGGTTTCGAACCGGCGCATCTGGACGGTGCAGGTGACCTTGATCTCGTCGCAGATCGCCCGTGCCAGATCGACGTTGAAGCCGGCCGGATTGCCGTCCGGACCGGTGAAGTTGAACGGCGGATAGTCGGTCTCGGTCAGGAAACGAATCACGGTGAGGCGTGACAAATCGGGCCGGTCGGGCCGGCGTCGCGGGTCCCAGAAGCCGGGGACGGCCTGCGGCGCCGCCTCGACGGCGGGCCGCACGGGCGCCTGGGCGCGCACCTCCGAGCCGGCTGCGGCGAGACCGAAGCAGAGCAGCGCGCTGGCGATGGCGGCGCGGGCCGCAGGCGCGGATTTCACGGGCTTTGATAAGACGGTCTGCATCAGCGGTCCCGATGGTCAGCGCCTTATAGACCATCCCGGCGCAAATTCGAGGCTGGATTCGGCCCGGAGGCGGCCGCCCGGCTGGAGCCGTCAACGCGCTCAGAGGTATTTCTTGAGATCCGCCGCCGCTTCCTCGGGCGTCCGCTTCAGGTTGAACGGCGCGACGAACCGGCCGTTGCGGTCCATCAGATACACCAAAGCGGTGTGGTCCATGGTGTAATCACCGTCCTTCAGCGGGACCTTCTTGGCATAGACCCGGTACTCGGTGAGAACCTTCGCCAGGACCTCGGGATCGCCGGTCAGACCCTTCAGATGCGGGTCGAAGCTGGAGAGGTAGTCCTTCATCGCGGCCGGATTGTCGCGCTCGGGGTCGACCGAGACGAAATAGGCGTTGACGCCGTCGGCGTCCTTGCCCATCGCGCGCAGCACCTCGGAGATCTCGAACAGCGAGGTCGGACAGACGTCCGGGCAATGGGTGAAGCCGAAGAAGATCAGGGTCGGACGGCCTTCAAGGCTCTTCTCGGTGACGACGGCCCCGCTCTGGTCGGTCAGCTGGAACGGTCCGCCGATCGCGGCCGGCGCCGCGATGTTTCGGCCGCCGCCCATGATGAGGAACATCAGCGACAGCCCGACCACGAGGCTGGCGGCAAAGGCTCCGACGATCACCAGGGGGCGGGTGGCATTGGATGGCATTGCGCGCTCCTTCACTGTCTCAGAAGCAGGCTTGCCAGCCGGCCGCGATCGTCTCGAAGAACACCGCGGTCCCGTACTGCACCCACATCGTCACGGCGCCGGCGACGAGCCCGATCGCCGCAACCCCGGCCACGATAGCCGAAGCGGAGGCCGAATGCCGGTCACCCGCCGCGGACGGTATCTCTTGCGGCGCTGAAAGAGGCTGCATGATGACGTACTCATCGGGCGAGTGCTGGCCCGAGCGGCCCGCTCCTCGCGCTTCAGATAAGCCCCGCGGCCGGTCCAGGCAAGCGCCGCGGACGGGCAGCCGCTCACCCGAAACGGCCGGTGGCCGGCGTCATCAATGGGAGGCGGAGGCCTTGGCCGCGGCCGGCGAGATGGCCGGCGCATTGGGCGCGACATGCGAGGAGGCCGGAGAGGATGCCTGGGCATCCATATAGCAGGGCTTGTACATTGCCTGCAGCTCCTTGCCCTTCAGGAAGATCATCCGGGGCGTCAGGCCGCCGCGCTGGGTGATCCAGCGGCGGATCGGCGACGGGTACATCGAGTACAGCATCTGGGTCGCCTCGGGGTTGGTGACGGCGCGGCCGTTGGCGCCGAAATCCCAGGCGGCGTGGAATCCGAGATTGGCATGCGAGGTGACGCAGATCTTCTCGTGGGGGATCGCCCCGAGCACGATGGTGCAGGCCGAGGCGCAGAGCCCGTCGATGATCACATACTCGCCGGAAGATCGCAGGCCCTGGTACTTGTCGACATAGGTTCCGATCCGGCCGCCGCGGTCATCGGCGATCCGGACCACGGCCTGGCTGGCGCCGAGCCCCGACAGCAACAGAACGACCGCAAGCAACCCCGTCCAGAATTTCATGTCGAGCCCCAGTTCAACCCGGCGAAACCGATCTGACCGACTTTGGTACGCGTCTTGTGATGCGCTTCTTGAGATGCTTGGACTGCGGCGGGACCTTGCGACCACGAGCCCATCCGCAGAACCGGAACGCGAAAGCCAAATCCAAATCGCAAATGCAGCGTGTTTCGAGATCGTGTTTTTGTCCAGGACGGCGCGGTGACGAAAGCCAAATTCACCGCGAGTGTTGCAAGCCCGCTGCACCAATGAGTCGCTACCACCGAAAATGGCCGAACGCTGGTTCCGGACATGGCGATGGCGCCACGAGCAAGGCAGAGGCCCGGCATGATTCGCCCATCGGCGCGGCAGCGGCGTCACGGCGGCACAAACGACACTCCGGAAAAGCCCGGTGGCCGAGCTTCCGCGCGACACACGCCCCGCTGCCCAGTGGCGGCGGGACGCTCACCCCTCTCATCGCCGGCCCAGGGGCGCTCGTGCGATCACGATCGTGGGTGCGGGCTCCCGCCAGCCCTGGCTGGCATGGCCGAAGTCCGGAGATGCGACCAATGCAATCACGAGTTTGGACCGTACCGAGCTCCGCCCCGCAAGCGGGCGCGGCAGGATCACTCCCAGCAGCGCGCCGTCTGATCGCGAGATCGAGCGAGGTCCGGCCGATATCGCGCTGGCAGCGGGGAGGGCGATCTGCCTCCCGACGCCCTCGGTCCCCGTGAAGTTAACTAATTATCGGGCAGCCGAATCCGCGCTCCAAACGTGACGAGCGGCGCATCGGCGGCGCCGAGCTGGATCTGCCGCTCCGGCACCTCCTGATAGCTGCCGTCTTCAATCTTTCTTAATTCATATTGCCAGACCGTTAACGTCTCGCCGCGCGCGAGCGCGTCGCGGATGCGGCTGGCGCCGCGTCCCGGCAGCTTGACGAGGTCGTCGCGCATCATGCCGATCATCGTCGGGCGCTCGCCGCGATGCAGCTCGAAGAACACCATGCGATTGGGCTTGTCCTGCGGCTTGAGCACGGTATCCGCCGTGAACAGCACCAGACAGATTGCGACGGCAATCCACTTCCAAGTGTCGGACATCATGAGACGCATTCCCCGCACCGCCTCCGCGCGTGGAGTAGTCCTCGCGCAAACAGGCGGCAACTTACAGTTCTGTCATTCCGGATGAGATGACGTTCGACGTAATCGATTCGCTGCGCGCCGGGCGCGATGATGGGCTCCTCATCGTTCACAACATGGAGAGCACCGATGACCAACCCAACCGAGATCGCCGAGAGCTACATCGCGCTGTGGAACGAACGCGATGCCGCGCAGCGCGGCGCATTGCTCGCACGTCACTGGACCGCGGATGCGCTCTATGTCGACGCGCTGATGCGCGGTGAAGGACGCGATGGGGTGGATGGCCTGGTCGCGGGCGTGCAGAAGCGCTTTCCCGACTTCCGCTTTCGCCTGATCGGCTCCGCGGACGGCCACGGTCATCATCTCCGCTTTTCCTGGGAGCTCGGCCCCGAGGATGCGGAAGCCCCGATCCAGGGCACGGATTTCGTCGAGCTGGCCGACGGCCGCATCCAGCGCGTCACCGGGTTTCTCGACAAGGTCCCGCAGGGCGCCTGACGGACGTCCCGTTCCGCCCGGCTTCCGCAGTGCGGTCGGCCTGCCGCGATAGCCGGGCTCCCATGCGCAGACGCACGACCTGTCTCGTGGTGATTGCGCTACGTCAACGTCGGACCCGGTCCGCCGCTGCAGAGCTTCTGCTTCGCGACGAGTTCAGGATCGCCGGAGACGGGCGTGCAGCAGTCAAATCCCATCGATGATCACGCCATGGCGGCCGGCACGCTGGCCGCCATCACCACCTTGCCCGAACTCTGGCGCTGGCGCGTCGAACGGAGCCCGGACAAGCAGGCCTACCGACATTTCGACGCAGGAAGCGGCCGATGGGCGAGCTTCCGCTGGCGCGAGATAGATCTCGTCGTCGACCGCTGGCGGCGGGCGCTTGCGGCCGACGGCTTCGCCCAAGGTGAGCGTGTCGCCATCCTGATGCCGAACGGAATCGCGCATCTCGCCATTGACCAGGCCGCGCTCTCGCTCGGCCTGGTGCCGGTACCGATGCATGCCGTCGATAACGCCGACAGCATCGCCTACATCCTCGCCGATTCCGGTGCCCGGCTGCTGCTGGTCGATTCGGATACACGCTGGGATGAGATCGCAGCGGTCGGCGAGGCCCTGCCCGACCTGCGGCGGATCGTCTGCGCCGACCGGCGAACGACCCAGCCGACCGGCGATCCGCGCCTCATCGATCTGGAGGCGTGGTTGAACGCGGCCGGTAACGCTGCGCTTCCCAACACCAAGATCGCCATCGCGCCGCACGACCTCGCCGCCATCGTCTACACCTCGGGCACGACGGGCCGGCCAAAAGGCGTGATGCTGTCGCACGACAACGTCGTCTCCAACCTCAAGGCCATTCATCAGCGGCTGGCGGCCGATACCGACGACGTATTCCTGTCGTTCCTGCCGCTGTCGCACACGTTCGAGCGCACCGCGGGCTACTACTACCCGATCGCCATCGGCGCCTGCGTCGCCTATGCGCGCTCGGTGAAGCAGCTGTCCGAAGATCTGGTGGAGGTCCGTCCGACCATCCTGATCTCCGTGCCGCGCATCTATGAGCGCATCTACTCGGTCATCATGCATCACCGCGCGATCGCAAACCCGCTCGAACGGGCGCTGCTCGACCTGACCATCGCGATCGGCGGCCGGCGCTTCGATGCGCAGCATGGGCGCGGAACCAGACTTTCAGCGTTCGACCGAATCGCGTGGCCGCTGCTGCAACGCCTGGTCGCCGCCAAGATACTGGCTCGATTCGGCGGACGGCTGCACGTCGCCGTGAGCGGCGGCGCGCCGATCGCCGAGCCGGTGGTGCGGCTGTTCCTGGCGCTCGGGCTCGAGGTGCTGCAGGGCTACGGCATGACCGAGACATCGCCCGTCGTCAGCGTCAACACGCCTGACGACAACGACCCTCGCACCGTCGGCCGGGCCCTGCCGGGCATCGAGGTGCGCATCGGCGACAATGACGAGTTGATGGTGCGCGGCCCGAACGTGATGCTCGGCTATTGGCACCGGCCGGAGGAGACAGCCCGCACCAAGGAAGCCGACGGCTGGCTGCACACCGGCGACCAGGCCCGCATCGACGGCGGACGCATCACCATCACCGGTCGGATCAAGGACATCCTCGTCACCTCGACCGGCGAGAAGATCGCGCCCGCCGATCTGGAGACCGCGATCCTGACCGATCCGCTGTTCGAGCAGGCCATCGTGATCGGCGAGAACCGGCCGTTCCTGACCGCGATCGTCGTGCTCAACGCCAACGGCTGGGCCGAGCAGCAGGCGAGGCTCGCGGCGCACGGCCAGCGCGGCACCGAGGCCGAAGCGGCCTCTCTGCTGCGCCACATTGCGCGAGCCGCGAAGGCCTATCCGTCCTATGCGACGCCGAAGGCGGTGCATTGGACCTTGGAGCCATGGACCGTGCAGGAAGGCCTGATCACGCCGACGTTGAAAAACAAGCGTCCGGCGATCGAGCGGAGCTTCACGAAGGAGATCGAGGCGATCTATGCAAAACGCGCGGCAGCTTTGCGGCCATCGGCTACCGTACGAAGCTGATTTTGCAGAGCGTAGCAGCAGGACATTGCGGCATTGGAGCGGGCGAAGGGAATCGAACCCTCGTATGCAGCTTGGGAAGCTGCCGTTCTACCATTGAACTACGCCCGCGTTCGCCAATGCTTAGCCGAGACCATGCGTTTCGCCAAGCGGCTTGTTGCCGCGACACCGCCAGGCCCAAGGGTTGGGGGAGGCAACAGTTCTGCACCGGCCTGATCTCCGGATCGTGATCGGCCGCGACCGCCGGCTCCGGAACGGATCGGGCCGGTCGCGCTTTTGCCCGTTGGAGGCGGCGCCCCTCGCTGCTTCGCCGCGCCGTCAAGGTCCGCCGTCAAGGTCCTGGGAGCTCACATCATGCAGAGCCACAGCCCCGCGTCTCAGACCGCAACCTCGAAAGCCCTCGCCATCATGTCGGGCCCGTCGGCGCTCGACCTTTACACCCTCGGCTGCGGTCTGTTCCTTGCCGTCGCGCCCTGGCTGTTCGGCTTTGTCGGCAGCGCCGGCCGGATCGATGCTGCGTTGGCGGGGGCTGCCGTCGTCGTGCTCTCGCTCGGCGGCCTCCTGGCGTTTGCCGATTGGGAGGAGTGGCTGAAGGTCGCGCTTGGATTGTGGCTGATTGCAGCTCCGTGGCTGCTCGGGTTCGTGCATACGTCGGCGATGCATGTCAGCATCACGATCGGGATCGCCGTGACCTTCCTGAGCCTGCTCGAACTGTGGCTTGCGCATGATCCTGATTTTGCTGGCGATAGACCTACATTGGTGAGCCAGCCGTAGCGCCTCTGGTCGATCGCACCTCGCCTGCGCGCTGCGCCGCATTTCGTGATCGCGATGCCGATGACAGAGATCGCAGGCAGCGATCGCAACGGGACGCTTGACAACCATCACCCAAATCAGGGCAAACCCGCCCCGGTCACGCCGCGCTGTTAACACTTTGTAAACAAAGTTGATGCGGGCGATCGTGACGATGATATGATGTGGCGTGGGGTTGGGGTGGCGTCATGGGGCGTGGGTATACGATCTTTGATACGGCCCTCGGCCGTTGCGGCATTGCGTGGAGCGATGCCGGAATCACCGGCGTACAACTGCCGGAAGCACGGGAAATCGAGACGCGGCGGCGCCTGTTTCGCCAGTTTCCCGAAGCGCGGGAGCAGCGCCCGTGTTCGAATATTGAACTCGCCATCGAAGGCATCACCGCCATGCTGCGCGGGCAGGAGGTCGACTTCTCCGATGTCGTGCTCGATCTCGGCGGCGTGACACCATTCAACCAGCGCGTCTATGATTGCATTCGTGCCATTCCGCGCGGCGAGACGCGCAGCGCCGACGCGATCGCAGACGAACTGCACGTTCCCAAGGCGCTGAATTCGATCGCGCAGGCGCTGAGCAAGAATGCGCTCGTGCTGATCGTTCCCTGTCACCGCGTGCGCGACATCGGCAACGGCCTCGACAAGCCGTCGCCCAACAGCGGCGTCATCTCCAAACGGCGGCTGCTGTCGCTCGAAGGCGCACGGCCTCATGCAGGCCTGACGTTGTTCGACGCGTTTCTCGCGGTCGACCGGCCGCGCGCGTCGTAAGCGGGCGCCTCGCTGCGCGCGATATTATCTCGGACGCAGCCCTCCTCTTTCATCCGCAATGCGCTAGATTTGCAGGATGACCGCCACCATCCTGTTCGAAAGCCGTGACGTCACCGTCTCCGAGTTCCGCTGTGCGGCGGTTCCGGGCGAGCGTCCCTATGTCGAGCAGTATTCCAGCTACTCGCTGTCCTATGTGCGCAAGGGGAGCTTCGGCTGTCGGCACCGCGGCCGCTTCTTCGAGCTGGTCACCGGCTCGCTGCTGGTGGGCCATCCCGGCGATGAGTTCATGTGCACGCACGATCACGTCTGCGGCGACGAATGCCTGTCATTCTTCTTCGATCATGCGCTCATCGACGAGATCGGCGGCAACAGGCAGGCTTGGCGGGTTGGCGCGATGCCGCCGCTGCCGGAGCTCATGGTCCTCGGTGAGCTCGCGGAGGCCGTCGCCGCGCGCGAGCAGGACCTCGGTCTGGACGAGGTTGGCCAGATCATCGCCAGCCGCTTCGTCGCGACCGCCACGGGCCAGCAGGAACGGGCGGCGACGCCAAGCCTTCGCGATCGCCGGCGCGCGGTCGAGAGCGCATTGTGGATCGACGACAATGCAGCGCGCGACATCGATCTGGCGGCTGCGGCTGGTGAGGCCGGCGTCAGCCCGTTCCATTTCCTGCGGCTGTTCGCGGCCACGATCGGCGTGACGCCGCATCAATATCTGATCCGCTCCCGCTTGCGGCACGCCGCGCGGCGTCTCAGCGAGGAGGATACGCCGGTCACCACCATCGCCTACGATTCGGGTTTTGCCGATCTGTCGAATTTCACCCGCACCTTCGCGCGCGCTGCCGGCGTGTCGCCGGCGAAGTTTCGCAAGGCGTCGCGCGGCGAGCGCAAGATTCTCCAAGACCATCTCAGCCGCCATTGATTGGATGATCCCAGCGCGTGCGGCAGCCGCATGCGAAGCATGGAGATCATCGATGTACGATCATATCGGCCTCAAGGTCGGCAATCTGGACGCCAGCGTCCGCTTCTACACAGCGGCGCTGGCGCCGCTCGGCCACATCCTCTGCTCCAAGGACGAGGCGTCGGCGGGCATCGGCCCGAAGGGGGAGCCGGCGCTGTGGCTGTATCTCGACAAGGGCGCCAGCAAAGGCGCCGCCCATATCGCGTTCCGCGCCCGGGACCACGCGGCGGTCGCCAGATTCCACAGCGAGGGGCTGAAGGCCGGCGGCAGCGACAATGGCGGCGCCGGGCCGCGCGCGGACTACAGTCCGACCTATTACGCCGCCTTCCTGATCGATCCCGACGGCAACAACATCGAAGCCGTGTGTCCGTGAGGTCTCAGGCCATGGCATCGATTCAGAAGGACATCCCGATCGCAGCCTCCGCGGCCGCCGTCTGGGACGCCGTGCGCGACTTCGGCGCCGTTCATACCCGGCTGGCGCCCGGCTTCGTCGTCGATTGCCAGCTCGACGGCGACGTCCGGATCGTGACCTTCGCCAACGGCAATGTGGCGCGCGAACGCCTCGTCAGTTGCGACGAGGCGCAGCAGCGTCTGGTCTACACGATCGAGAGCGAACGCGTGACGCATCACAACGCGTCCGTGCAGATCATCCCCGACGGCGCGCAGGGTTGCCGGATGCTCTGGATCACCGACGTGCTGCCGCACGCCATCGCGCCCTATATCGAGCAGCAGATGGCGCTCGGCACGCGCGCGATGCAGGACGCCCTAGGCGGGCTGCGCGCCTAGACGAGCCGAGCAGCCGTCAGCCGACATGCGGAGATGGCGGGATCTGCGCCCCCGAGCCGAGCTCGGCCGCCAGCACGGCCGGGCGCAGCTCCAGCGCTGCGGCCGGCTTCGGGCCCCAGCGGATGAGCATGACGGTGGCGAGCGTCAGCACTCCGAGCAGGACCATCGAGGACGCCGCCAGCATGAAGAAGTCGCCCTCGGTCGCGGCATGGCTCAGCAGATAGCTGCCGCCTGCGGCGATGAAGACGAGCCGCACCGTCTGTGCCAGCACCGGACCGATCACCCTGGCTGCGCCCTGCGAGGAGAAGTACATCGAGATCGCCAGGCCGATGAAGGCATACATTGGCGCTGCGACCTGAAGATAGTGCCGGCCCGCGCTGCGCGCGCTCTCGTCCTGGGTGAAGATGTCGACCCACAATTGCGGAACGATCGCGATCAGCGTCGACAGCGCACCCACCGACGCGAAAGAGACCAGCCCCGCCGTCCAGGCGATCCGGCGGGCGCGCACGATTCTTTCCGCACCGATCGCCATGCCGACCATCGGCACCGAGGCCATGCCGACGGAGAACGCGACAGTGGTCACCATGAATTCGAGCCGTGCGCCGATGCCGTAGCCGGCCAGCACGGCGGTGCCGAACGATGCCAGCATGTGCGTGAAGATCGCGATCGACAGCACGGATTGCAGCGGCGAGAAGCAGGCGATGGCGCCGACCTTGAGGATGTCGGCGAACATCGCACGGCTGATCTTGAGGCCCCGCAGCTTCGGCCGGACGCGCGCGCGGCCGGAGAACAGATACCAGCCCATCACCGAGATGCTGACGCAGAACGCCAGCAGCGCGCCGGCGGCGACGCCGCGCATGCCGAGCCCGAGGCCCAGACTCAGCGTGCCGCCGAGCACGATCTGCAGCACGGCCGAGCTAAGGATCATGAACGACGGCAGCTTCATGTTGCCGGTGCCGCGCAGGATGCCGGCCATCGAGTTCATCAGCCAGGGCAGGATGGCGCCGCCGAAGAAGATCTGCAGATAGGCCGTGGCATGGCTCAGCACCGCGCCGCGGCCGCCGAGCACCTCCAGCAAGGCAGGTCCGAACACCAGCATGCCGATCATGAAGGTCGCGCCGAACAATAGCGCGATCAGCAGCGCGTGCGTGGCGAGGGTCGAGGCCCGTTCGGTGTCGCCGGCGCCGAGCGCCCGCGCGATCGCCGAGGCCACGCCGCCGCCCATGGCGCCGCCGGACATCGTCATGGTCAGGATCACCAGCGGGAACACTAGTGCCATCGCCGCCAGCGCCTCGATACCGAGCCGGCCGATATAGGAGGTCTCGGCGATGACGACGCAGGTGCCTGCCGTGTTCGCGATGATGTTGGGCCAGGCCAGCGACAGCAGGGTGCGCAGAATGGGTCCGTCGACGAGCGCATTCCGAACCGGCTTCGCGATGGGCGGCAACGTACGCCCCTCGCCGACCGGACTGTCGGCCAAGCCGATCTCGGACATGCTCGCTCCCCGTTTGGCCGCGCCATCTGGCGGGACCTTTGTCGTTCCTCCTAGCACACCGCCGGGCCGCGCCCCGTGCAGCGGGCGCATTGGGGGTGCGCGGTCAGCGCGCAGCCGGGCCTAGAGGCGGAAGTGCTTGGAGAGCTTCAGGCCCTGGGCCTGGTAGTTGGAGCCGATGCGGCTGCCATACATCGCGTTCGGCCGGGCCAGCATCTTCTCATAGACGAGGCGGCCGACGATCTGACCGTGCTCGAGGATGAACGGCACCTCGCGCGAGCGCACCTCGAGCACCGCGCGCGAGCCCTGCCCGCCGGCGCCGGCATAGCCGAAGCCGGGATCGAAGAAGCCGGCATAGTGGACACGGAATTCGCCCACGAGCGGATCGAACGGCACCATCTCGGCGGCGTAGTCCGGCGGCACCTGCACGGCCTCCTTCGAAGCCAGGATGTAGAACTCGCCGGGATCGAGAATGAGGCTGCCGTCGGGGCGCGCCTTGATCGGCTCCCAGAACTCCTCCACGGCATAGCCGGCGCGGCGGTCGACGTCGACGACGCCGGTATGGCGCTTGGCGCGATAGCCCACATAGCCGTTGGCATTGCTGCCGGACAGGTCGACGGAAAGAGCGACGCCGCCGACGAGATCCGCATCATCGCGATCCACCAGCCGCTCGGCCTGATGCAGCGCGATCAGTTCGTCCTCCGACAGAACCGCGTCGCGGTAGCGGAAGCGGACCTGGGACAGGCGCGAGCCTTCGCGCAGCAAAACGGGAAACGTCTTCGGGCTGATCTCGGCGTAGAGCGGACCGTGATAGCCGGCTCCGATCATGTCGAACCGTCGCGTGCCGTCGGCGATCACGCGGGTGAACACGTCGAGCCGCCCGGTCGAGCTCTTCGGATTGGCGGCCGCGACGATGTCCTTCGGCAGCGCGAGACTCTCCAAGAGCGGCACGATGTAGACGCAGTTGGTCTCCAGCACTGCGCCGTCGGCGAGCGCGAATTCGTGCAGCTTCAACTCGTCGATACGCTCGGCGACCGTCGCGCCCGGCCCGGGCAGAAAGCTTGCCCGCACGCGATAGGCGATGTCGCCGAGCCGCAGGTCCAGGCTCGCCGGCTGGATCTGGCTTTCGACAAAATCGTATGCGGGGATGATCAGGCCAGCCTCCGCCATCGCCACGATCATGCGATCGGGGAGGATGCCGTGGGCGTCGGGGCTGAGCGAAAACGGCAAGACCTGATCCTTTGCAGGCGCCGGAACGGCGGCTTATCGAGCCTATATAGGGTCTTTTTACCGGTTATCCGATGGCTGGCTTGACGGAAAGGCCGGTTGCGACTATGAGCACGACTTATCCCGTGGTGATTTGAGCCGGCCGGCTTGCAGCCACGTTAAATAAGTCGCTAAACAGGCCGGGGACGATTGTGATCCCGGCCGTGAGGAGTTTTCCCAGGCCGGTTTTTTTGTGCCCATCGCTGGAGGCGGTGGTCACGATGGAGGTCACATGTCGAAGTCCCCCGCGAAGGCCCCGGCGTCGTTCGCCCGCTATCGTCCTGAAACCCGTCTGGTGCATTCCGGCACCTTGCGTTCCGAATTCGGCGAGACCGCCGAGGCGCTCTATCTGACGCAAGGCTTCGTCTACGCCACCGCCGAGGAGTGCGAGGCGCGCTTCAAGGGCGAGGACCCCGGCTTCATCTATTCGCGCTTCTCCAACCCGACCACGGCGATGTTCGAGCGCCGCATGATCGAGCTCGAGGGCGCCGAGGCGTGCCGCTCGGCCGCAACCGGCATGGCCGCAGTCACCACGGCAATCCTCGCTCCCCTCCGTGCCGGCGATCACGTCGTCGCCGCCAAGGCGCTGTTCGGCTCGTGCCGCTACGTCGTCGAAGATCTCTTGCCGCGCTACGGCATCGAATCGACCCTGGTCGATGGGCTCGACCTCGACCAATGGCAGAAGGCGGTCAGGCCGAACACCAAGTCGTTCTTCCTGGAGAGCCCGACCAATCCGACGCTCGACGTGATGGACATTCCCGCGATCGCCGCGATCGCGCACGCCCATGGCGCGCGGCTGATCGTCGACAA
This sequence comes from Bradyrhizobium sp. SZCCHNPS1003, assembly GCF_032381555.1. Taxonomy (NCBI): domain Bacteria; kingdom Pseudomonadati; phylum Pseudomonadota; class Alphaproteobacteria; order Hyphomicrobiales; family Nitrobacteraceae; genus Bradyrhizobium; species Bradyrhizobium sp. SZCCHNPS1003. Next base: position 147,307 of record NZ_JAUHIU010000018.1, read on the forward strand.
CGTGTTCGCGACCCCGATCTGGCAGAGCCCGCTCGCGCTCGGCGCCGACGTCGTGGTGTATTCCGCGACCAAGCACATCGACGGCCAGGGCCGCTGCCTCGGCGGCGTGATCCTGTCGTCGGAAGCATTCATCGCCGAGCACATCCACAATTTCATGCGCCAGACCGGCCCGTCGATCTCGCCGTTCAACGCCTGGGTTCTGCTCAAGGGCCTGGAGACCTTGGCGGTGCGCGTGCGCGCGCAGACAGAGACCGCGGCGAAGGTGGCCGACTTCCTCGCCGCGCATCCGAAGATCTCGCGGCTGATCTATCCGGGCCGCGAGGACCATCCGCAGGCGGCGACCGTGCGCAAGCAGATGCGCGCCGGCTCGACGCTGGTCGGCTTCGAGGTGAAGGGCGGCAAGGCCGGCGCGTTCCGCACGCTCAACGGCTTGAAGCTCGCGCGCATCTCCAACAATCTCGGCGACGCCAAGACGCTGGTCACGCATCCGGCGACGACGACGCACCAGCGGCTGACGCCGGAGGCGCGCGCCGAGCTCGGCATCAGCGAGGGCTTCATCCGCTTCTCCGCCGGGCTCGAGCATGCCGACGATCTGATCGAAGATCTGGATGCGGCCCTGAGGGCCGCGTAGCGAATGGCCGCATAGAGAATGGCGAATAGGGAGTACCGATTGCATCCTATTCGCTACTCGCTATTTCCCTACTCGCCACTCTCACATCGGCCGATAGGTCAGCACGTTGGCCGGCGTGTTGATGCCGAGCTTGACCTGGCCGACCGAGCGGATGATGTCGTCGCCGAGCAGCTGGGCGAAGCAGGCGTAGCCCCAATCGCTCATGTGCAGGCCGTCCGAGATCACGAACTCGTTGATCGGGATCGCCTGCCGCTCGTGCCAGTCGCGCATCACCTCGAAGCGCGGGAAGATGCCGGCATGATGCAGCTCGGCGATACGCCCGAGCAGCTTGTTCATGCGGCTGGCGTTCTCCGAGCGCTCGTTGACGCGCGGCGAATATTGCAGGTCGACCAGCACGACATCGGAGGCCGCCGCCTGGATCTTGGCGACGCCGTCATCGACCAGCTTGGCGGTCTCGGCGGGATCGAGATCGCGCAGCACGGCATTGGTGCCGACCTGCCAGATCACGAGATCCGGATGCCGGTCGATCACCGACGTCTCCAGCCGCTTCATCATCTCCGGCGCATCCTCGCCGCCGACGCCGGCATTGATGACGCTGATGTCGACCATCGGATATTGCCGGCGCAGCTGCGCGGCAAGCCGATTCGGATAGGTGTAGTCCGGCGCGCTCGCGCCATAGCCCTGCGTCGACGACGAGCCGAAGGCGACGATGACGACCGGCAGGCCGGAGGCGAGCTTGTTGGCGACGTGCGGCAGCGAAATGAAATTCTTCTTGGCGACGCCCTTCGGCGTCAGGCACGGCACGCGGTTGAAGATGTCGGTGGCCGACTTCGCGACCTGCTTGACCTTGTCGATCGCCCGCTCGGTGATGCTGCGCGACGGCGGCGCCGCCACGACGGCCTGCCCGGCTGCAGCCGGCGGCTGTGCATCGGTCATGGCCGGCGCGGTCGTCGCCGCAGGCGGCGAGGTTGTGGTCGCCGGGCGCGCCACGGCGATCGGCCCGGGCACCTGATCGTTCGCCTGCGCCACCGTGACGTGACCGATGCTCGGTCGCTCGCTGATCAGCGGAGCCTTTGGATCGGAGCTCTCCACATCGGAAAGCGCGGCGGGCGCAGCCGGCGCTGCGCTCTGCGCCCGTAGCTTCTGCGGGCTCAGCGCGAGGACGATGGCAATGGCAATGACCGCAACGGCCGAAAGCTTCTCCCATGTCCCGGAGACGCGGTGACACTCATTCGACGTCATGAACGACATAACCCTAGTTCTGCTGCGCCGGCCCGATATGCGCCGCGTCGATGATGAACTTCGACAGCGCCCGGCCGAGGCAGTCATGAACCTGCTTGGCCAGCTCGACTCCGTGCGTCGGATTGAACAGGTCGAAATCGCCCTGCTCGTTCCATTGCCGCATGATGGCAAACCGATCGAACAGCGGAATGTCCCGGTGCTGCGCCACCACACGCATGTTGTCGACATAGGGCGGCACGGAGATCAATGTCTCCGTCCGCGGACTGTATTGCAGGTTCATCAAGACGACGTCAGCTCCCGCCTTCTGCAGCGTCGCCACACCGTCGTCGACCGCCTGCCGGAACTCATCAGGATCGATCGACCGCATGGCGTCGACCGTGCCGGTCTGCCAGATGACCAAATTAGGCCTTTTTCCTTCCACCAGTTTAACGAGATTGCCCGCGACCTCCTCGGCCGTCTTCTTGGGCTGCAGCTCGATGCTGAGATTGACGGCGACGGTTGGCAGCTTGTCCTTCAACGCAGCCTGCAGACGGGCGGGGTAGGCATTGGCGTCGGACGTGCTGACAATGGAGGATGAGCGGCTTCCGACGACGAGAATATCCAGCGTGCGGCCGTTCTTGACGGCGTCTGCAACCTTCGGGAGCGGGCTCTCGGTGGTCAGCAGGTAGGCCGGCACCTCGCAGTTCTGCGGCGCCTCTTCCGCGCGCGCAGAGGCCGCCAGCGAAACAGCCAGCACTGCGATACCAAACCTTAACCACGAGACGGACTTCATCAGCCCCCTCCCGCCAGATCGGCGTTGCTGCGCGCACCTTTTCGCGTCGCGCCCTTATCGGCCTCACGCTTGTACCACGAAATCAACGACGCCACCCCCCACATGATGAGGATGCCGCAAAGGCTGATCACCGCGTGCATCATGGCGCCGCCGGACACTTCGGCAAGGACGAAGTGGCCCGCAAACGCCAGAAACACGCCGAGACAGAAGATCTCGAGCGAGTGTTGCCCACAGACAATCAGCGGACGCAGCCACGGCGACTTCAAGAGCGGCCAATCCTTGCGCAAATAGTGCACGGTGAGTGCTGCGAGTGCGAGAAAATGCGCGAAACGCAACACGTCAAGGTCGGTCTTGTCGATCGGATACATCCACTGCTCGATTCGGCGCGGCATCAGATGGCCGAGCTGCGGAATGTACCAGGTCAGGGTCACACAGAAGGCCGCGACCAGATAGGCGACGCAGAGCCCGAGCGTGATCGGCGAGTTGATGATGCGCGACATGCGCCGCGCGCCGCCGAGCGCGCACCAGGCGCCGAACACGAACAGCAATTGCCAGGCGAACGGATTGAAGGCCCAGAAGCCGTTGGGATAGGCCGTCAGATAGAGATCGAGCTCCCAGGTCACGGCATAGAGAATGACGGATAGGCCTAGCGTCACGTCGGGCCGCCAGCGCATCAGCCACAGGATCAACGGCAGGAACAACATCAGCACGATGTAGAGCGGCAGCACGTCCATATTGACGGGGCGGAAGCGCAGGATCAGCGCCTGCACGATGGTCACGTCCGGCTGCTTGAGAAAATCCATGATTCCCATCTCTTCGGTGTAGAGCGGGTTCTCGAAGCTGGTCGCGACGTAGGAGATCTCGGCGAGGAAGATCGTGAACAGGAAGACGTGGGCGACGTAGATCTGCCAGACGCGGCGCAGGATGCGCGCGGTTGCGACGATGAAACCGGCATCCTGCATCGCCCGGCCGTAGACGAACGCCGCCGTGTAGCCTGAGATGAAGATGAAGATCTCGGTGGCGTCGGAGAAGCCGTAGTTGCGGAGCGTGAACCACGTCAGCAGGTTCGGCGGCAGATGGTCGATGAAGATCAGCCATAGCGCCAGCCCGCGAAACAGGTCGAGCCGCAGTTCGCGCTCGCCGACCGCCGGGAAGGTGATCGCAGGGACGGCGGTGTTGGCGGGTGCAGCGGTGACGGCCGGCGCAGCCGCGACGGCAGATGCAGATGCAACCGCAGGTGCAGCCGCGCTCGCCGCAGCGGCAGTCTCCGTAGCCGGCGCGGGTGCGGCGCTGGCTGCGGGGGCGGACGGTCCGGCAAGGCGATCGACAATCGACGTCATCAGGCACCGCGTCAAAGCTGCCAGCCCTCGAGGCCCGGCAGGGGAAATGTAGGGCTGCGCAGTTTTCGCGCAAGCGATGAAGGACTTATCAGCTGGGCCGTGCCCAGTTTTTCGACCTTGGCGGACGGCTGGTGGCGATCGCACGACGCAGGACAGGGCGATCACCGCCAGGGTGCTGCCGGCCGCGCCCGATCCGAGCCCAAGGAACGGATCGCGCATACGGGCGACAGAGTCCGCGATTCTGGTGCCATAATGCGGAACTGTGTTGAAAGCACGATGGCGTCCCGATTGGTTCCGGCGCTGGTTTCCGCTACAATGCCACCATGTATCGCGCCGTGACTCGCCACATCGAAGTGACCGTCGAACCGAACTTCCTGCCTGAGAAGTCGTCGGTGGCCGATGGCCGCTGGTTCTGGTCCTATACCGTCGTCATCACCAACAGCGGGGAGGAGACGGTGCGGCTGCGCAGCCGGCACTGGATCATCACCGATGGGATCGGCCGGCAGCAGGAGGTCCGCGGCGAGGGCGTGGTCGGCGAGCAGCCGGTGCTCGCGCCAGGCGAGCGCTTCGAATACACCTCCGGCGTCCCGCTCACCACCGCGTCCGGCTTCATGGCCGGCTCGTACCAGATGGAGAGCGAGAGCGGTGAGCACTTCGACATCGCCGTGCCGGCCTTCTCGCTCGACAGCCCCGACGGCAAGCGGGTGTTGAATTAGCTGAGAAGGCATGCAGTTCGACTGCCCCCCAGTCGTCCGCTCGCTGTCTCTTGTGCTGCTCTCGACGTTCAATACCTTGTCCTTGCGGCTCGCCTCGCCTGCCGATGTTTGGCCCGCTGTCGTCCCGGCAAGCTTCCGACAACGCGCCAGCGGACGACGTGCAATACGATGGATCCTGTACTCACGCCGCACGTCATCGTTCTCGCGACGCATCCCGCGTCCGAGCTTTGCCCATTCATCCGCCCGCCCTCCGCAAATAGAGGGCGCAGGGAAGGCCAGGCCTCGGCTGAGGCCTGCGGCCCGCCTGCAGAAAAAAATGCAGGCGGCAGGTACCACAGATCCTATGGGGCGGCGGGTGGTCAAGAAGGGTTAGGATTGGATTTCCGA
>NZ_JAUHIU010000019.1:0-145020 GCF_032381555.1 Bradyrhizobium sp. SZCCHNPS1003
GGAGACAACACAGCAGTGATCGAATAGTGTCAGGGATCAGCCCGGTCCAAAATGTCAGGGATCAACCCGGTCGGTCACCGGGCGAGACTCAAAGTGACGAGCGCAGACCTCTCGCCATCAGCGGCAATCATGACCGCCGGCGGCTGTCAGCTGCCGGTCCGAGTAAACCAACAAATTCCGCATCCGTGGCCCCCCCCACCCCCAACCCCTCCCCGCAAGGGGGAGGGGAGCGGACCGCCGTTGTGGGAAGAGGACGCGCCAAAACCACCCACCCGCGTCGCTTTACCGGTTCTTAGCCATCCCCCCTTACCTTGCGCCCGCGGCGCCGGTTGCGCGCCGCGCATGAATGGAGGTTGCGATGGCAGAGCGGATGAAGGGCGAACGCGTCGTCTTCGAGCGCGGCATCCCGGCTTTCATGATGGGCATCGACGGCACCTGGCGGCGCAACTGCACCATTGAGGACGTCTCGGAGACCGGGGCGAAGCTGACGGTCGAGGGCTCGGTCGAAGGCCTGCACCTGAAGGAGTTCTTCCTGCTGTTGTCGTCGACCGGCTTGGCCTACCGGCGCTGCGAGCTGGCCTGGGTCAATGGCGACCAGATCGGCGTCACCTTCCTGAAGCAGGGCAAGAAGAAGACCAACAAGCGCGCCACAGCGGAGGCCTGACGGCGTACCGGGAGACACGTGCGGCATCCTGCATCGGGACGACGGCGCCGCCGTCGCACATTCGTCATCGCGCCGGGCTATCGCAACCGACCGAGACGATAGATGTTTTTGCGTGGTATGATTCGTGCGTACCACCTTTGATCGAGATTGCCTGAGATGCCCGTCAAGCCGCACAAAGCCATGGTCCTCGCCGCCGGTCTCGGATTGCGCATGCGCCCACTGACGGAGACGATGCCCAAACCGCTGGTGCGCGTCGCCGGCCGCCCGCTGCTCGACCATGTGCTCGACCGCCTCGCCGAAGCCGGGGTCACCGAAGCCGTCGTCAATGTCCACTATCTCGCCGACCAGATCATCGCGCACACGGCCGCGCGCAGCACGCCCCGCGTGATCATCTCCGACGAGCGCGACCAGGTGCTCGGCACCGGCGGCGGCGTCGTCAAGGCGCTGCCGCTGCTCGGCCACGAGCCGTTCTTCCACGTCAACTCCGACACGATGTGGATCGAGGGCGTGCGCCAGAACCTCTCGCGTCTCGCCGACGCGTTCGATCCGGAGCGCATGGACATCATGCTGCTGATGGCGCCGACCGCGACCTCGATCGGCTACGCGGGTCAAGGCGACTACGCGATGCTCGCCGACGGTACCTTGCGCAAGCGCCGGGAGCATCAGGTGGTGCCGTTCGTCTATGCGGGAGCGGCCATCATCTCGCCCGCGATCTTCGATGGCGCGCCGTCGGGCGAGTTCTCGCTGACGAAGATGTTCGACAAGGCGAACGAGCAGGACCGCCTGTTCGGCCTCCGCCTCGAAGGCGTGTGGATGCATGTCGGCACGCCGGCCGCGGTGGCGGAAGCGGAAGAGGCTCTGATGGAGAGTGCGGCGTAGCGGACTGCCCGACGGGCGAATCAAGTCGGTGCATTGCGCGATTTGCTCCGCCTCGTCGGCGCCGACCCTGCGCTGGGATCACTCAAATCATCTGCGTCGAGAAACGATTTTCGTCCGCACATTCAACCCGATCCCGCTCGTCGCATCCGACGCGCACAAAATTCTTCTTTCGCTTTTACAGAATTCATGTTCTCTGATGCGCATCCCGCCTCGTTGCGAGGGGCGTATCGCGATCGTCACGAACGTTGAGCGCGGGATGCGATGGCCTGTCAGGACCGCAGCGTGCTTTCGGGTACGCGGACGAACGGTTCGGGCAGGACGGCGAAATCGTAAGGTCCCGGCATCCCGATGCTGATGCCAAGCCGTGCGGCGGATGAACCGCGCGGCGACGGTGGCTACAAGCCGGCACACCGAGGAGAGGACGTATAAGCCGTCAACCCATCGCGCAGGGAAGGCCGGGTCGTTCCGGCTGAACCTGTGGTTCCTGCCCCGTGCACTCTTTCCCGCACGGGGGCCACGGGCCTCAGCCGAGGCTCGGCCTTCCCTGCGCCCTTGCTTCGGATGAGGGCGGACGATTTGCATCACTCGGGCGCGACGGCGTCGCGAGGGCACAGGGGTTTGTCTCCGGCGCGAGATCTGTACCCACAATGGAGGACGATGCTGGGCGTCCCCGTCATTGCGAGCGGGTGGGCAGCTTGGCTTTCCAGACTCAGTCGTCCCGCGAAAGCGGGCGATGACGGCGGGGGTGAATGGGTCCAGCTGGGCTCATCCGCGCGGCGCGCTCTGAGCCCGCGACAATGGTCACGCACCTGTCAACACCCATCCACACCCCCGATATGACCTGCGGCCGATCGCTCCCTATATAGACGCCTCGAGCAACCCGAATCGCAGGCCATGCGCGTCTTCACCGTTCCCATCTCGGCGCCGTTCCTGCGCAGCGTGATCGCGGCGCTGGTCGACGGCCGGCTGGTCGACGGCTTCGAGGCGCGCAGCGATCCCGCCCGGCTCGCGACCGCGACGCTGTATCTGCCGACGCGGCGCTCCCTGCGGGTGGCGCGCGAGATGTTCCTCGACGAGCTGAAGACCGATGCCGCGGTGCTGCCGCGGCTCGTGGCGCTCGGCGACATCGACGAGGACGAGCTCGCCTTCGCGGAGGATCGCGACGCGTTCCTCGGGCCGGCGCCGCTGGAGATTCCGGAACGGCTCGACGACCTGCAGCGCCGGCTCACCTTGGCGCGGCTGGTGGCGGCCTGGGCCAAGACGCCGGTGTCGGCGCCGCTGGTGATCGGCGGGCCCGCCTCGACGCTGGCCCTGGCCGGCGACCTGGCGCGGCTGATCGACGACATGGTGACGCGCGGCGTGTCCTGGGATGCGCTCGATGCGCTGGTGCCGGATCAGCTCGACAAATACTGGCAGTATTCGCTCGAGTTCCTGCGTATCGCGCGGACCGCGTGGCCGGCCTATCTGCAGGAGATCGAGCGCATCGAGCCGGCGGCGCGGCGCGATCTGCTGATCGCGGCCGAAGCGGCGCGGCTGTCGGCGCAACCCGATGGTCCCGTCATTGCCGCAGGCTCCACCGGCTCGATGCCGGCCACGGCAAAGTTCCTGCTGGCGGTGGCGAAGCTGCCGCATGGTGCTGTCGTGCTGCCGGGGCTCGACACCGATCTGGACGAAACCGCGTGGAGTTCGATCGGCGGCAGCAAAGATCGCGGCGGCCGCGTGCTGACGCCACCCGCCGTCAACCATCCACAATATGCGATGCACCTGCTGCTCAAACGCTTCGGCCTGGAGCGGCGCGACGTGGTCCGTCTCGCCCCAACCGGCCGCGGTGGCCGCGAGGTGCTGATCTCCGAAGCGATGCGGCCGTCGGAAGCGACGGCGATGTGGCACGAGCGGCTGCGCCAGTTCGACATCGCCGCCAACATCGCCGAAGCAATGGACAATCTCGCTGTCGTCGCGGCCCCCAATCCGGAGATGGAGGCGCTGGCGATTGCGATCGCGATGCGCGAGGCGCGCCATCTCGGCAAATCGGCCGCGCTGGTGACGCCGGACCGCGCGCTGGCGCGCCGGGTGATGGCGGCGCTGACGCGCTGGCACCTGACGTTTGACGATTCCGGTGGTGACGCGCTGCTGGAGACGCCGGCCGGCATCTTCGCCCGCCTCGCGGCGGAAGCTGCAGCGCGCGGGCTGGAGCCGCCGACCTTGCTGGCTCTGCTCAAGCATCCGCTGTGCCGGCTCGGCCGCGCCGCGAATGGCTGGAAGAGTGCCATCGAGACGCTGGAGCTCGCCATGCTCCGCGGCACGCGGCCACAAGCCGGAAGCAGCGGGCTTGCGCGCGACTTCGCGCGCTTCCGCGACGAGCACACCAAGCTGCACCAGGGCGAAGCATCATCGCTGCACAAGGCCGAGCCGCGCGCGCGTCTCAGTCCCGAGCAGCTCGACCGCGCCGGCGCGCTGATTGCGCAATTGCAGACGGCCTTGGCGCCGCTCGAAAACCTCGCCTCGCCGCGCCCGCAGGATTTCGCCGAGCTCGCCGCGCGGCATCGCGAGGTGCTGATCGCGCTGTCGACCGACGATGTCGGTCTCAGCACCGCCTTCACCGATCGCGACGGCGCCGCGCTGGCGCGCTGCTTCGACGACCTGCTCGCGTCCGGCGAGCGCTGCGGCCTGATGGCGCCGCTGTCGGACTATCCGGATCTGTTCCATACTGCCTTCTCCGATCGCGCGGTGCGCCGCCCCGAGCGCCACGGTGCGCAATTGCAGATCTATGGTCCGCTCGAAGCGCGGTTGATGCAGGCCGATCGCATGATCATCGGCGGCTTGATCGAGGGCGTGTGGCCACCGGCGCCGCGCATCGATCCCTGGCTCAGCCGCCCGATGCGGCATCAGCTCGGCCTCGATCTGCCCGAGCGCCGCATCGGCCTGTCGGCGCACGACTTCGCCCAACTGCTCGGCGCGCCCGAGGTGATCCTGACGCACGCCGCCAAGTCCGGCGGCGCGCCGGCCGTGGCCTCGCGCTTCCTGCACCGTCTCGAAGCCGTCGCCGGCGCCGAGCGCTGGAAGGCGGCGACCGCGCGCGGCGAGACTTACGTCCGCTATGCCGAGGTGCTCGACCAGCCGGCCGCGGTGAAGCCGGTCGAACAGCCGGCGCCGAAGCCGCCGCTGGCAGCACGGCCGCTGCGCATGTCGGTGACCGCCATCGAGGACTGGCTGCGCGATCCCTACACCATCTTCGCGCGCTACATCCTGCGGCTCGATCCGCTCGATCCTGTCGACATGCCACTGTCGGCGGCCGATCGCGGCTCGGCGATTCACGAAGCGATCGGCGAATTCACGCAGACTTATGCTGATGCCCTGCCGCTGCATCCGGCGCATGCGCTGCGCGTCATCGGCGAGAAACACTTTGCGCCGCTGATGGAGCGGCCCGAGGCGCGGGCATTGTGGTGGCCGCGTTTCCAGCGCATCGCCGGCTGGTTCGCGGCGTGGGAGACCGCGCGGCGCGCGCAGATCGGCGCCATCACCGCGGAGATCCGCGGCGAGATCGGCATTCCCTTGGATCAGGGCCGCACCTTCATCCTGTCGGCGCGCGCCGACCGCATCGAACAGCGTGCCGAGGGCACCTACGCCATTCTCGACTACAAGACTGGCCAGCCGCCGACGGCCAAGCAGGTGCGCATGGGGCTGTCGCCGCAGCTCACACTCGAAGCCGCGATCCTGCGCGAAGGCGGCTTCGAGGGCATCCCGGCCGGCAGCATGATCAGTCAGCTCGTTTATGTCAGGCTGTCCGGCAACAATCCGCCAGGCGAAGAGCGCATCCTCGAGCTGAAGATCAACAAGAGCGACACGCCGCAGCACCCGGACCAGGCCGCGCAGGAGGCGCGCGCCAAGCTCGAAGCACTGATCCGCAGCTTCGAGGATGTCAATCAAGGCTACACCTCGCTGAACCTGTCGATGTGGGCGAACCGCTACGGCAGCTATGACGACCTCGCCCGCATCAAGGAATGGTCGGCGGCCGGCGGACTGGGAGTCGAAGAATGGTGAAGGCACCCCGCCCCATTCCGCAGGCCGTGCGCGACGCGCAGACGCGCGCGTCGAATCCGGCGGCGTCGGCCTTCGTGTCGGCGAATGCCGGCTCGGGCAAGACGCATGTGCTGGTGCAGCGCGTGATCCGACTGCTGCTCGACGGCGTGCCGCCGGAGAAGATCCTCTGCATCACCTTCACCAAGGCCGCCGCCGCCAACATGGCCGAGCGCGTGTTCTCGACGCTCGGCCATTGGGTGACGCTCGACGACGACGCGCTCGACAGCGCGATCCAATCCACCGGCATCCCAAACCCCGACAAGAAGCTGCGGGCGTCGGCGCGAAAGCTGTTCGCCAGCGCGCTGGAGACGCCGGGCGGGCTGAAGGTGCAGACCATTCACGCGCTGTGCACGCGGCTGCTGCAACAGTTCCCGTTCGAAGCCAACGTGCCGGCGCGGTTCTCGGTGCTCGACGAGCGCGACCAGACCGAGATGATGGAGCGCGCCAATCTCAAGGTGCTGCTCGACGCCGCGCGGGCGCCCGACAGCGCGGTCGGCCGCGCGCTGCAGGTGGCGATGGCCAATGCGGCGGACTCGACCTTCAAGGAGGTCGTGCGCGACGCCTGTCTCAGCCGCGATCACTTCATGGCCTGGACCGATGGCGCGGGGCGCGTCGAGGTCGCGGCGCAACAGCTCGGCGAGGTGCTCGGCATCGGCGCCGACGAGACGCTGGAAGCCATCGAGCGCGACATTGTCGACGGCCCCAATCTGCCACTGAGGGACTGGACCGACATCGCCGGCCGGCTCGACGGCGGCGCCAAGACCGACCAGAAGCAGGCCGAGCAGTTGCGCGCGGCGCTGGCGTTCTCGGGCGCCGATCAGGTCGATGAATATCTCCGCGTATTCCTGACCGAGGACAAGGAGCCGCGGAAGTCCCTGCTCACCAAGAAGTTCGCCGACGCCAATCCCGGCATCGCCGGCCTGTTCGAATCGGAAGCGCGCCGGCTCGATCGCCTGATCGAGAAGCGCCGCGCGGCAGTCGTGCGCGACCGCACCGAGGCGCTGCTGCAGATCGCGACCGCGGCGGCTGCGAACTATCGCCGCGAGAAGGAGGAACGCGGTCTGCTCGACTATGACGACCTGATCGACAAGACCCTGGCAATGCTCAACCGAGTCTCCGCCGGCTGGGTGCACTACAAGCTCGACCGCGGCGTCGATCACGTGCTGATCGACGAGGCGCAGGACACGAGCCCACGGCAATGGGACATTGTCGCCCACATCATCGAAGAGTTCACCGCCGGCGCCGGGGCGCGCGACGGACTCACGCGTACGATCTTCGCGGTGGGCGACGAGAAGCAGTCGATCTTCTCGTTCCAGGGCGCCGACCCGCACGAGTTCGATGCGCGCCGGCGACAGTTGCAGAAGCGCTTCACCGATGCCGGACTGCTGTTCGATCCGGTGTCCTTCACCTATTCGTTCCGCTCCGGGCCGACGGTGCTGCACGCGGTCGACCACGTGTTCCGCGAGCGCGACGTCTACAGCAGCATTCACTCGCCTGACATCGGCCATCCCATCCACAACGCGCTGACCGATGCCGGACCGAGTATGGTCGAGCTGTGGAGCCTGTGCGAGCGCGACGACCGCAAGGAGATCGAGGGCTGGCGTGCGCCGTTCGACGGCGTCTCCGTCACCAGCCCCGAGGTCAAGCTTTCCAGGCACATCCAGGCCGAGATCAAGCGGCTGATTTCGACGGGCACGATGACCGGCCATGACGGCGCGCGGCGGCGGCTGAGCTATGGCGACATGCTGATCCTGGTGCGCCGGCGCGGCAACGCATTCGATGCTGTCATCCAGGCGCTCAAGCACGCGGGCATCCCCGTGGCGGGCGCCGACCGGCTCAAGCTGACCGAGCACATCGCGATCATCGACCTGATGAACCTCGCCGACGCGCTGCTGCTGCCGCAGGACGATCTGGCGCTGGCGACCGCGCTGAAGAGCCCGTTGTTCGGGCTCGACGACGACGATCTGTTCAAGCTCGCCTGGCAGCGCCGCGGGTCCTTGCGAGATGCGCTCGTCGCGCACGCGACAACGGACGAGCGGCTGCAGGGCGTGGTGCGCCGGCTCCAGCAATGCGAGCGCCGTGCCGCCGAGGACACGCCGTTCGCCTTCTATGCCTGGCTGCTCGGCGGCGATGGCGGCCGGCGACGCGTCCTGGCGCGGCTGGGTCACGAGGCCAATGACGCCCTCGACGAATTCCTCGAGCTCGCGCTGTCCTACGAGCGCAAGGCGCCGGCCTCGCTGCAGGGCTTCCTCGCCTGGCTGCGCGCCGCCGACACCGAGGTGAAGCGCGACATGGAGATCTCGCGCGACGAGATCAGGGTGATGACCGTGCACGGCGCCAAGGGCCTCGAGGCGTCCGTCGTCTTCCTGGTCGACACCACCTCGTCGCCGGCGGATTCGCAGCGGCTGCGGCTGATCCACGTGCCGCATGGCGAGCAGGAGATCGTGGTCTGGGCCGGGCGCAAGGCCGACGATCCGCAAGCCGTCGCGGCGGCACGCGTGGCGATGCTCAAGGAGACCGAGGACGAGTATCGCCGGCTGCTCTATGTCGCGATGACCCGCGCCGCGGATCGGCTGGTCATCGGCGGCTGCATGCCGGGCAACATGAACAACGTCCGCGGCGGCAGCTGGTACGACCTGATGGCGCGCGGGCTCGATGCCGCGGAGCTGCAGGTCGAGGTGATCGAAACCGAAGACGGACCGGTCAAGCGCTATGCGCGGGCCGAGGACATCGCGGAAACCGCTGCTGACGAAACGCGGCGCATGGTGGGGACGGCGGTCGAGCTGCCGGCTTGGCTGCGCACGGCGGCGGCGGAGGCGCCCGGCGAGGTCGCCGTGCTCAGGCCGTCCGATCCATCCGCCGACGAGCGGCCGGTGCGCACGGGCGAATCGCTGGCGGCGCGCAGTCTTGCGATGCAGCGCGGCACGCTGGTGCATCGCCTGCTGCAGTCGCTGCCCGACGTGGCGCCGGAGCGGCGGCGCGATGCCGCGCTGCGATATCTGGTTCGCAACGCCGCCGACTGGCCGGACGATGACCGTGCGGGTCTCGCGGACCGCGTGCTCGCCGTCATCGAAGACCCGCGCTTTGCCGCGGTGTTCGCGGCCGGGAGCCGGGCGGAAGTCTCGATCGTGGGCCGCCTCGCACTGGCCGGCCAGCCGCCGGCGCTGGTCTCCGGCCAGATCGACCGACTGGTGGTGACCGAGGCCGAGGTGCTGATCGTCGACTTCAAGACCAACCAGCAGCCGCCCGCGGAGCTGGCCGAGGTGCCCCCAGCCTATGTCCGGCAGCTCGCGCTGTACCGCGCCGTGCTCGGCCAATTGTACCCCGGGCGCGCCGTCCGGGCCGCCCTGCTCTGGACCGAAGCCGCTGAATTCATGGAGCTTCCGGCCTCCGCGCTGGACGCCATGCTGCCATCCCAGCACGTCTGAGTGAGCCCGCTTGACCCGGCATCACGCCATTCCTAATTTGACGCCCACGCAGAAGCGGCGCGTCCGCGCCGCTTCCTCCAACCGAACGAGGTAATCCCATGGCCGTTGGCAAGGTTTCCGACGCCGATTTCGAAAGCGAAGTGCTCAAGGCCGACGGCCCGGTCGTGGTCGACTTCTGGGCCGAGTGGTGCGGCCCGTGCCGCATGATCGCGCCGGCCCTCGACGAGATCTCGAGCGCGATGGGCGACAAGGTCAAGATCGTGAAGTTGAACGTCGACGAGAGCCCGAAGACGGCCTCGAAGTACGGCGTGATGTCGATCCCCACCCTGATGGTGTTCAAGGGCGGCGAGATGGCCTCGCGCCAGGTCGGCGCCGCGCCGAAGGCGAAGCTGCAGCAGTGGATCTCGTCGGCGGTGTGACGCGTCGAGAACCGTGATTTTTGTCGAGCGGCCGGCGGAATCGCCGGCCGTTCGCGTTGAGGGGTGTGAGTCAGCGTTTTCGGATGTCGTCATGCCCGCCCGCGCCCATCGCTCGTCCTCCCGCAAATCCGGCCTGCTGGCCATGGAGGCGCGCTCGGTGGATGCAATCCCGCGCGGCGAGGACTGGCAATACGAGCCGAAATGGGACGGCTTCCGTTGCCTGCTGACGCGCGACGGCGCAACGGTGACGATGCAGTCGAAGGCCGGCGAGGACCTCACGCGCTACTTCCCCGAGGTCGTCGCTGCGGCGCGCGAGCTGAAGGCGACCAGCTTCACACTCGACGGCGAGCTGGTGGTGCCACAGGGCAAGAGCTTCGCGTTCGACGCGCTGCTGCAGCGGATTCATCCCGCCGCGAGCCGGGTGAAGAAGCTCTCAATCGAGACGCCGGCGCTGTTCCTCGCCTTCGACCTGCTGGCGACCGCGAAGGACAAGGAGCTGATGACACAGACGCTGCAGGAACGGCGACCGGTGCTGGAAGCGTTCGCGAAGGCGAACTTCGCCGGACATCCGAGTTTCCGGCTGTCGCCGGCGACGAGGCGCTTCGCGACCGCGCAAAGCTGGCTGGCGCAGTCCGGCGGCGGCTCGGATGGCGTGATCGCCAAGCGCGTCGACCTGCCCTACCAGGCCGGCAACCGCGAGGGCATGCAGAAGATCAAGCGCTACCGCTCAGCCGACTGCGTGATCGGCGGCTTCCGTTACGCCACCAACAAGGGCGCCAACGGGCGCAAGCTGGTCGGCTCGCTGCTGCTCGGGCTCTACGACGATGACGGCCTGCTGCACCACGTCGGCTTCACCTCCGCGCTCAAGAAGGAGGAGAAGCCCGCGCTGACCGACAAGCTCGAGCCGCTGATCTCGCCGCCCGGCTTCACCGGCAATACGCCGGGCGGGCCGAGCCGGTGGTCGACCGAGCGCTCGGCGGAATGGTGTCCGCTGAAGCCGAAGCTGGTGATCGAGGTCTGCTACTACCATTTCTCCGGCGAGCGCTTTCGCCACGGCACCTCGATCCTGCGCTGGCGCCCCGACAAGTCGCCGCGGCAGTGCACCTTCGAGCAGCTCAGGCAGAAGGTTGCTGATCCCTTGAAGCTGCTCGCGTGAGGTCAGCGGATCCAGCCGGTCGCGAGCGCAGCGGCAAACTCGCCGTCACCATTGGCGCGCGCGAGCGCGGCCATGGCCTGGTGATCATAGGGCACGTGGCGGAAGGTCACGCTCCAGCCGGCCGACCGCTGCTCCAGGATCGCGTAGCGCGCATCGGGCGTGCCCGCTTCGACGACATGCGGATGCGGCACGTCGTAGGAATAGCCGGGACTGCCGACGCTACCGGGATTGACGATCAGCCGCCCGTCGCGCAGGCGCACCGCGCGAGCCGTGTGCGTATGGCCGCACAGGATCAGCGGCTGCGAGATATCAGCGGCAAGTTTCTCGATCGCATCGAGCGGCGCGCAAGTGATCGCACCGTCCTGAGCGACGCTCTCGAGCCAGTAGACGTTATCGTCGTCGGGCGTCGCGTGACAAAGGAAGGCCTGGTCCCGATAGACGGCGGTTGCCGGGATCGCGCGCAGCCAGTCGAGATGATCAGCTTCGAGCTGGGCGTAGGCGGGTCGCTCCCAAGCCCCCATCTTCTCCGGCGGCCGATCGATCAGCCAGCGGTCATGATTGCCGCGCACATGCATCGCCTCAAGCGGCATTAGCAAGTCCATTGTCTTGCGCGCGTCGAGCGGACCACTGGCCATGTCGCCGAGGTTGACGATATCAGTCACGCCTTGCGCCCGGATGTCGGCCAGCACGGCTTCGAGCGCGAGATGGTTGCCGTGGACGTCTGCGATCGCGGCAAAGCGCATGCGCTATTCCCCTCAGGTCGGCGGCGTGCCGTTGAGGTCGAGCACGTGCCCTGCGAGATAGAGCGACCCCGTGATCAGGATACGCGGCGGGACCTCATAGGCAAGCCGCGCGATGCTGGCGAGCGCGGACGCGACGCCATCGGCGATCTCGACGCGCATGCCGAGCGTGCGCGCGGCGGCGGCCAGATCAGCCGGCGCCATCGCCTTGCTCTCATTGGGTATCGGCACGACGATGATGTGCCGCGTCAGGCCCGCGAAATTGGCGAGGAACGCCGCCGCATCCTTGTTGCCCATCATCCCGACGATCACGACGAGCTGCCGCGACACGCGTTCCTCGAGGTCGCCGATCGCCGCCGCAACGACGCGGCCGCCGTCCGCGTTGTGGCCGCCATCGAGCCAGATCTCCGCGCCCTGCGGGGCGATGGCGGTGAGCGCACCGCTCGACAGCCGCTGCATGCGCGCCGGCCATTCAGCGCCGACGATGCCGTCCTCGAACGCCTTGGTGGTGAGCTTGAACTGATCGACCGCGCGCAAGGTCGCGATCGCGAGGCCCGCATTGTCGAACTGATGCCGGCCGAACAGTTTTGGCGCCGGAAGATCAAGAAGACCACGGTCGTCCTGATAGACGAGCCGGTTGCGCTCGACACTGACGTGCCAGCTCTCGCCGGCGGCAAACAACGGCGCGCGCTGGCGCCTGGCCTCACGCTCGATCACGGCCATGGCATCGGGCTCCTGCGCGGCCGAGATCACCGGACAGCCGCGCTTGATGATGGCGGCCTTCTCGGCCGCGATCAGCGCGCGGGTGTCGCCGAGAAATTCCATGTGGTCCATGCCGATCGGGGTCAGCACCGACGCTGCGACCTGCTCGAGCACATTGGTGGAATCCAGCCGGCCGCCGAGGCCGACCTCGAGCAGCACGACATCGGCCGGATGCTTCGCGAACAGCACGAACGCTGCGACGGTCTTGACCTCGAAGAAGGTGATCGGCGCGCCGGCATTGACCCGCTCGCATTCCAGCAGCGCGGAGATCAGCGCCTCGTCGTCGACGAGGACGCCGCCGCCGACCTTGCCGAGCCGATAGCTCTCGTTGATGCGCACCAGCCAGGGCGAGGTGAAGACGTGGACGCGCAGGCCCGCCGCTTCGAGCATGGCACGGAGATAGGCGACAGTGGAGCCCTTGCCGTTGGTGCCGGCGACGTGGATCACCGGCGGCAGCTTGCGCTCGGGATGACCGAGCTGGCCGAGCAGCCGGTGCATGCGTTCGAGCCCGAGCGAAATCTTGCTCGGATGCAGCACGGACAGCCGCGCGATCAACTCGTCGAGCGAGGGCGGTGACTTGGCGAGATCGTTCACGCGGTCGGCGCGACCGCCGGCGCATCCGCCGCCTCAACGGCCTTCGCCGGCGGCGGCAGCTGCGGCGCGGGCTTGGCGTGTTCGACAGCCGGCGCCTTGGTCAGCAGGCGACACAGCCGCGCCAGGGTCGGGCGCAGGTCATGACGATGCACGACCATGTCGACCATGCCGTGGTCCAGGAGGTATTCAGCGCGCTGGAAACCTTCGGGCAGCTTCTCGCGAATGGTCTGCTCGATCACCCGGGCGCCGGCGAACCCGATCAGCGCGCCGGGCTCGGCGATGTGGACGTCGCCGAGCATCGCGTAGGACGCGGTGACGCCGCCGGTGGTCGGATTGGTCTGCACGACGATGTAGGGCAGCTTGGCCTCGCGCAGCATCTGCACGGCCACCGTCGTGCGCGGCATCTGCATCAAGGACAGGATGCCTTCCTGCATGCGCGCGCCACCGGAGGCCGCGAACACGATGAACGGCGACTTCTTCTCGACCGCGAGCTCGAGGCCACGCACGATCGCTTCGCCCGCGGCCATGCCGAGCGAGCCGCCCATGAAATCGAAATCCTGCACGGCGATGACAACGCCCATGCCTTCGAGCTTGCCGAAGCCGACCTTGACCGCATCGTTCATGCCGGTCCGCGCCCGGGCATCCTTGATGCGATCGGCATAGCGGCGCTCGTCACGGAATTTCAGCGGATCGGGCGTCACCTCGGGCAGGGCGACGTCGAACCAGGTCTCGTTGTCGAACATCGACTTCAGCCGCGCCACCGCGCCCATGCGCATGTGGTAGTTGGAGCCGGGAATGACGAACTGGTTGGCCTCG
Source organism: Bradyrhizobium sp. SZCCHNPS1003 (assembly GCF_032381555.1). Taxonomy (NCBI): domain Bacteria; kingdom Pseudomonadati; phylum Pseudomonadota; class Alphaproteobacteria; order Hyphomicrobiales; family Nitrobacteraceae; genus Bradyrhizobium; species Bradyrhizobium sp. SZCCHNPS1003. The sequence continues at coordinate 13,539 of NZ_JAUHIU010000019.1, forward strand.
ACGTCCTTGTAGAACACGAGCTGTCCGGAATCCGGGCACTTGATCCAGAGGTTCTCCGGCGTCTCGCGGCGCAGGATGTTGCGGATCTTCGGCCGGACCACGTTGGTAAGCCAGTTCATGTGTCGCTCCGTGTTGCGGTCGCCCGGATATATGGCGGGACGGCGGGGTCACGGCAAGACGGCCGCGACGCCCGGTCGAATAGTGGTTGACGGCCTATTCCGCGGCCTGTTGCGCCCCGTGCACGCCCCTTGCCAGCGCAGCGGCCAGATCGGCAACGGCGCTCACGGTCTTGGCAGTCGCGCGTCCCTCGGCATCGAGGCTGGCGCGGAGCGCATCGACCAGGGCGGTGCCGACCACGGCGCCATCGGCATTGGCGGCGATGGCGCGGGCGGTCTCCGGTGTCCGGATGCCGAAGCCGACGCAGACGGGCAGCTCCGTATGCCGCTTGATCCGGGCCACGGCGGCTCCAACAGCGGACGAATCGGCCGCCGCCGCGCCGGTAATGCCGGTGATCGAGACGTAGTAGACGAAGCCCGAGGTGTTCGCGAGCACGGCCGGCAGCCGCTTATCATCGGTCGTCGGCGTCGCCAGCCGGATGAAATTCAGCCCGGCCTTCAGGGCGGGAATGCACAGCTCGCTGTCTTCCTCCGGCGGCAGGTCGACGATGATCAGGCCGTCGACGCCGGCGCTCTTCGCATCATCGAGGAACTTGTCGACGCCGTAGATGTAGATCGGGTTGTAGTAGCCCATCAGCACGATCGGCGTGTCAGCATCGCTCTCGCGGAAGCTGCGCACCAGTCGCAGCGTCTTCCTCATGGTCATCCCCGCCTTGAGCGCGCGCAGACCCGCCGCCTGGATCGACGGACCATCGGCCATCGGATCGGTGAACGGCATGCCGATCTCGATGATATCGGCGCCCGCCTGCGGCAGCGCCTTGACGATGGCGAGCGACGTCTCGGGATCGGGATCACCACCCATGACGAAGGTGACGAACGCCGAGCGGCCTTCCTGCTTCAACTGCGCGAAGCGCGCATCCATCCGGCTGGTCACGATGCCTTCGCCCTTCCTCGCAGGATATCGCCGACCTGCGGCACGTCCTTGTCGCCGCGGCCGGACATGTTGACCACCATCAAGTGGTCTTTCGGCTTCTTCGGCGCGAGCTCCATGACCTTGGCGATCGCGTGCGCCGGCTCCAGCGCGGGAATGATGCCCTCGAGCCGCGACAGCAGCTGGAACGCCGCAAGCGCCTCCTCGTCGGTCGCCGACAAATAGTTCACGCGGCCGACGTCGTGCAGCCAGGAATGCTCTGGGCCGATGCCGGGGTAATCAAGACCGGCCGAGATCGAATGCGCCTCCTCGATCTGCCCGTCCTCGTCCATCAGCAGATAGGTTCGGTTGCCGTGCAGCACACCGGGGCGGCCGCCGGCGATCGAGGCGGCGTGCAGATGCGTCAGGCCGTGGCCCGCCGCTTCGACGCCATAGATCTCGACCGAGGGATCATCGAGGAACGGATGGAACAGGCCCATCGCATTGGAGCCGCCGCCGATGCAGGCAATCAGCGAGTCCGGCAGCCGGCCCTCGGCCTCCTGCATCTGCGTGCGCGTCTCGTTGCCGATCACCGACTGGAAGTCGCGCACCATCATCGGATAGGGGTGCGGGCCGGCGACGGTACCGATGCAATAAAACGTGTCGTGGACGTTGGTGACCCAGTCACGCAGCGCCTCGTTCATCGCGTCCTTCAGGGTCTTCGCACCGGACTGCACCGGCACCACTTTGGCGCCGAGCATCTCCATGCGGATCACGTTGGGCTGCTGCCGCTCGACGTCGACCGCGCCCATGTAGACGACGCAATCGAGACCGAAGCGCGCGCACAGCGTCGCCGTCGCCACGCCGTGCTGGCCGGCGCCGGTCTCGGCGATGATGCGCTTCTTGCCCATGCGGCGCGCGACCATGATCTGGCCGAGCACGTTGTTGACCTTGTGCGAGCCGGTGTGATTGAGCTCCTCGCGCTTGAAGTAGATCTTGGCGCCGCCGAGATGCTCGGTCAGGCGCTCTGCGTAGTACAGCGGCGAGGGCCGGCCCACGTAGTTCTTCAGATAGCCGTTCATCTCGGCATGAAACGCGGGATCGGCCTTGGCCTCCGCATAGGCCTTTTCCAGATCGAGGATCAGCGGCATCAGGGTTTCGGCGACGAAGCGGCCGCCGAAGATGCCGAAGTGACCGCGGTCGTCCGGACCGCTGCGGTAGGAATTGGGAATGGCTGTCGTCATTGAACGCTCAACTCTTCAGCGGCCCGCGCCGCGCGAATGAAATCCCGGATCATGTCGCAATCCTTCACACCCGGCGCCCGCTCGACGCCCGATGACACGTCGACGCCGCCCGCGCGGGTGATCCGCACGGCCTCGGCGACGTTGTCGACGCTCAGGCCGCCAGAGACCATGAACGGGCGATCGAGCTTCAGGCCCTGTAGCAGACGCCAATCGAAGGTGGCACCGAGGCCGCCGGGGCGGGTCGCATCCTTGGGCGCCCGCGCATCGAACAGGATGCGATCGCACACATCGGCATAGCCCGCCAGCGGCGCGAGATCGGCGGCGGTCGCGACCGGGATGGCCTTCATGACGGGCAGGCCGAAGCGCTGCTTGAGGTCACGGATGCGCGCGACGCTTTCACGTCCGTGCAGCTGCAAGAGATCGGGGTGCAGGGTCTCGACGATGTTCTCGACAGTCGTGTCGTCGGCATCGACGGTCAGCGCCACCTTGAGCGCGCGGCCCCTGACGTCACGACCCAGCTCACGCGCGGCCGTCAGACCGACATGGCGTGGGGACGGCGGAAAGAACACGAAGCCCACCATGTCGGCGCCCGCGTCGAGCGCCGCAGCGAGGGTGTCGGGCGTAGTCAGGCCGCAGATTTTGACGATCAGGGACATCGATGAACAACGCACGTCCGGGCGGAAGGGATCACCAGAAGCCCGCGGCTTCGAAGGCCGCCGAGCTTTGGCGCCTTCTACAACGCGGCGCCCTGCTTGTCTCGCCCATAAGGGGCGAAAAGCCGCGCCGGCGCAGCCGGAACCAGAGATTGCGCAGAGCCCTGTTTTGCACGCGCCGCGGCGCTCAACTGCGCCACCTGCGCGCGGGCCGCTTCGGCATCGGCCTGATGGCGGCGCGCGGCCCGCCGCCAGCGGCGCTGGCCGATCCAGGTGGCACAGCCACCCGCGATCACGCCCAGGATCGCGACGGCGACGATCAAGGCGAACAGCGGGACCGACGCCGCAAGCGCCGGATCAGTCGCGTTGAAGGGATCAAACGATACGGTAACGAAATGCCGATTGGCGACCGCGAAGATGACGAACAGCACCAGCAGCGGAAGGATGACCACGACAGTGAAGAATTTTCGCATGCGCTCGCTCGTGTCAGTCAGGCGGGATTCGCCTCGAAATCAGCCGCAGACGATTAGCACGGCCGGCGCGAGATGCTTCAATCGTCGGCGTCGTCAGCCGCGGCGCCGGCGGGATTGTCCCGGTTCAGCCGCTCGCGCATTTCCTTGCCCGTCTTGAAGAACGGGACGCTCTTCTGGTCCACCGGGACATGAGCTCCGGTCCGTGGGTTGCGCCCGGCGCGGGCCGGCCGATGCTTGACCGAGAAGGCGCCGAAGCCGCGCAGCTCGACGCGGTCACCGCGGGCGAGCGCCGCGACGATCTCATCGAGGATCGCATTGACGATGTTCTCGACATCCCGCTGGTAGAGATGCGGGTTGTGCTCGGCGATACGCTGAACAAGCTCGGATTTGATCATCGAGAAAATGTACCCGGGGAGACAAGTCCCATTTCCGTGAAAATATGCTGGACTGTCAAGACGCTAAATCATTCATCGCGGCCATGAATCGGGTTGCGAGGCCCGGTACGGGGCCTCGCCATGGCACACGCAAAACGGGAAGATCGCCCTGAGGATGGTCTTGGCGGGTTCAATTGCCCGGCGCGGGCGTCCAGAGCGCGAGCATGCCGTCGAGACCAATCCGATCGACCGCCTGGACCACGCCGGTGCGCTCGATCTGGCGGGCGATCCCGGAGAGGCCGACGGCATCGAGCGCGATCGAGGTCGCCGTCCGCAGGAAGGTCAGATCGCCGAACCGCGGCGTGAGCTTGTAGTCGCGCACCGGAAGGTCCTTCTTGACGTTCTTGTTGGCGACGAGCCACGCGACGGCGGCCTTCTCGTCGCCGAGCTCGTCGATGAGCTTCAGCTCGATCGCCTGCCTGCCGGTGAAGACGCGGCCGTCGGCCACCTTCTCCAACTGCTCATCGTTCATGGCGCGGCGGTCCTTCACCAGTCCGCGGAACCAGGCGTAGGAATCCTTGACCAGGGCGTCGAGCGCCGCGCGCGCTTCCGGGCTGGTCGGCTCGTAGCCGTTGGGGGCGGCCTTCAGCGGCGAGGATTTGACCTCCTCGATCTTCACGCCGACCGTCTTCAACAGCTCACCGACATTCGGATACTGGAACAGCACGCCGATCGAGCCGACCAGCGAGCTCTGCTGCGCGACGATGTGATCGGCAGCGATCGCGCCGATATAGCCGCCGGAAGCCGCCAGGCCTTCCACGACGACGACCAGCGGCTTCTTCGCCTTCAGCCGCACCAGCGAGTCGTAGAGCTGCTCGGAGCCGGCGGTGGTGCCGCCCGGCGAATTGATGTGAACGATGACGGCTTCCGCCGAGGAGTTCTCCAGCCGCTCCAGCGCCGCGACGCGCTCATGGTCGCTGCGGATCAGGCCCTCGATATTGACGCGGGCGATCGAGCCAGAGGTCGAGAGCGCGGTGCGGCCGCGCGGTGACATCGCCAGACCGATGGCGGAAAGAGCCGCAATCGCAATCAGCACCGCGACGACGCGCCAGAACGTCAGCTTGCGGCGCAGCCTGCGGCGATCGACGATCACATCCGAATCAAGCGACATGGACAGCTCCTGGAAGTCTCGGCGCGTTTTGCATCCGCAGCCTGAATATCTCGTTATCCGATTACATCAATCGCGGCGCAATTTGAAGAAAGGAAGGCTTGCGGCGAAGCGGCCGGATGCCCGATCCGCCCGGAACAGAGCGCGTATCTCTGCCTCGTTGGAACAAAAAAAAGCCCCGGCTTTCGCCGGGGCTTTGATCTGATCACGCGAACCGAAGGCTTACTTCGAGTCGCGGTTCTTGAGCGCGGTGCCCAGGATGTCGCCCAGCGTGGCGCCCGAATCGGACGAGCCGTACTGCGCGATGGCTTCCTTCTCTTCCGCGACTTCCAACGCCTTGATCGACACCTGCACCTTGCGGGCCTTCTTGTCGAACTGGATCACGCGGGCATCGACCTTCTCACCGACGGCGAACCGCTCGGTGCGCTGGTCGTTGCGATCGCGCGCCAGCTCGGAGCGCTTGATGAAGGTGGTGAAGTCGGTGCCGGTGATCTTGACGTCGATGCCGCCGTCCTTGACGTCGAGCACTTCGCAGGTGACGACCGCGCCCTTCTTGACATCGCCCGGCTCGGCGAAGGGATCGCCTTCGAGCTGCTTGATGCCGAGCGAGATGCGCTCCTTCTCCACGTCGACGTCGAGCACCACGGCCTTGACCATGTCGCCCTTCTTGTAGTTGTCGATGACCTGCTCGCCCGGCAGCTTCCAGTCGAGATCCGACAGATGGACCATGCCGTCGACGTCGCCTTCGAGACCCAGGAACAGGCCGAACTCGGTCTTGTTCTTGACCTCGCCCTCGACCACCGAACCGGTCGGATGCTTCTCGACGAAGACCTCCCACGGATTGCGCATCGTCTGCTTGAGGCCGAGCGAGATGCGGCGCTTGACGCTGTCGACCTCGAGCACCTGCACTTCGACCTCCTGCGAGGTCGACACGATCTTGCCGGGGTGCATGTTCTTCTTGGTCCACGACATCTCGGAGACGTGGATCAGGCCTTCGATGCCCGGCTCGAGCTCGACGAACGCGCCGTAGTCGGTGATGTTGGTGACGCGGCCGTGGAAGCGGGCCTGCAGCGGATACTTCGCCTCGATGCCCTGCCACGGATCGTCGAGCAGCTGCTTCATGCCCAGCGAGATGCGGTGCGTCTCGTGGTTGATCTTGATGATCTTGACCTTCACCGTCTGACCGATGCTGAGCACCTCGGTCGGATGGTTGACGCGGCGCCACGCGATGTCGGTGACGTGCAGCAGGCCGTCGATGCCGCCGAGGTCAACGAACGCACCGTAATCGGTGATGTTCTTGACGACGCCGTCGATGACCTGACCCTCTTCGAGGTTCTGCACCAGCTCCTGGCGCTGCTCGGCGCGGGTCTCTTCCAGCACGGTCCGGCGCGACACGACGATGTTGCCGCGGCGGCGGTCCATCTTGAGGATCTGGAACGGCTGCGAGTTGTTCATCAGCGGCGCGACGTCGCGGATCGGACGGATGTCGACCTGCGAGCGCGGCAGGAAGGCCACGGCGCCGTCCAGGTCGACGGTGAAGCCGCCCTTGACCTGGTTGAAGATGACGCCGTTGACTTTTTCGTTGTTCTGGAACGCCTTCTCGAGCTTGCCCCAGCTCTCTTCGCGGCGGGCCTTGTCGCGCGACAGCACGGCTTCGCCGAGCGCGTTCTCGATGCGATCGAGGAACACCTCGACCTCGTCGCCGACCTTCAATTCACTGTCACGGCCGGGCCCGGCGAATTCGCGCAGCGCCACGCGGCCTTCGGTCTTCAGGCCGACGTCGATGACGGCCATGTCCTTCTCGATCGCAACAACCTTGCCCTTGACGACGGAGCTTTCCTGCAGGTTGCCCTTGGTGAAGGACTCGTCCAGCATCGCGGCGAAATCATCGCGGCTGGGATTGTAGGAAGAAGCAGAGGTACTCGAAGCCATTTGTTCTCCAGATGCGGACATTCTCGCCAGCTTGGGTTGATCGGCGCATCGAATGGACAGTGCCTGGAGGTCCACAAATCCCCAGACGTCCGCGTGATGCGCGATAAGCGCAAACGACGCGGGCCGGCAGTGCCTGCACATGCGATACGTATGAAGTGCGTCCGGATGATCGGACTCGATTGAACCGCAATCGAGCTATCGACGGTCAAGGGCGGGAGCGGGCATTCCTCCAATGACGCCGGCGGAAATCAAACCCGCTGACGGCCCGCTCGAACGGCCTCGACGATATCGATGGCGGCCCGGACGCCGCCTTCTATATCCAAATGGGAGTTGTCAAGCAAGTAAGCATCCGGGGCTTGTTTCAAAGGCGCGACGGCCCGGTTCTGGTCACGCTCGTCGCGCGCCAGGATGTCGGCCAGAATGGCCGCCTCGTCCGCCGGTTCCCCACGTGAAAGCGCCTCGAGGGTGCGACGATGCGCCCGGATGCGGGGATCGGCGACGACGTAGATCTTCACCTCGGCATCCGGGCAAATCACGGTTCCGATGTCGCGGCCGTCGAGCACGGCGCCGGGCGGCTGGCTCGCGAACTGACGCTGGAAAGCCACGAGCGCCTCGCGCACTTTCGGCAACGCCGAGACCACGGAGGCCGCGGACCCGACCTGGTGCGACCTGAGCGCCGGGTTGTCGAAGGTCGAGGGATCCAGGGCCATGGCGACGTCCGCCGCCCGCGTCTCGTCCTTGAGATCGATGCCGGCGGTCAGTAGCGCATGCGCGACGGCCCGGTAGATCACGCCCGTATCCAGGTGCCTGAGGCCGTAATGCGCCGCGAGACGCTTGGCCATGGTGCCCTTGCCCGAGGCAGCCGGGCCGTCGATGGCGATGATCATGCGAAATCCGCGCCCGCCTTGCACATCAGCGGGATGAAATCGGGGAAGCTGGTGGCGATGAAGGCGGTATCGTCGACGGTGACCGGCTTGTCGGACGCGAGGCCCATGACCAGCGCGGACATCGCGATGCGGTGGTCCATGTGGGTCGCAACCAGCCCGCCGCCCGGCACATGGCCCCTGCCCTCGACGATCAGATCGTCGCCGGTGATTTCGACCTTGACGCCGTTGACACGCAGCATGGCCGCGGTGGCCTCGAGCCGGTCGGATTCCTTGACGCGCAGCTCATGCAGGCCGCGCATCACGGTCGTGCCCTCGGCGTAGGCGGCGGCGACCGCCAGCACGAGATATTCGTCGATCATCGAGGGCGCCCGCTCCGGCGGCACCACGACGCCGCGCAGCTTCGAAGCGCGCACCCGCAGGCGGGCCATCGGCTCGCCGGCATCGCCGCGGACGTCGTCCTCCTCGATCGAGGCGCCCATCTCGCGCAAGGTCGTGAACAGGCCGGTGCGCAGCGGGTTGGTCATCACGTCCGACAGCACGAGATCCGAGCCGTCGACGATCAGCGCGGCGACCAGCGGGAACGCAGCCGACGACGGATCAGCCGGCACGATTACCGGCGCGCCTGTTAGCTCCGGCTGGCCGGTCAGCGCGATGCGGCGGCCGTGGGTGCCTTCCGGCGTGGTCACGATCTCGGCACCGAAATGCTTCAGCATCAGCTCGGTATGGTCGCGGCTCGCCTCCTGCTCGATCACCGTGGTGACGCCGGGCGCGGCGAGGCCGGCCAGCAGCACGGCCGACTTAATCTGGGCCGAGGCGACGGGGGTGCGGTATTCGATCGGGACCGGGTTGCTGGCCCCCTGCAGGGTCAACGGCAGCTTGCCGCCCTCGGCGATAGCGGTGACCTTGGCGCCCATCAGCACCAGCGGGTCGAAGATGCGCCGCATCGGGCGGCTGCGCAGCGAGGCATCACCGTCGAAAACGGCCGAGATCGGGCAGCCGGCGACGGCGCCCATCACCAGCCGGCAGCCGGTGCCGGAGTTGCCGAAATCGAGCGGCGCGCTCGGCTGGGCGAAGCCGCCGACCCCCACGCCACGGACGGTCCACGCGAAGTCGCCGGTGCGTTCGACCTTCGCACCCAGGCCCCGCATCGATTGGGCGGTGTTGAGGACGTCTTCGCCCTCGAGCAGGCCGGAAATTCGGGTCTCGCCGACCGACAACGCCCCCAGGATCAGCGCCCGGTGCGAGATCGACTTGTCGCCGGGCACGCGAATCGTGCCCGAGAGGGGCCCGGAGGCGCGTGATTCCAGGGGAGTCGGGGCGATTGACGTGCTCACGGCAGGATCCTCGTGTTTCGGACGCGGCAGGTATCACAGCCCCCGCCCTCCGTCACGAGCGGTGATTTTCCCGTTGACAGCGCTATTGACAGCGGCGCGGCAACTAGCCAAGTGAGACACCGCTTTTCAGACATTGCCAGGACGCCTGCACGTGGCCAAATCCGAGCTCGGAACCAAACGCATTTGCCCGACGACGGGCAAAAAGTTCTATGACCTCAACAAGAACCCGGTGATTTCGCCCTACACCGGCGAGGTCGTGCCGATCGCGCCGGTGGCTCCGACCCGCGCGATGCGCGGCGAGGCTGCGCGTGCCGCTGCGGCGGCCGACGTGGTCGAGCCCGCCGAGGCCGAGGAGTTGGTGTCGCTCGAGGAGGCCGATGCCGAGGAGAACACCGGCAAGGTCAAGGCCGTCGTGCCTGAGACCGAGGACGACATCGAGATCGACGAGACCCTCGACGACGACGAGGATGATGATTCCACCTTCATCGCCGACGAGGAAGAAGGCGACGAGGACGTGACCGACATCATCGGCGATGTCGGCGGCGACGAAGAATAATCGTCGAAGACACTTGAGATCAGCCGCGAACTGTGGTTCACGGTGCTCCCCGGCGGTCACCCAGACCGCCGGCTCGGTTCAGGGGCCATAGCTCAGCTGGGAGAGCGCTTGCATGGCATGCAAGAGGTCGGCGGTTCGATCCCGCCTGGCTCCACCACGCTTCGCCCTTCGGGCTACGCGTGACGCAGCCACGACGGAGCCCGAGGGGCGAAGCGTGGTGCCCGGCGAAGCCCCTTGGCGAAGCCGGGCTTTGGGAGGCCCGTCATCTTCTCCAGATGGTGTTTTCTCGAGTCACGCCTGCCTACGGTTTACGACCTGATTTCGTACGCAGGCAGCCGGGATGACAAACTCCCTTCCCGATTGCAGAATGCCGGCCCGCAGTCCTTCGCGGCGAGTGCCTTCGCATGCGGTACATCTACATCATCCGCAGCCTCGCCTTCCCCGAGCAGGAATATGTCGGCGCGACAGCGGACATCAGACAGCGCCTGAAGGATCACAACGCTGGCCGGTCAGTTCACACGTCCAAGTTCATGCCGTGGATGCTGGTCTGGTATTGCGCCTTTCCGGACAAGCATCGCGCGTTGGCGTTCGAGACCTACCTGAAATCGCATTCTGGGTGGGCATTCTCAAAGAAGCGCCTGCTCGGTCCAGTCTGACCGCTCCTCACCCCTCCACCGCCGCATTCAACTGCTCCCGCAGGCGCACCAGCTTGCCGTGCAGGTCGGCCAGTTCCGCGAGCGAGCAGCCCGTCGCATCCAGGATCGCGGGCGGCACGATCGACCTTGCCTTGTCGCGTAGTCCCGCGCCCTGGGCGGTGAGGGTGACGATCACCTGACGCTCGTCCTCGGCCGATCGTGTCCGCCTGATGAAATGCAGCGCCTCCATCCGCTTCAGCAGCGGCGTCAGCGTGCCGGAATCCAGGAATAGCCGCTCGCCGATCTCCTTCACCGACAGGCCGTCGCGCTCCCACAGCACCAGCATCACCAGATATTGCGGATAGGTGAGGCCGAGACGGTCGAGCAAAGGCTTGTAGACCCGGTTGAAGGCATGGGCGGTCGAATAGACGGCGAAGCAGAGCTGGTTGCCGAGCTGGAGCGGCAGGTCTGCCGCGGACTTCTTTCGCATCGAGGTCACCACAGGTCGATCCTATCGGCATCTTGAGCCCGCACGCCTCGGGTCGACAACGGGCCCGGCGCCCCGATCACGAATTTTCTACCGAACAATTATATTGCTCGCAATTCAATTGCGTGCAATATAGCGCCACTGAATTCGTCCATCCAACCGGGAGACACCCCATGTCCGTGAACGTGCTCTACAAGACCAGCGCCAAGGCGACCGGCGGCCGCGACGGCGAAGCCGCGACCCTCGACGGCTCGCTCAAGGTCAAGCTCTCCACCCCGAAGGAGCTCGGCGGCGGCGGTGGCGCCGGCAACAATCCGGAGCAGTTGTTCGCGGCCGGCTATGCGGCCTGCTTCATCGGCGCGATGAAGTTTGTCGGCTCGCAGGGCGGCCCGAAGGTTCCCGCCGACACGTCGGTGACCTCGACCGTCGGCATCGGCCCGCGTTCAGAAGGCGGCTTCGGCATCACCGTCGAGCTCGCGGTGTCGCTGCCCGGCCTCGCCAAGGCCGACGCCGAGGCTCTGGTCGCCAAGGCGCACGAGGTGTGCCCCTATTCCAACGCCACGCGCGGCAATGTCGACGTCAAGCTGACCGTCGTCTGAGGCTGAATTCCGCCCTGCGGCAGCGTTTTCCCGCGCCCGCCGCAGGGCAGGCCTCGCGTTTTCGCGACGGCGCCATTCGGCGAGCCACGTTTGCACCAGCGCCGCAGCAATGCTTAATGGCCGCGAGCTGAAACCAACCTCGCGACATCCGATGACACCCCAATTTGCTCCCGGCGCCATGGCCGGACTGCGCGTGATCGATCTGACGCGCGTGCTCGGCGGGCCCTACTGCACACAGATCCTGGCCGATCACGGCGCCGACGTGATCAAGGTCGAACCGCCGGCCGGCGACGAGGTCCGCGACTGGGGCCCTCCCTTCCACGACGAAGACGCTGCCTATTTCGTCGGGATCAACCGCAACAAGCGTTCGATCGGCCTGGATCTCGCTTCCGAGGGTGGCCGCGTCGTGCTGATGCGGATGCTCGAGACCGCCGACGTGCTGATCGAGAACTTCAAGCCCGGCACCTTGGAGAAGTGGGGCATCGGCAGCGACACGCTGCGCGAGACATTCCCGAAGCTGGTGCACTGCCGCATCTGCGGCTTCGGCGCCGACGGTCCGCGCGGCGGCAATCCCGGCTATGACGCGATCATCCAGGCGATGACCGGCATGATCGCCGCGACCGGCTCGTCGCAGAGCGGACCGATGCGGATCGGCGTGCCGCTGGTCGACATCACCACCGGACTCTATGCCGCGATCGGCATCCTGATGGCGCTGTCGGAACGGCAGCGCTCTGGGCTCGGCCAGTTCCTCGAGGTCACGCTGTATGAGACCGGCCTCGCGATCATGCATCCGCATACCGCAAACTACTTCATGCACGGCAAGCCGCCGTCGCTGACCGGCAACGAGCATCCGAACCTCGTTCCCTACGCGATCTTCCCGACCAAGACGGACGATATCTTCATCGGCGTCGGCAATGACGGCACCTTCCGCAAGCTCGCCAAGGAGATCGGCCGGCCGGAGCTCGGCACCGATCCGCGCTTCGCCCGCAACAAGGATCGCGTCGCCAATCGCGAGGCGCTGCGCGGCGAGCTCGCCGCCGTCTTCAGCCAATTCGAGGCGGCGCCGCTGTGCGACCGGCTGCTCGCGGCCGGCCTGCCGGCGGGACCCGTGCAGAAGATCGACCAGGCGCTGACCAATCCGCACACGATCTACCGCGGCGATGTCATCGAAAAGGACTGGTACAAGGGCGTCGCGTCGCCGATCCGGCTCGAACGCACCAAGCCGACCCTGCGCTCCACGCCGCCGAAGTTCAGCCAGCATGCGCAGGAGGTGCTCAGCGAGTTCGGCTATTCGGAGCACGAGATCCAGGCCCTGCTGTCCCAGGGCACGGTGTGCGCCGAGCGCAAGCGCTGAAGCGCCATCAGCCTGTCGTCTCCCCACGCTAGCGTCGCCTGGGGCATCGCCCCGGCGCCGCGCCGTCTCGCGCAAGTCGCGGCATTCCGCCGCGAAGCCGCGACGAACGCGCTTTCCGCTGACGATCCAACCGGTTATACATTCACAAAACTGTCATCTCGCGCTGCTACGGCCGCGACGCCGATGACGTTCCATGGGAGGTATTTTTTAATGTCACTTCGACAATTCTGGACCGCCGCCGCTGCGGCAGCCACGCTGGTCCTTGGCGCCGCCGCACCCGCGCATGCGGTGACGGAGATTCAGTGGTGGCACGCGATGACCGGCGCCAACAACGACGTCATCGTCAAGCTCGCCAACGATTTCAACGCCTCGCAGACCGACTACAAGGTCGTTCCGACCTACAAGGGCAACTACGCCGACACGATGAATGCCGGCATTGCCGCCTTCCGCGCCGGCAATGCGCCGCATATCATGCAGGTGTTCGAGGTCGGCACCGCCACGATGATGGCCGCCACCGGCGCCGTGAAGCCGGTCTACAAGCTGATGCAGGACGCCAGCGAGAAGTTCGATCCCAAGAGCTACCTGCCGGCCATCACCGGCTACTATTCGACCTCGAAGGGCGAAATGCTCTCCTTCCCCTTCAACTCCTCATCCACCGTCATGTGGGTCAATCTCGACGAGCTGAAGAAGGTCAACGCCGAGATCCCGAAGACCTGGCCCGAGCTGTTCGAGACCGCCAAGAAGCTGAAGGCGGCCGGCCATCCGACCTGCGGCTTCTCCGGCTCGTGGGTCACCTGGGTCAATCTCGAGCAGCTCTCCGCCTGGCACAACGTGCCGCTCGCCAGCAAGGCGAACGGTCTCGACGGCTTCGATACCGTCCTTGAGTTCAACGGTCCGCTGCAGGTGAAGCATCTCGAAAACCTGGTCGAGCTGCAGAAGGACAAGACCTACGACTATGCCGGCCGCACCAACACCGGCGAGGGCCGCTTCACCTCGGGCGAATGCCCGATCTACCTGACCTCGTCGGCGTTCTTCGGCAACGTCAAGGCGCAGGCCAAGTTCGCCTTCACCGCTGCGCCGATGCCCTATTATCCCGACGCCAAGGGCGCACCGCAGAACTCGATCATCGGCGGCGCCTCGCTCTGGGTGATGGGCGGCAAGAGCGCGGACGAATACAAGGGCGTGGCGAAGTTCCTGACCTTCCTCTCGGACACCGATCGTCAGGTCTATATCCACAAGGCCTCGGGCTATCTGCCGATCACCAAGGCGGCCTACGCGAAGGCCAAGGCCGAGGGCTTCTACAAGGATCAGCCCTACCTGGAGACGCCGCTGCTCGAATTGACCAACAAGGAGCCGACGGAGAATTCCCGCGGCCTGCGTCTTGGCAACATGGTGCAACTGCGTGACGTCTGGTCGGAGGAGATCGAGCAGGCTCTGGCCGGCAAGAAGACCGCCAAGCAGGCGCTGGACGCCGCGGTCGAGCGCGGCAACCAAATGCTGCGCCAGTTCGAAAAGACGGCCGTGAAGTGAGGCCAAGAGCCGGCAGGCCACCCGCGGCCTGCCGGCTCGCCGACCGACCATGCAGAAGAACGCCATCTTCCAATCAAAACTGCTGCCGTTCGTGCTGGTCGCTCCCCAGCTCGCGATCGTGCTGATTTTCTTCTATTGGCCCGCGATCCAGGCCGTTATCCAGTCGTTCCTGCTGCAGGACGCGTTCGGCCTGTCCACGAGCTTCGTCTGGTTCGAGAACTACGCCGACCTGCTCAGTCAGCCTGACTATTTTCAAGCCATTCTCCGCACATTCGGCTTCTCCTTCGCCATCGCGCTCTCGTCGCTCTCGGTCGCGCTGCTGCTCGCGGTCATGGCGGACAAGCCGCTGCGCGGCGTCACGCTGTACCGGACGCTGCTGATCTGGCCCTACGCGGTCGCGCCGCCGGTGGTGGGCGTGCTCTGGATCTTCATGCTGCATCCGTCGCTCGGCGTGATCTCGCGCTATCTGCGCGCGATGGGCATCGACTGGAATCCGCTGCTCGACGGCGACCAGGCGGCGCTGCAGATCATCCTCGCGGCCGCCTGGAAGCAGATCTCCTACAACTTCCTGTTCTTCCTCGCCGGGCTGCAGAGCATCCCCCGCAGCGTGCTCGAGGCCGCCGCGATCGACGGCGCGCGGCCGATGCGGCGGTTCTGGACCGTGACCTTCCCGCTGCTGTCGCCGACCATCTTTTTCCTGCTGGTCATCAACATCGTCTACGCCTTCTTCGAGACGTTCGGCATCATCGACACGATGACCCGTGGCGGCCCGGGCAAGTCCACCGAGACGCTGGTCTACAAGGTCTACACGGACGGCCTGCTCGGCGGCAATCTCGGCTCGTCGGCCGCACAATCCGTCGTTCTGATGGTCATCGTCATCGTGCTGACGGCGATCCAGTTCCGCTTCGTCGAGCGCAAGGTGACCTACTGATGGTCGAGCAAGAAGGCATTCGACGCTACGTCGCGCACGCCATCCTGTGGATCGGAATCGCGATCGTGGCGTTCCCGGTGTATCTCGCGTTCGTCGCCTCGACGCAGGACAATGCGGTCATCGCCAACGGGCAGATGTCGCTGCTGCCGGGCGGGCACTTCCTGTCGACCTACTATCAGACCATCTTCGTCGGCACGAGCGGCTCGACCCGCGAGCCGGTGGCGACCATGCTGCTGAACTCGCTGGTCATGGCGCTGCTGATCGCCGTCGGCAAGATCGCGATCTCGATCATCTCGGCCTATGCGGTCGTCTACTTCCGCTTCCCGTTCCGCATGCCGATCTTCTGGCTCATCTTCATCACCCTCATGCTGCCGGTCGAGGTGCGCATCTATCCGACCTACAAGATCGTCGCCGACCTGCACATGCTCGACAGCTATGCGGGGCTGGCGCTGCCCCTGATCGCCTCGGCCACCGCCACGCTGCTGTTCCGCCAGTTCTTCATGACCGTGCCGGATGAGCTCCTGGAGGCATCCCGCATCGACGGCGCCGGGCCGCTCCGCTTCTTCTGGGACACCCTGCTGCCGCTGTCGCGCACCAACATGGCGGCGCTGTTCGTGATCCTGTTCATCCTCGGCTGGAATCAATATCTCTGGCCGCTGCTGATCACCACACGCGACGACATGCAGACCATCCAGATCGGCATCCGCAAGATGATCACGACAACCGACGCGCTGACGGAGTGGCCGGTCGTCATGGCGACCGCCGTGCTCGCGATGCTGCCGCCGGTGTTCGTCGTCGTCGTCATGCAGCGCCTGTTCGTCAAGGGGCTGGTGGAGACGGAAAAGTGACGAGGGGGCGAATAGCGAATGGCGAGTGGCGAACAGGGATGTTCGCGCAACGGCTCGCCTCGTCCCCTTCCCTATTTGCTACTCCCCATTCGCTATTCGCTAGGTAACCCATGGCCAACGTCACACTCCGCAACGTCCGCAAGGTCTATCCCGGCGGCTTCGAAGCCATCAAAGGCGTCGATGTCGATGTCGGCGATGGTCAGTTCTGCGTGCTGGTCGGGCCGTCGGGCTGCGGCAAATCCACCCTGCTGCGGATGGTCGCGGGGCTCGAGACGATCACGTCGGGCGAGATCGACATCGGCGGCCGCATCGTCAATGCCATCGAGCCTGCCGATCGCGACATCGCGATGGTGTTCCAGAACTATGCGCTCTATCCGCACATGACCGTCTATAACAACATGGCCTACGGCCTGCGCAATCGCGGCATGGCGGAGAAGGAGATCAGGACGCGCGTCGAGGACGCCGCGCGCATTCTCGAGCTCGGCTCCATGCTCGAGCGGAAGCCGCGGCAGCTGTCCGGGGGCCAGCGTCAGCGCGTGGCGATGGGCCGCGCCATCGTGCGCCAACCCAAGGTGTTCCTGTTCGACGAGCCGCTGTCCAACCTCGACGCCAAGCTGCGCATCGCGATGCGGGTCGAGATCCGCAAATTGCAGCGCCGGCTTAACACCACCGCGATCTACGTCACCCACGACCAGCTCGAGGCCATGACGCTCGCCGACATCCTGGTGGTGATGAACGGCGGCAAGGTCGAGCAGATCGGCAATCCGCTCGACATCTATCAGAAGCCCGCGACCACCTTCGTCGCGTCCTTCATCGGCGCACCGCCGATGAACCTGATGCCGACCGATGGCGTGCGCGCCCAGTTGCACGGCGCCGACGCGGTTCCCGCAGAGGCGGGCCAGCTCGGCATCCGGCCTGAGGATTTCCAGCTCGGCGACACCGTTCCGGCGGGCGGGGTCGGGCTCGACCTCCGCGTCGAGGCGATCGAGCATGTCGGCGCCGAGACCTATGTCTATGGCGCGCGCCAGGATATGGGCAGCGATGACCGGCTCACCGCGACCGCCAACGACATCATCGTGCGGCTGCCGGGCACCGCCGCGCCGGAGATCGGCGCGCGGATTCGCGCCGTGGCGCCGCGGGCCAAGCTGCATCTGTTCTCGGCCGACGGCCGGCAGCGGCTGTCCGTTTAAACCCTTCCACAGGCTGGCCGTTCCGGCGCATTCGGGGTGCTTGAACGCGCCCCGGATCGTGCCCATATTGCTGCTCAAGGGGTGCCGTCAGGGCCCTGATACATCAAAGTCGCTTCGAGAGGACTTTGTAAACCATGTCTCGTGTTCCTTCGCTCTCCAGTCCGTTCCTGCTGGGCTTCGACGAGATCGAGCGCGTGCTCGACCGCGTCGTCAAAGGTGCCGACGGTTATCCGCCCTACAATATCGAGCGGTTCGAGCGCACCAATGGCCAGCCCGAGCGTCTGCGGATCACGCTGGCGGTGGCGGGTTTTACCCGCGACCAACTCGATGTCACCATTGAGGAAAACCAGCTCGTCATCCGCGGTCGGCAGCAGGACGACAAGACCAGGCAATACATTCATCGCGGCATCGCCGCGCGCCACTTCCAGCGCACCTTCGTGCTGGCGGAGGGAATGCATGTGCTCGGTGCGGACCTGAAGAACGGGTTGTTGTCGGTCGATCTGGCCAGGCCCGAGCCTGAGCGGATCGTTAAGACAATCGCTATCAATGAACACGAATAATGGTTTGATGGAACGAGTAGCGGACTCGACCGCTTGAGTCTCAGAAGGAGTCGAGACCATGACTGAAGGTAATGTCGCGTCGGAATCCCCCGTCTCCCTGGAGTCACTGGCGACCCTGGGCGAGGGCCACATCGCTTATGTGAAGCAGATCCGCTCCGAAGACGTACCGGGACTGTTTCCGCAGGCGCCGCACATCGCGCCGGGACTGAAGCTGTTCGCCTTGCATGCCGCCGACGGCACGCCGATCATGCTTACCGACAGCCGCGAAGCAGCGATTGCGAATGCGTGGAGCCACGAACTCCAGGCCGTGAGCGTCCACTGACGCAAAGGCCGAGCCGCAGCGCCTGCAGCGACCGCTCTCGTGAGACTCGATGCTCATTGAGACGCGATGCTCATGAGGAGCATGCAGCTCACGGACTGACACGAGGGCGGTCCCCGGAAACGGGGACGGCCCTTTTTTCTGCTGGGCTGCTTGGAGCGATCGCCGCGCATGACCTTGCTGACAACACCCATGAGCGCGGCCGGTTTGCGCGCAGATCCTGCGCTCGCGGACGCACTGCTCGCGCTCAACAACGCGCATGCCTCCGAGCTGTCGTGGCTCACGCCCGAAACGCTCATGCAGCTGCTCGATCGGGCATGGCGGGCCTGGCGGATTGGCGGGGCCGATGCGCTGATGATCGCGCTGGACCACGCCGCCGTCTACGATAATCCCAATCACCGCTGGTTTCGCTCGCGCTACGATCGGTTCATCTATGTCGACCGCATCGTGGTGGCGCCGGCCGCCCGCGGCCGGGGCCTGGCGCGGCAGCTCTATGAGGAGCTGATTCGGGAGGCGACCGCGGCGGACCACGACCGCATCGTCTGCGAGGTCAATCTGGATCCGCCCAATCCGCAGTCGGACGCGTTCCATGCTGCGCTCGGCTTCGCGCCGCTGGCGGCGGCCAGCATCCATGGCGGCGCCAAGACGGTGCGCTACATGGCGAGATCATTGCGATAGCCGGGGAAGGACGAAGCGGCTGCCGAAGTGCTTTTGAGAAATTTGTTTCCGTCGATGTCCGGAACGGTCGATTTGACAACCAGATACAATCCGACCCGGTTTAAGGCGAAGGTGTCCAATCCTTAAGTTGTCCCTGTTGCGGCACGCGCTAGTCCGCTGTGTGACGAGCATGTGTAGGGATGGCAAATGCATGGATCACGGCTTGATGCAGGCGTCTTTCGAGAACTTGCACTCGGGACCCTACCCAACCGGCACGTCTTTCTTGACAGTCCTCCGCCGGGGCCGAGCCCTTACTACGTCATCTGCAACAGCGTGCCGAAAGCGGGGACGTACCTGCTGGTCGAACTCGTCAGAGCGCTGGGCGGTCATGTCGATGTCGGCTATCACACCTACACGTCATCGATCAGCAAGCTGAATCCCGACGGTTCGCTCGACTACGGACGCGCGCTTCCGGCCCCGCTCTGGGCGTCGGCCCTGCGCTCCGGCTACTCCTGCGCCTCGCACACCGAGTATTGTCCCTATCTCGAGCAATATCTCCTGGGCAGACCGGAACACAAGATGCTGTTCATCGTCCGCGACCCCCGCGACATCGTCGTGAGCTGGGTCGACTTCGTCTACCACTCGGCGGCCTACCCGAAGATGCGGAAGTGGAACGCCTATCTGCGGTCGGCCGGATCGGCCGCTCACCCCGATGACGCCTCCCGAATCACATCGACCCTCCTCTCTTTGCCCCGATCGGGCATCAAGAAGTTCATGAGCTGGCTGGACTCGCCAGCCTGCCTGACCGTGAAGTTCGAAGAGCTCTATTCAGAGCTCGCGATCGACGATGTGGCGCGGTCGTCGTTTCCTGTCCTTAACCGCATCTGCGACTACCTGGGACTTCCGCGCAAGACGGCCGCGGAGCTCGATGTGCTCGGCCGCGGCCTGACGTCGTCGGGACGCGGCCGGAAAGTCGGCATCTACAAGGAGCGAATGATGCCGCATCATTTCGACCTGCTCCGCAGCGAGGCATTCCAGGAGCTCGTCGTCGAGTTCGGCTACGAGCCGACGCCGTTGCCCACGTGCGCTCGGACGAACGGGCTCGGGGCCGCGCGGAGGTTCGCCAGCAGGCTTTCTCGGTCCTTGCGGGGCGGCGCGATACGACGTCAGGCCGCGGAAGCGGGCGGCAGCGCCAGCACCGAATAGATCGCCTGGGCGTCGCGCGAGGCGCGGAGCTTCTTGGCGACATCCTGGTCGCGGAGCAGGCGGGCGATCCGCGCCAGGGCCTTCAGATGGTCGGCACCGGCGCCTTCCGGCGCCAGCAGCAGGAACACGAGATCGACCGGCTGGCCGTCCATGGCTTCGAAATCGATCGGCCGCTCCAGCCGGGCGAACAGGCCGAACAGCTTCTCCAGCTTCGGCAGCTTGCCGTGGGGAATCGCGACGCCGTAGCCGACGGCCGTGGTTCCGAGCTTCTCCCGCTGCAGCAGGACTTCGAACACGTTGCGCTCATTCTGCCCGGTCAGCGCAGCCGCGCGCGCTGCCAGCTCCTGCAGCGCCTGCTTCTTACTGATGACCTTCAAAGCCGGCACGATCGCCTCGGGTGCGACCAGATCGGTAATCGGCATAGGGCGTTCCGAGGTGATTGAACCGTCAGGGTGCGAAATAGGTCGGGACAGACCGGCGTCAAGAAGCTGAGGCGGCAGGCGGGCTTAACCCGTGTCCGATGGGTGGGGCTTCTACCCCAACGCAACGGCCGTGCCAACACCC
The DNA here is from genome assembly GCF_032381555.1 of Bradyrhizobium sp. SZCCHNPS1003. Lineage (NCBI taxonomy): Bacteria > Pseudomonadati > Pseudomonadota > Alphaproteobacteria > Hyphomicrobiales > Nitrobacteraceae > Bradyrhizobium > Bradyrhizobium sp. SZCCHNPS1003. The sequence continues at coordinate 34,066 of NZ_JAUHIU010000019.1, forward strand.
GCAAGCGTGTTCCCGCAGCCTATCCTTAAAGATCGCCGGAGCGTGGCGGCCTGAAGGCGCCAGCGCCCCAACCGCTTGATCGCATCTATTCATTGCCGTGGCGTGACGTCGCAACCGGTCGGCCAACCGCCTGATCGGGAACCGGTTTTCGCGCCGCCGGAAGATCCCTGGAACGCATCCGCGGGACTACGGCTTCACCGCCGGCGGATCGACCCAGCCGATATTTCCGTCGGCGCGGCGGTAGATGATGTTCACCCGGCCGCTGGAGCCGTGCTGAAACACCATGCAGGGTGCCCCCGAAAGATCGAGCTCCATCACGGCTTCGGACACCGACAGGCGCTTCAACGCCGTGGTGTTCTCGGCAATGATCACCGGGCTGTAGCCGGTGATCTCCTCGTCGCCCTCGGCCGGCGCCTCGATCACGTAGCTCGGCGCATCCAGCACCGCGCCGTCGAGATTGGCGAGCGCCGCATTGGCGGCGTGGGATTTGCGCCCCGAGCGGTCCTTCAGCCGGCTCTTGTAGCGGCGCAGGCGCTTCTCGATCATCAGGAGCGCCTGGTCGGCGCTGGCATAGGCGTCCGGCGCGTTCGATTCGGCCTCGAGCGTGATGCCCGAATCGAGGTGCAGCGCGCAATCGGTCTTGAACCCGAAACCGTCCTTGGAGAGCGTGACATGGCCGGAATAGTTGCCGTCGAAGTATTTTCGCAAGACCTCGTCGGTGCGCTCGCTGACGCGCCCACGCAGCGCTTCGCTGACGCTGATGCTCTTTCCGGAAATCCGCAGGGTCATGTGCCGCCTCGATTCATGTGAACCAAGTATGACACTAAGCCTATTTGGTGAAGGCGCAATCTTGCGCAGCGGTCAAACTGACGCGGTATCCCGGGTGCGGTCGGCGCTGGCAGGGGCCGAGAGGGCATGCGCCAGCATGCTCTGCTTGTCGCGGCGGCGCTGCACCGAGGACGGGATCCGCATCGCCTCCCGGTATTTCGCGACCGTGCGGCGGGCGATGTCGATGCCCGCGGCGCGCAGCTTCTCGACGATCGTATCATCGGAGAGAATTGCGGAGGGATCTTCCGCATCGATCAGTTGCTTGATGTGGTGACGTACGGCCTCTGCCGAATGCGCCTCGCCGCCATCGGCCGATGCGATCGAGGCGGTGAAGAAATATTTCAGCTCGAACGTGCCGCGATTGGTCGCCATGTATTTGTTGGCGGTAACGCGCGACACGGTCGATTCGTGCATCTGGATCGCATCCGCAACGGCCTTCAAGTTGAGCGGACGCAGATGCGCGACACCATGGGTGAAGAAGCCGTCCTGCTGGCGCACGATCTCGGTCGCCACTTTCAGGATCGTGCGGGCGCGCTGATCGAGCGCGCGCACCAGCCACGTCGCGTTCTGCAGGCAGTCGGTGAAGTAGGACTTGTCGCCGTCCTTTCGGATCGTCTTCGACAGCTCGGAGTAATAGACCTGATTCACGAGGACGCGCGGCAGCGTGTCGCTGTTGAGCTCGACCAGCCAGCCGCCGTCGGGACCGGGACGGACGTAGACGTCGGGCACCATGGTCTGCGTGCGCGTGGTGCCGAACTTCAGCCCCGGCTTCGGATCGAGCCTGCGGATCTCGCCGATCATGTCGATGAGGTCCTCGTCGTCGACGGCGCACAGCTTGCGAAGGGCAACGAAGTCGCGCTTCGCCAGCAGATCGAGATGCTCGACCAGCGCCTGCATCGCCGGGTCATAGCGGTCGAGCTCGCGCAGCTGGATCGCGAGACATTCGCTCAAGTTGCGCGCGCAGATGCCCGGCGGATCGAAGGTCTGCAGCACGCCGAGCACGGCATCGACGTCGGCCTGCTCGGCGCCGAGGCGGTCGGCGGCCTGGCCGAGATCGGCCGGCAGATAGCCGGCCTCGTCGACCAGATCGATCAGGTACTGGCCGATCATGCGGTCCGCCGGCGCGGTGAAGGCCACCGCCGCCTGCTCGGCGAGATGATCCGACAGCGTGGTCTCGGCCGCGACGAAGGCTTCGAGATTGTAATCCTCGTCGCCGGAGGCGCCGCCGCCCCATTCGGTGTAGGTGGTCGGCGCTGCGTCCTGCGCGGTACGCGCGGCGGCCTCAGCCGGCTCCTCGGAGAACACGTTGTCGAGCCCGGTGTCGAGCGTCTGTTCGATCTCCGTACGGGTGCCGAGATCGCGGCTCATCCAGTCTTCCTGGGCGCCCTCGAAGCTCTCGCCGCCGCTGCCGCCGGCCTCGCCGAAATCGTCGCCGTTGGCTTCGCTGCCTTCCGAGAACTCGGCGCGCTCGGACATCTGCTGCTCGCCGGCGACCGGCGCTTCCGGACCGTCGCTCGCGCGCTCCAGCAGCGGATTGCGCTCCAGCTCCTCTTCGACAAACGTGGAGAGGTCGAGATTGGACAGTTGCAGCAGCTTGATCGCCTGCATCAGCTGCGGCGTCATCACCAGCGACTGCGACTGGCGGAATTCTAATCTCTGCGTCAACGCCATGGGAGCAAGAACATTCCCTTACTGGTCCAATTCTTGCTTATCCTAATCCGCGCGCGATGTACACGGCTTGACGAATAAGAAAAACGGAGTATGGCGCGCGGAGAAGACGAGGTTACCGGTCCTCGCGAACCTGCTGGAAACAGCGTTGATCGTAGCGTTTCCGCCTGATGTCGCGCAGACGACAAAAGCCGACAAACACCGCGTCCGTAATCCTACAGCCGGAATTCCTCACCGAGATACAGCCGGCGCACGTCGGGATCGGCGACGATCTCCTCCGGGCTGCCTTCGGTAAGAATCTGCCCCGCGTACACAATGTAGGCGCGGTCGGTGAGGCCGAGCGTCTCGCGGACGTTGTGGTCGGTGATGAGCACGCCGATGCCGCGATTGGTGAGATGGCGCACCAGCTGCTGGATGTCGCCGACCGCGATCGGATCGATGCCGGCGAACGGCTCGTCGAGCAGCATGTAGTTCGGGCGCGTCGCCAGCGCGCGCGCGATCTCGACGCGGCGGCGCTCGCCGCCGGACAGCGCGATCGACGGCGACTTGCGCAGCCGCGTGATGGTGAATTCTTCCAGCAGCGCGTCGAGCTCGCGCTCGCGCTTCTTGCGCGAGGGCTCGACGACCTCGAGCACGGCGCGGATGTTCTGCTCGACGGTGAGGCCGCGGAAGATCGAGGCTTCCTGCGGCAGATAGCCGATGCCGAGCCGGGCGCGCTGATACATCGGCAGCCGCGTGACATCATGGCCGTCGAGCTCGATGGCGCCGCGATCGGCCTTGATCAGGCCGGTGATCATGTAGAACACGGTGGTCTTGCCGGCGCCGTTCGGCCCGAGCAGGCCGACGGCCTCGCCGCGGCGGACGTAGATCGACACTCCCCGCACGACCTGGCGGCTGCCGAAGCTCTTCTCGATCGAGTGCACGGCGAGGAAGCCTGGCCGGCGCAGCAGCTGCGGGCCGCCGCTGCCATTGTTGCGCGGCTTGGCTGGCATCGGCTGCGAGGCCGGCCGCTTGCGCTGGATCTGCTCGGTGTTCTGCGGCGAGCGCGGATTGATGCGTGGCACCGTTTCGTCGCGCACGGAGTCGGCGAGCGCGGCGAGCGGATCATCGCTGTAGGAATTGCCGAACGGATCGTCCATGGCCGTGATGTCGTCGCGCCGGCGCGAGGAGCCTCGCTGGCCGCGCTTGGCGGGACGCCCACGAAACATGCCGAGTAGATCCACCATCCCCGCTTCGCTTACGCCCTTCGAGGCTGCCCGTCATCGACCGCAGCGCTGGCTCGCCCGCCCACCGCGAGCGAACGCATCTCACCTCTCGCGGATCACAGGGAGCGCGAGGCCGGCCAAAGCGCGGCAGGCCGCGCTTCGGAGTTTGTCGTCTGACGGCGAAGTCGCGGTCGCCACGCAGGCGACCGATCGCAAGATCGCAATCGTGTCCGGCATCACTCTTTCGCAGCCACGCAACGGGTTCCACGGCCTCCCGTTGCATCGGTCCTGCGACAGAACCGCCCGCTCGCTAGATAGAGGCAGCAGCGCCGCGGTTCAACTGGGCCGCCGGCGTTTTGCTAAATAATTGAAGTCACTTCGATTTGCCTGGACCGAGCTGCAGCGGCCCGGCGCCGCCCGGAGCCGAGGCCGTCGACGGGCCGCAGCCGCCGCTCGCGCCCGCGCCCGCCTGCGGCAGCAGCACCTGCACCCCGCGCCCGCTGTCCGATTCGACCCGCGACACGCCGGTCGTCATGTCGACCGTCAGCCGGTCGCCGCGCATCACGTTCTTGCACTGGGTCAGCACCACGCCGCCCTGCATCGAGATCATGTTGGTCTTGGTGTCGTAGACTGCGGTCTCGCCGGTCACGACCTGGTCCTTCTGCGTCACCTTGACGTCGCCGCGCGCCTCGAGACGGCGAATCGCCGAGCTGCCGTCCGGCCCGGGCGTCGCAGCCGGCGTCGCCTTGGTCGCCTTGGCACCGCCCTGCTGGGCGCCGCCGTCGTAGAACACGACCAGCGACTTCGAGGTCATGGTGGTGTCGCCCTGCACGACCTTGACGTTGCCGGTGAAGGTCGCCTCCTTCTTCTTGTCGCGCATCTCCAGCGCGGCGGCCTCGATCTGGATTGGCTGGTCGCGGTTCTGGGAAAATCCCTGCAGCGCGTTCGGAACACCGGTGGTCGCGCTCTGCGCCTGCGATGAGTCGGCAAGCGCGAGCAACGCCAGCGCGGCGAAGCCGGCGCCGCGAATCGCTACGGGAATGAAACGACACGTCGTCATGAGCTCACTTCACGTTGCGGGCCGGACGGCCCGGATCGGCGCTCGCCGTCGTGGCCGGAGCGGCATTCATGTTGTCGAGGTTCATCATCACATTGCCCTCGAAGCGGATGACCTCGCCATTGTCGGTGATGCGCAGGCGGTCGGCGGAAAGTGTACCGTTGGTGAGCTTGACGTCGACGCGCTCGTCCGAGCTCACGGTGCCCTTGGCCATGTCGACCGAGGCCCGGCTCAGCCGCGCCTCGTAGCCGGTCGACGTCGTCAGCAGGATGTCCTTCGTCAGCTCGAGCTGCTGCTGCTTGGTGTCGAACACGCCGGTATTCGCCTTCAACGTCACCGTCGACTGATCCTCCATCAGCACCTTGGCGCGGAGGATGTTGAGCTCGACGTGATCGGGATCGGTGAGGTCCTGCACCGCGCTCCGGGCGACGAGATCATACGGCCGCTGGTCCGGCGTGAAGCCGGTCAGATGCGGCGTCTCCATCGTGATCTTGCGGCCGGAGATGACGAGGTTGCCGGTGAGATTCGGGGTGTTGATCTCCATGTGGAACGGATTGAACAGCGCGATGCCGATCACGACCGCCATCGCCAGTCCCACCGCCGCCGGCACCGCGACCCGCAGCACGCGCACGAAGCGGCTGTGGCGCGCCGCGACCGCGAAGCGCGCCTGCAGGGTGGGATCATAGGCGGGGTTGTGGACCGAGTTCACCAGGGCTCCGACGGACACGGGATGCGCGCGAAACAGCACGCATCCTACCATGGGGGGCCCCACCATTGCAGCCTGGAACTGGCGCTAAATCGCGACGCAGGGGCCTCGCGATCATTACGAGACATTAATGATCGTGAACGCGGCTGCGATTCGCCCCCCTCAGGAATGCGCGAAGATGTCCTCGGCCTCGAATCCGCCCAGATCGAGCGTCGCCCGGTGCGGCAGGAACGCGAAGCAGGCCTGCGCCAACGCCAGCCGCCCTTCGCGCGCCAGCATCCCGTCGAGCTTTTCGCGCAGCGCATGCAGATGCAGCACGTCGGAGGCAGCATAAGCGAGCTGCGGCTCGCTGAGCTGCTCGGCGCCCCAGTCGCTCGACTGCTGCTGCTTGGAGAGATCGACGTTGAGCAGCTCGCGCACGAGGTCCTTGAGACCATGGCGGTCGGTATAGGTGCGCGCCAGCCGCGAGGCGATCTTGGTGCAATAGACCGGCTGCGGCATCACCCCGAACGCGTGAAACAGCGCCGCGACGTCGAAGCGCGCGAAGTGGAAGATTTTGGTGATGTCCGGGTTGCCGAACAGCGCCTTCAGGTTCGGCGCGTCGGTGTGCCCCTTGGGGATCTGCACCACGTCGGCCGAGCCGTCGCCGGGCGACAGCTGCACCACGCACAGCCGGTCGCGGTGCGGATTGAGCCCCATGGTCTCGGTGTCGATCGCCACCGAGGTGGTGTAGCGGGAAAGATCGGGCAGGTCGCCGCGGTGCAGGCGTACGGTCATGGCTCTCAAAACCTCGTCGAATCGAAATCGGACGCGACGGGCCGGAGCAACGCCGCGGGAAGCGCTCGGGAACCGGCTGTAGCCCGGCGCTGGTAACCAACCGGCAAACCCGCCGGGCCGGTCCGGAGATCAGCCGTGGGAATGCCAGCCCCGCCGCCCGGGCGCAAGGGCCGGACAGGGTCAGGTGATCGCATCTGAGGTGGCGCCGGCAAATGTCTCCGCGGCCGTTCGAGGCGGCGCCTTCATCATTGAGGCGGTCGATCCGCTGGTTGCATCGCGCCAGATCGCACCCGATCGATCGATGCAACTCTTGCATTGATCGATGCCGCCTTTGGCTTGGACAGAAAATGCCACTGGCCGTACGCGTGATATTGTCGCATGACTTCGCATCTGGAGTGCAGCGACCCAAGGCGGCCTGCAGCATCTGCCCAACAACAACGACATAATCAATTGAGGAGGAAACCAAGATGAAGGCACTTACAGGTATCATTGCGGCCGCTGTGCTGGCGGTCTCGTCGCCTTTGGCGACCGCGCGCGATTTCCGCTCCGCCGATGTGCACCCCGCCGATTATCCGACCGTCGAAGCCGTCAAGTTCATGGGCAAGCAGCTCGCAACCGCGAGCGGCGGCAAGCTTGGCGTCAAGGTGTTTCCGAACGGCGCCCTCGGCTCCGAGAAGGACACGATCGAGCAGCTCAAGATCGGCGCGCTCGACATGATGCGGATCAACTCGTCGCCGCTCAACAATTTCGTGCCGGAGACCGTCGCGCTGTGCCTGCCCTTCGTGTTCCGCGACACGCAGCATATGCGCAATGTCCTGGACGGGCCGATCGGCGACGAGATCCTGGCCGCCATGGAGCCCGCCGGCCTGGTCGGCCTGGCTTATTATGACAGCGGCGCGCGCTCGATCTACACGGTCAAGGCGCCGGTGAAGTCGCTCGCCGACCTCAAAGGCCTGAAGATCCGCGTCCAGCAGTCCGACCTCTGGGTCGGCATGATCCAGAGCCTCGGCGCCAACCCGACCCCGATGCCCTATGGCGAGGTCTACACCGCGCTCAAGACCGGCCTCGTCGACGCCGCCGAGAACAACTGGCCGTCCTACGAGTCCTCGCGTCACTTCGAGGCCGCCAAGTTCTACAACGTCACCGAGCACTCGCTGGCGCCCGAAGTCCTCGTGATGTCCAAGAAGGTCTGGGACACGCTGAGCAAGGAGGATCAGGCGATGATCCGCAAGGCGGCCAAGGAATCCGTGCCGGTCATGCGCAAGCTCTGGGACGAGCGCGAGCAGACCTCCCGCAAGGCCGTCGAGGCCGCCGGCGTCCAGGTCGTGACGATCGCCAACAAGCAGGAATTCGTCGACGCGATGAAGCCGGTGTACCAGAAATTCGCCGGCGACGAGAAGCTCTCGAGCCTCGTCAAGCGCATCCAGGACACCAAGTAAGAACCACATAAAAATAGGGACCGGGTCCGGCGTCGCCGTGCGGCGGCACCGGACTCAGGCCAGGGAGGGCCGGGAATGACAGATCCTCATGTTGGAGACCACGAGCAGCAGGAGGGACGTCCGTCGACCGGCCTGCTCTCGCGGATCAACGCCGTCATCGCGCGCGTCGGCATGTATCTGTCCGTCGCCGGCCTGCTCGTCATCGTCACCATCGTCTTCTACCAGGTGTTCGGACGCTACGTTCTCAACTCCAGCCCGACCTGGACCGAGAATCTGGCGCTGGTCCTGATCCTCTATGTCACGCTGATCGGCGCCGCCGTCGGCGTTCGCGACGCCGGCCATATCGGCATGGACAGTCTGCTGGTGATGCTGCCGGATCATATGCGGGAAAAGATCGAGCTCGTCATCCACGTGCTGGTCGCGATATTCGGCGTCGCGATGGCCTACAACGGCTGGATCCTCGGCGCCTCCGTGGGCACCGTGAGGATCGCCAATCTCGGCCTGCCCGAAGTCGTCCGCTACGTGCCGCTGATCGCTTCGGGAATCCTGATCGTCATGTTTTCCATCGAGCACATCATGGCTCTCTTGCGCGGTGAAGAGGTCGTCCCGTCATGGAACTGATCATTCTCGGCGTCACCTTCTTCGGCTTCCTGGTCCTCGGCGTTCCCGTTGCGTTTGCGATCGGCCTCTCGGCGATCTGCACCATCCTCTATGAAGGCCTGCCGGTCGCCGTGATCTTCCAGCAGATGATGTCGGGGATGAACATCTTCTCGTTCCTCGCCATCCCGTTCTTCGTCTTCAGCGGCGAGCTGATGCTGCATGGCGGCGTCGCCGACAAGATCGTGCAGCTCGCCAAGAATCTCGTCGGTCACATCCGCGGCGGGCTCGGCATGTCGAACGTCGTGGCCTGCACGCTGTTCGGCGGCGTCTCCGGCTCGCCCGTGGCCGACGTGTCGGCGATGGGCGCGGTGATGATCCCGATGATGAAGAAGGAAGGGTTCGACACCGACTACGCCGTCAACGTCACCACCCATGCCTCGCTGGTCGGAGCCCTGATGCCGACCAGTCACAACATGATCATCTATGCGCTCGCCGCCGGCGGCAAGGTGTCGATCGGCGCGCTGATTGCCGCGGGCCTCCTGCCGGCGCTGGTGCTGATGATCTGCATGCTGGTGGCCGCCTACGCGGTCGCCGTGAAGCGCGGCTATCCCGCGGGCAAGTTTCCAGGCTGGGCGGAGGTGGCCCGCTCGTTCGCGGCGGCGCTGCCCGGGCTTCTGATCGTCGGCATCATCCTGGCGGGCATCCTGTCCGGCGTCTTCACCGCCACCGAATCCGCGGCGGTCGCGGTCACCTACACGATCCTGCTGACGTTCTTCATCTACCGCACCATGACCCTGCAGAACTTCCTGCGGGCCGCCGCCAAGGCGGTCAAGACGACCGGAGTGGTGCTGCTCCTGATCGGCGTGTCCACCATGTTCCAGTACCTGATGGGACTCTACGAAGTCGCCGACTTCGCCGGCGACCTGATGAGCAAGGTGTCGACGCAGCCCTGGATGATCTTCCTGCTGATCAACGTCATCCTGTTCCTGCTCGGCACGTTCATGGACATGGCGGCCACCATCCTGATCTGCACCCCGATCTTCCTGCCGATCGCGATGAAGGCGGGCATGGATCCGGTGCAGTTCGGCATGCTGATGCTGATCAACTGCGCGCTGGGCCTCAACACCCCGCCGGTCGGCACCACGCAGTTTGTCGGCTGCGCCATCGGCGGCATCTCGGTCGGCGCCGTCATGCGCACCATCCTGCCGTTCTACGCCGCCCTGATCGCCGCGCTGATGTTCGTGACCTACGTGCCGGCATTCTCGCTGTGGCTGCCACGGCTGCTGATGGGATATAAGGGATAGCCGTCGAGGGTTCGCCGGCTATGTTGGCCAGCCCCGGCCAGCGAACCGCGCCTGCGATGGTTTGATGACAGCGACATCCTCCGCTGTCATCCCGGACAAGCCCGCCGACGCAACGCGTCGGTGGGCGCCGATCCGGGATCCATAACCACCGGCTGTCATAGGGCGCACGGAACGTGCCGCCTGCCCCCTTCAGACATCACGCGGTATGGGTCCTCGCGTTCGCGAGGACGACGCTGGAGGGCGGGAAAAAAGGCCCCGACACTCACTTCAGGCGACCTCCGTGACGATGCCGATCTTTTGCATCCTGGGTCGGGAGCACGCCCGGGCCGATCTGCGGCAGCACATCACCGATCTGGACAGACAGAGATTGACCCACTTCAAATCTCGTCACGCGTTCGTGATGTTAATAGACATAGATTTGTCTGTTCGGACGGGTTGATTTGCCCATGGATTCCGATTAGACGAGTTCCCGTTCACTTGGATTGACCAATGACTGCGACCAACACATCCCAGAAGGACCTCATCGCCTTCCTCGACTGGCTTGCCGGCAAGGGGATGATGAACGCGCAAACGGCTGCGAGCCGCAAGGCGGCCGTCAACACGCTGCTTAGCGCTCTAGATGCAGACGAAACTGCCGACGTCACGAAGTTGAATCTCGACGACGTTGCCCGGCGGTTCATGAACAAGCGGCCGGGCGAGGTCAAGCCGGACAGTGTGAAAGTGTACAAGTCGCGCGTGCAAAGCGCTATCGCTGACTTCAAGAGCTACCGCGCCGACCCTCTCAACTTCAGAGTCGCCCTTGTCCCAAAGCCGTCGAATGTGAGGGCAGAGAAAGCGACCACGCAACCCATCGCGCCGTCACCCATTGCCACATCCGCCGCTGTGCACCAGGGTGCGCCCACCCACCACGTTTTCGTAAGTCCGTCCGAGATAGAGATCGTCGTCCCCATCCCCATCCGAGCCAACACGATTGTAAAGATCGTGGGACTGCCGAGCGACTTAACCAAACAAGAGGCTGCTAAGCTCGCAAACGTTATCCAAGCGTTTGCGACGGTCGACGAACCCAAGGATTCGCCTTAGCGGCCCATATATGGGTGCTGGCTACGGCCATTGCCCTAGGCTCCGGTAGTAGCGGCCTCACCGCGAAACCGAGACCCGTACATAGACACAGCCACTTCGCGGAACCTTGGCGGGGGATGCTTGGTGGAGAGGTTTCCGGGTCTTTGAGCCGCACTTATTTAGGTGATTTGTGCCGGCGAAGCAAACGCCGCTTACGCAAGGTGCAATCAACGTACACCTGACGTGCCTACCGTTCGCTGCAGCGATCGAATGCGCTCTCCCGCTTTGCTGGTAGAGGTTGGTGACAGCAAGACCTAAGCGGCAAATCATCCTGCTGTCGCACGACTAGCAGGATCGAGATTTATCACGGCTTCGGCGGCGGCGCGCTGACCCGACAGCTCATTGGGCTCGGCTGGCGGATAGCTGATGCAAGGCGAAGCCCGTAAAGCTGGGCCGTGACCACATTGTACAACCAATCTCGCAGCCTTTATCCGCCCAGAGACTGACACATCATTGGGTCCGCAGCGCGACGAGTTGGGAAATGGCGAGGACAGCTAACACGCCAATCAAGGTAGCGGCCAACCAGAGCTCGGTCGTGAACGACCCCAAGATCGCGAGCAGAAAGCCAATCACAACAAGACACCCAGTCCCCAGGGTGGCGGCGCAGATTGCCAACGCGCGCATGACAGGCATTCCGCGACGGCGAAACGATTTCAAGATCATCAGGCCGATGAGGGCCGCGATTACACCTGGCAAGGCCAGAAGTACGAACTGGATCGGCCCATCCGTGACCATGGCCCAATTGCCTTCAATGCGCTCGATCGCCGTCGCCGGCCGGACACGGAACCCCCAAGCGTCGTCTCCCGCCTCGAGCGGCCATAGCCGGTCCCGGTCTTCGTCTCCCAGACCCGGAACGATCTGACCCGATCGGAAGGAAGAGGGCTCCAGCTCCAGAACCGTGTCGCTCCCCAGATCGAAGACCTTGCACGCAGCCGCGCAGGACACCGCGATGAGGTGGCTGCGATGGCTGCGGGCTAGCAGGTTTCCCTTCGCGTCCAGGATCAGCGCGCGAACGAGATCGGGTCCGAAGATCCCATCGCCACGCAAGAGCCGAAGTTCGCCGGGTTGACCGTTCGGCAACATAGTTGGTGCGGTTCGCGTAAATGCGGGACGATGCGCATCCGCAGGATGATGCGACATGAGCAGGAGGAGCACCATCAGGCCCATGAGCCGCCCGATGGTCCGAACAGCCCGCCCCAGAGCGGACGCACATTGGGACATGGGTAGGTCCATCCGACTGCTACGCGGATTCGATGTTCGCATCATCCCATCTATCGCTCTCGTTGCAGATGGTGACGCAGAAAGACTAACGGGCCGTCCATTGTCGCTCCACATCGGAGACGATATCCCGCATACCTCCCATCTCCAAATTGCCCGTCGTGTTAGTTTGTCGCATGGGTGCGGGCTTGCACCGTCGAGGCTGGGCAAGAATCCGAATTAGGGGGGTGAGAGGGCTCGGCGCGGTGCAATTTCGAGCCATGACTGCATCATGGTCCAGAATCGGATCAGGGCAAGCGAAACCGCCTCCCATGCGCCCCTCGCTTCGCCGGAAGTGGCATGTAGAGCTGCAAGAGCCCATTCGGCGATGCGGGCGAGGAAGTCGTCGAAGCCGAGAATGTTGAGGGCGCGGGTGAGATTGTAGCAGAGCGCCATGAGGCTCCATTCCCCGCGAACCTTGTCGAAGCCGCGGACAAGGAAGTGCTGATAGCCGGCGCGGCACTTGAGCGTGCCGAACGGGTGCTCGACGATGGCCGAGCGGCGGCGCATCAATTGGCCGGCCTGTTCGCTCGCCATCCTCTGGCGGTGACGATCCAGCACCTCTTCGTGCTCCCATCGAGAGACGCGGCGGCTTTTTTCCTTCGCAGAGAGACAAGACGCCTTGAGGGGGCAGATGCCGCAAGTCGCCACGGAGGCCAGGTAGCGGCGTTCCATCCTGCCGCTCGTATTCTTCCAGAGCTTCTTTGTTGGATGCAGCGCTTGGTCTGCGGGACACTGGTAGGTGTCGGTCGCGGAATTGTAGGTGAAGTCACCTCGCGTGAAGCGACCGTGCTTCTTGCCATTGCCGTGATGCAGCGGGACATAGGCGGTGACGCCGTCATCCTCGCAAGCCTTGATATCCTCGCTGTTGTAATAGCCAACATCTGCCAGTATCTGCAGCGCCTCGACCTGGAGGCCCTCCTTGGCCGCCTTCGCCATCATATGAAGGTGTCCTGTATCGCTGCGATTGACGACCTCGCTGGCGATGATCAGCTTATGCTTGTCGTCGACGACGCTCTGGACATTGTAGCCTGCGATCGTCTGGTCGCCCTTGCTCAGCAGTCGCGCATCGGAATCGGTCTTCGACACCTGTCCCTTGTCGCCCTTGTCCAGGTTCTCCAGATCGGACTGTGCGCGTTCACGCCTGGCCATCAGCTCCTTGATCTTGTCCCCGACATCGCCGCCATCCTTGTTGCCATCCTTGCCGTCGTCGGGCTGCTTGGCTTCCGCCGCGTCGTTGGTGTCGAGAGACTTGCCGTACGCCTCAATCTCCTCATCGAGCTTGGCGATCTGTTTGGCGAGCTTCCCGCGCGTGAAGATGCTGTCCTTGCTGGCATTGCCGTGGAACAGCGCGCCGTCGACCGCGACCAGGGTCCCGCCGATCAACCCGATCTCCTGCAGCAACAGGACGAAGCTACGGTTCGCCGCCTTCAAGGCAGCCCAGTTCTCCTTGCGGAAGTTCGCAATCGTCCGATAGCCGGGCTTCAGGTTCCTCAACAACCAGATTAGCTCCAGATTGCGGCCGGCTTCACGCTCGAGCCGGCGCGACGATCTGATCTGGTTCAGATAACCATAGAGATAAAGCTTCAGCAGGTCCGCCGGATCGTACGGCGGCTGCCCGACACCCGATCCCCTCCGCTTGGCGTGGCGGAAGCCAAGCTTGGCCAGATCGAGAGCGTTGACGTAGCTGTCAATCGCACGAACCGGATTGTCCGGCCCGACATAATCCTCAATCCGAGGCGGAAGCAGGCTCTTTTGATCGCGGCTCTCGCCGCTCTTGAACGGCCGATTCGTCATGCCCCCAAATCTTACCGTGAACACTGAGTTCTTGCCCAGCCTCGTCGGGCAAATCACCTGCACATTTCCGCGCGTCCCTGCTGCCGCATGAGGGGCGTGTCGCGACCGTCACGAGACGTTGGCAGTGGGATGCGATGGGCGTGTGTCGACGCAGCGCGAGCTACTTGCGCGGACGAACGGCGATGCACGCACGGTCAAGTCGCGCGGTCCTGATATCCCGATGCTGATATCAACTCATGTCGAAGCTTTCGCTTCGCGTGGGGATGGTGGCCAACAAGCCCGGCGCACCAGGGAGAACGCGAAGCAGCCGTTAAAACCAGTCGCGCAGGGAGGGCCGGATGATCCGGCGCGTACCTGTGGTTCCTGCCGCCAGCATTTTCCTTCGCTGGCGGGCCATGGGTGCGGTCGGCACCCGGCTCTCCCTGCGCCCTCATGATATCGAGGGCGAGACGATCAGCACAGCTCGGGCGCAAAGCGCGCCGCGAGGCTGATAGGTCTTGCCCTAAACGAGAAAGACCACGGCGGTCATGGTGATCACTCAACACGAAGGCGGCGCCCACCCTCACCTGGAGGGGGAGGGTCGCCTCGCGGAGAGCGAAGCGAATCGTGAGGCGGAGTGGGGTGATCTCTCCCCTGGCGCTGGCGTGCGTGGAGAGATCACCCCACCCCGCTCGCCCGCTTCGCGTGCGATCGACCCTCCCCCTCCAGGGGAGGGTGGGAGCTCGCGGCTTGCAGCAGCGGCATCACGGAAGCCTGAAGCAAAATCGTTCGCAATCTCGGGGAAACCCGTGAGGCCGATGTGTCGAAGACACCGGGCCAATCGACACCGACCTCTATTCGACCGCAACGCGCATCAGCGCGCTCGTCTGTCGGAGATCTCTTGTGCGGGGGAGGTCACCACCAAAATGGTGCCCAGGAAAGGACTCGAACCTTCACGGCCGTTAAGCCACTGGCACCTGAAGCCAGCGCGTCTACCAATTCCGCCACCTGGGCATGGGGGCGCTGTGTACGGATCGAACGGGCGCTTGTCAAACCGCTGAACGCCCAAGATGACAATTTTTCTGAAGCCATGCGCAAAAACACGGCTCCCTTTTCCGCAGTGCGGACGATGGGCTATACAGCGGCCCAGGATGGCGGGCCGCGGGGTGCGAATCGCCGCTGACAGCTATCTCGTCCGGGGCGGACCGACCGCCCGGCAATCCCAGGACTCATTCCATGGCATCGAATCTGGACACATTGGTTACCGTCTTCGGCGGCTCCGGCTTCGTCGGGCGCAACGTGGTCCGGGCGCTGGCCAAGCGCGACTACCGCATCCGTGTCGCGGTGCGCCGGCCGGAGCTCGCCGGCCACCTGCAGCCGCTCGGCCGGGTCGGCCAGATCCACGCCGTACAGGCCAATCTGCGCTATCCCGACTCGGTCGCATCAGCGCTGCGTGACAGCCATGTCGCGATCAACCTCGTCGGCGTCCTGACCGAGAGCGGCGCGCAGACCTTCGAGGCCGTGCAGGCCGAGGGCGCCGCCACCGTCGCCAAGGCGGCGGCCGCCGCTGGCGCCCGCATGGTGCACGTCTCGGCGATCGGCGCCGACGCGGAGTCGGCATCGAGCTATGCCCGCGCCAAGGCGGCCGGCGAGGCCGCCGTGCTGGCCGCGGTGCCCGAGGCCGTGATCATGCGCCCCTCGGTCGTGTTCGGCCCCGAGGACCAGTTCACCAACCGCTTTGCAGGGCTCGCGCGGATCTCGCCGTTCCTGCCGCTGATCGGCGGCGGCGAGACGAAGATGCAGCCGGTCTATGTCGGCGACGTCGCCACCGCGGTGGCCAATGCGGTCGACGGCAAGGCGCAGCCCGGCGCGACCTACGAGCTCGGCGGGCCGGAGGTGCTGAGCTTCCGGGAAATCCTGAAAATCATCCTCGACATCACCGATCGCGACCGCGCGCTACTGCCGCTGCCGTTCGGGCTCGCCAAACTGCAGGCCGCAATCCTGCAGTTCGCGCCGGGGCCGCTGAAGCTGACGCCCGACCAGGTCGAGCTCTTGCGCTACGACAACGTAGTGTCGGAGGCGGCAAAGGCGGCCGGGCTGACCTTGCAGGGCCTCGGCATCACGCCGGACTCGCTCGAGGCGGTCGCCCCGCAATATCTCTGGCGCTTCCGTCCGTCCGGGCAGTTCCAGCGCAAGAACGCGTGAGGGGCCACCGGCCTCTCCACGTCATTGCGAGGAGCGAAGCGACGAAGCAATCCAGAGTCTCGCCCACCAAACTGGATTGCTTCGCTTACGCTCGCAATGACGGTGGATGGAGCTGGGGCTCAGCTCACTTCCCCAGCGCCAGCGCGATCAGGCCGAGGGTGCCGACGATCACGCGCCACCAGGCGAACAGCACGAAGCCGTGGCGGGTGACGTAGCCGAGGAAGGCCTTCACCACGATCATGGCGGTGATGAAGGAGACGACGAAGCCGATCGCGATGAGGCCGAGGTGATCGGACGTCATCTCGGCGCGGCTCTTGTAGAAGTCGTAGACGAAGGCGCCGACCATGGTCGGGATCGCCAGGAAGAAGGAGAACTCCGCGGCCGAGCGCTTGTCGCCGCCGAGCAGCATCGCCGCCACGATGGTGGCGCCGGAGCGCGACACGCCTGGGATCATGGCCAAGCACTGCGCGACGCCGATCCACAGATACATCATGAGCGGATAGCGCGTGGCGTCGTGCTCCCGCGGCTTGAGATCGATCTGATCGACCCACAGCAGGATGGCGCCGCCGACGATCAGCGAGAAGCACACGACCCAGGGATCGAACAGGAGCGCCTTGATGTACTTGCCGGCGATGAGGCCGATGATGACGGCGGGCAGGAAGGCGATCAGCACGCCGATGATGAATCGGCGGTCGTCAGCGTTCGACATCGCGCCGATGGCGACGCGCGACAGCTTGAAGAAGTACAGCGCGACGATGGCGAGGATGGCGCCGAGCTGGATCAGGATCGCAAAACTCTTCCAGAACCCCTCGTCGCCGAGCCCGAAGAAGCGTTCCGCCAGCAACAGATGGCCGGTCGAGGATACGGGAAGAAACTCGGTGACGCCCTCGATTATGCCGAGAAGCACCGCCCGCAGCGTATCTGACATCATTGATCGGATCCTGGATTGCCGGCAAAACGCGGCCCTTCTCGCCTATTCGGCTCCCGCCCGCAATTGCAAAAAGCGCTCGAACCGGCCACATCCGATGAATGAACCGGCGTGTGATCGGCCATGCGAATCAGAACGAGGCAATGCCGGACAGCGGATCGGGCGCGCTGATCGCTGTTCCCGAAAGCGCCGTTTCCCGCATGACCGCCCGTCGCCCTACTGCTTACACTTTCGCCGACCATGCGCTAATGGTCCGATTCGCGAGCGCACCCGCGCGCCGGTATCGGGACGAGGCGTCGGTGCGAACCGATGGTTGATTGTTCGTTAAGCGCCGTAGCCGCGGAATCGTCGAAAGGCTCCATGTACACGCTCTACCACCATCCCTTCTGCCCGCATTCACGCTTCGTCCGGCTGGTGCTCGGCGAATACGGGCTCGATCTGCGCCTGGTGGAGGAACGCGCCTGGGAGCGCCGCGAGGCGTTTCTCGTGCTCAATCCCGCGGCCACCACGCCGGTGCTGTCGGTCGAAGGCCTGCCGCCGGTGCCCGGTGTCGGCGTGATCGCCGAATTCATCGACGAGACCTGCGGGCCCGAGATGGGCGATCGCCGGCTGATGCCGGCGTCGGCGGCCGAGCGCGTCGAGGTGCGCCGGCTGATGGACTGGTTCAACACCAAGTTCTTCGAGGAGGCCTCGAACCTGCTGGTCACCGAGCGCATCTATAAGCGCTTCATGAGCGAGGAGGATGGCGGCGGGCCGCCGTCGACCGACGTGATTCGCGCCGCCAAGACCAATGTGCGCTATCATCTCGCCTATATCGGCTGGCTGGCGCAGCGGCGCAATTTCCTGGCCGGCGACCGGCTGACCTATGCCGACCTGGCCGCCGCCGCGCATCTGTCGGCGATCGACTATCTGGGCGACGTGCCATGGATCGAGGACGACGCAGCGAAGGCGTGGTACGCGCGGGTGAAGTCGCGGCCGTCGTTCCGGCCGCTGCTCTCCGACTGGCTGGCGGGCGTGCCGGCGTCGCGGACCTATGTGGACCTGGACTTCTGAGCGCCGATAGGCCCACGCCGGAGACGTTGAAGGCGGCGCTGGCCGCCGAGGCGCAACGGCTGGGCTTCGATGCCATCGGCATCACCGCCCCGGTCGTGAGCGCCGAGCGGGCCGCCGCGTTCGAACGCTTCCTCGCCGCCGGCCAGCACGGCGACATGGACTGGCTGGCGCGCGAGCCGTCCCGCCGCACCGATCCCACCACGCTGTGGCGCGAGGTCCGCAGCATCATCATGCTCGGCGTCAATTACGGCCCCGACGAGGATCCGCGCGCGGTCCTATCCCAGCGCAGCAATGCTGCGATTTCGGTCTATGCCCGCGGCGACGACTATCACGACGTCATCAAGAAGAACCTCAAGACGCTCGCCCGCTGGCTGGTCGCACAGGCCGGTTGTGATGTGAAGGTGTTCGTCGACACCGCGGCCGTCATGGAGAAGCCGCTGGCCGAAGCGGCAGGGCTCGGCTGGCAGGGCAAGCACACCAATCTGGTGTCGCGCGGTTTCGGCTCCTGGCTGTTCCTCGGCGCCATCTACACCACGCTGGACCTGCCCGCCGATGCGCCGGAGCGCGATCATTGCGGCTCGTGCCGAGCCTGCCTCGACAGCTGTCCGACCGCGGCGTTCCCGGCCCCCTACAGCCTCGATGCGCGGCGCTGCATCTCGTATCTCACCATCGAGAACAAGGGGCCGATCCCGCGCGAGTTCCGCAAGGCCATGGGCAACCGCATCTACGGCTGCGATGACTGCCTCGCCGCCTGCCCGTGGAACAAGTTCGCGCAAGCGGGGCGCGAGGCGAAGCTGGCGGCCCGCGAATCGCTGCGGTCCCCCGATCTCGCCGCGCTGGCGGCGCTCGACGACGCCGCGTTTCGCGCACTGTTCACGAAATCGCCGATCAAGCGCGTCGGCCGCGACCGCTTCCTGCGCAACGTGCTGATCGCGATCGGCAACTCCGGCGATGCGGCGCTGACGCCGTCCGCCGAGCGGCTGGCGACCGATCCGAGTCCGCTGGTGCGCGGTGCCGCCGCCTGGGCGCTCGCTTGGCTGCTCGACGAGGCTGCTTACGCGCGACGTGCGGAGGCGGCGCTGACGTCGGAGACCGACGAGAGCGTCCGCGCGGAATGGCAGGCGCGATGCTGAGGCGGGCCGCGTTAGCCCATCTCGCCGACGGCGGCCAGCATGCGCGTGATGTCCTGCGGACGCGACAGCCGGTGGTCGCCGTCCTGGATCATGGTCAGCACCACGTCTTCGGCCGGCAGGCGGTGGGTCAGTGCGAACGCATGCTGCCAGGGGACGTCGCGGTCCTGCGCGCCCTGCAGGATGCGCACCGGGCAGCCGACCTTGATGGCACCGCCGAGCAGGAGATGATTGCGCCCGTCCTCGATCAGCGCCCTGGTGATGGGATAGGGCTCGCCATACTCCGACGGACGCATCCAGACGCCGTTGATCTCAATCTCGGTCCGGACCGCCGGCGCAAAGCCCTTCCACATCAGCTCCTCGGTGAAATCGGGCGCCGGGGCGATCAGGACCAGGCCCGCCAGCGTCGCCTCCGCCGGGTCCTTGAGCAGCTCGCGCGCCAGCAGCAGCGCCATCCAGCCGCCCATCGAGGAACCGATCACGACCTGGGGTCCGCGGCAGAATTGCCGGAACACCGCGACGCTCTCCTCGAGCCAGCGGCTGATGGTGCCGTCGACGAAGCGTCCGCCGGATTCACCGTGACCGGAATAGTCGAAGCGGACGCAGGCGCGGCCGCGCTCGGCGGCCCAGGCGTCGAGGGTCAGGGCCTTGGTGCCTTTCATGTCGGAATTGAAGCCACCGAGCCAGAACAGCCCAGGCGGGCGGCCTGGCCGCGCCCGCACCGCGATCCGGCGCGACGATTCGCCCGCGCCGACGGTGACGAAGACGGGCGTATCGGCATTTTCTGCAGCAGGGTTCATGGATCGTTACTCGATTTCGGGGGCTGTGTGGGCGAACCAGCCGGTCGCGTCAATCCGGTCGACCGGGCGCTGCCGCTTGCGAAAGGGCCCCGCGCACTCTATGTCCGCCAGCGGAGCCACGAGGCCTCGAAAGTGCGGTTTTGATCGCCATTCTTGGCCATGTGGTCCCTTTGGGGGAATGCACGGCCGCGCCGAAGTCCTGCGCGTGCGACGCAAGAGCCATGACGGCCGGATGTTAATTCGACGCACGGGACGCCAGCTGTCTTGCCCGCGAGGGCATCTTCCTTCAAAATAGTCGCCTTCTTCCACAACCTTGGAGAACTACCCATTCGCCGCCCCAATCGAGCCCCGCCCGCTGCCGTCAAAGACGGGCCGCGCACAAATGATGAGATTCGCAATGCGCAGATCCAGCTGATCGATTCAGAAGGTACCAACCGCGGCACTGTCGAGACCGTGGTTGCGATCAAGATGGCCGCTGATGCCGGCATGGATCTGGTCGAGATTTCGCCGAACAACAATCCTCCCGTCTGTAAGATCATGGACTACGGGAAGTACAAGTATTCGGCGCAGAAGAAGGCCGCCGAGGCCCGCAAGAAGCAGAAGGTCGTCGAGATCAAGGAGATCAAGCTCCGCCCGATGATCGATGATCACGACTACGACGTGAAGATGCGGGCGATGCAGCGCTTCTTCGAAGAGGGCGACAAGGTCAAGATCACACTGCGCTATCGCGGCCGCGAAATGGCGCACCAGGAGATCGGCACCAAGCTGCTCGACAAGGTCAAGTCCGACGTCGCGGCTTTCGCCAAGGTCGAGCAGGACGCGCGGTTCGAGGGACGCCAGGTGGTCATGGTTCTGGCCCCGCGCTAGTCGCCAGCCACCGACGCACCAAACCGAGCCCGCCACACGTCTGGCGGGCTTTTCTCTTGAGGCCCCCGTCAGAACCGCTCTTTGCGGGCGCGGATCAGGACCTGCCACCGCCCGCTGCAGCTGCCGGAGGAGCCTTTGCGGCTCCACCGAACGGAGCCGGCCGGTGCTGGTGGCCGAGGGCCGCCCTGGGATACCTGTACCCGCGGCTCGCATGTCGGCTGACCATGTCGGCTGACCATGGCTCGGACGAGCCGATTCGGCGGTTCAGCGTTGCCAAGAGCCACCGTCTCTGGCATAAGCGCGGCCTTCGTCGCCCGGCTGATCAAGGGCTGCCGTGGCGATGTCCCTGTGCGGGTGGATCCTTGTTTGGACCCAATACCTGAGCACAACCAACGCTCTAACGAGCATTTTCGCCTGATGGCGCCGCTTTAGCGGGCGGCTTGCCGTTGGCATGAAGGAGAGCCAAATGCCCAAGCTGAAGACCAAATCCGGCGCCAAAAAGCGCTTCAAGGTGACTGCCACCGGCAAAGTGATGCACGCCCAGCGCGGCAAGCGCCACGGCATGATCAAGCGGACGAAGAAGCAGATCCGGCAGCTGCGCGGCACCCGCGTGCTGTTCAAGACCGACGGCGACAACGTCAAGAAGTACTTCTTGCCGAACGCCTGACCGGCCTCTCGCTTCCGAAACCCTGGCCGCCTCCAAGCCGCGGCTGATCGTCATCTCTGAATCCAAGGATACCCGGCATGTCTCGCGTCAAACGCGGTGTGACCGCCCACGCCAAGCACAAGAAAGTCTTCAAGGCCGCCAAGGGCTATTACGGCCGCCGCAAGAACACGATCCGCACCGCCAAGCAGGCCGTCGAGAAGGCCGGCCAGTATGCGTTCCGCGATCGCAAGCGCAAGAAGCGCACCTTCCGCGCGCTCTGGATCCAGCGCCTGAACGCCGCTGTGCGTCCGTTCGAGCTGACCTACAGCCGATTTATCGACGGCCTGTCCAAGTCCGGCATCACCGTCGACCGCAAGGTGCTGTCGGATCTCGCGATCAACGAGCCCGCCGCGTTCCAGGCGATCGTTGAGAAGGCCAAGGCGGCGCTCGCCGCCTGATCGCCCTTCCTCATCGCGAGGACTGCGAAGCGGCCGACGATCTCGGCCGCTTTTTGCTGTTCGGCGACATCGATCCTTTCGCTTGACCCCTGTCGCCCGCGCGGCGACAACCCAGCCGCCTTTGTCCCGCGGAGATTTTGACCGTGTCCGACCTCGCCTCGCTCGAGACCTCGATCCTCGACCAGATCGCCACCGCCGGCGATGAAGCCGCGCTGGAAGCCGTGCGCGTCGCCGCCCTCGGCAAGAAGGGCTCGATCTCGGCGCTGCTGGCCACCCTCGGCAAGATGTCGCCGGACGAGCGCAAAACGCAGGGTGCTGCGATCAACCTTGCCAAGGACAAGGTCACACAGGCGCTCACCGCGCGCCGCGAGGTGCTCCGGGCCGCTGCGCTGGACGCGCGGCTCGCGGCCGAGACCATCGACGTCACCCTGCCGCTGCAGGATTCGCCGGCCGAGACCGGCCGCATCCATCCGCTCAGCCAGGTGATGGACGAATTGACCACGATTTTCGCCGACATGGGCTTCTCGATCGCGGAGGGCCCCGATGTCGAGACCGACGACTACAACTTCACCAAGCTGAACTTCCCGGAAGGCCATCCGGCGCGGGAGATGCACGACACGTTCTTCTTCAATCCGAAGCCGGACGGCTCGCGCATGCTGCTGCGGACCCACACCTCGCCGGTGCAGGTGCGGACCATGCTGAGCCAGAAGCCGCCGATCCGCGTGATCTGCCCGGGCCGCACCTACCGCATCGATTCGGACGCGACCCACACGCCGCAATTCCACCAGGTCGAAGGCCTCGTCATCGACAAGGGCTCACATCTCGGCCACCTCAAATGGATCCTGCATGAGTTCTGCAAGGCGTTCTTCGAGGTCGACCACATCAACATGAAATTCCGGCCGTCGTTCTTCCCGTTCACCGAGCCGTCGCTCGAGGTCGATATCCAGTGCCGCCGCGACAAGGGCGAGATCCGCTTCGGCGAGGGCGAGGACTGGCTGGAGATTCTCGGCTGCGGCATGGTGCACCCGAACGTGCTGCGCGCCTGTGGCATCGATCCCGACGAGTACCAGGGTTTTGCCTGGGGCATGGGCATCGACCGCATCGCGATGCTGAAATACGGCATGAGCGACCTGCGCCAATTGTTCGAAGGCGACGTCCGTTGGCTGTCCCATTACGGCTTCAAGCCGCTCGATGTGCCGACCTTGGCGGGAGGGCTGAGCGCGTGATCCGTCTCGACCTCTCCGCACGGGTGGTCGGACTCCCTCTCCCGCTTGCGGGGGAGGGCTGGGGCGGGGGTCTCTCCGCGCAGGAGGCGTCGATGGACGACGACAAGCCCACCTGGACAGTCGCGCCGAAGCTTCGATCAAACGCACGGGCCCTCCGCCAGAACGCGACGGATGCCGAGCGCATCTTGTGGTCGGAGCTGCGCGGCCATCGCCTGCTCGGCGCAGGCTTTCGTCGTCAGGCACCGATCGACCGCTACATCGTCGACTTTGTCTGCCACGCGGCACGTCTGGTGATCGAGCTCGATGGCGGACAGCATTTCTCGACAGAGGGCGAGCAGCGCGACGCTGCGCGCTCAGCTGTGATCGAAGCCAAAGGATTTCATGTCCTGCGCTTTGCCAACAACGACGTACTGGCCAATCGCGCCGGCGTTCTTGAAACCGTTGCCGCTGCCGTTGCGGCGAGAGCCCCCACCCTGACCCTCCCCCGCAAGCGGGGGAGGGAACAGGACTGACTTCGCAGGAACGCTGCCATGAAATTCACCTTGTCCTGGCTGAAGGACCATCTCGACACAGACGAGTCGGTCGAGACGCTCGCCAACAAGCTCACGATGATCGGCCTCGAGGTCGAGCATCTCGAGGACAAAGCGAAGCTGCTCGCGCCTTACAGAATCGCGCGCGTCGTTTCCGCCGAGCAGCACCCGAACGCCGACCGCTTACGCGTCTGCATGGTCGACACCGGTGACGGTGGCGCGCCGGTGCAGGTGGTGTGCGGTGCGCCGAACGCGCGCGCGGGTCTGGTCTCGGTGTTCTCGCCACCCGGCACCTACATCCCCGGCAAGAACATCACGCTCTCGGTCGGCACGATCCGCGGCGTCGAGAGCCGTGGCATGCTGTGCTCCGCGGCCGAGCTGCAGATTTCCGACGATCACGACGGCATCATGGAGCTGCCGGAGGATGCGCCGATCGGCACTCCTTACGCGGAGTGGGCCGGCCTCGGCGATCCCATGTTCGAGATCAACCTGACGCCGAACCGCCAGGACTGCACCGGCGTGCACGGCATCGCCCGCGACCTCGCCGCCGCCGACATGGGCAAGCTGAAGGACCCCGGCATCAAGCCGGCGAAGGGCGAGCTCCCCTGCCCGGTGAAGGTCACGGTCGAGGACGAGAAGCTTTGTCCGGGCTTCGCGCTGCGACTGGTGCGCGGCGTCAAGAACGGCCCGTCGCCGAAGTGGCTGCAGCAGCGCCTCACATCGATCGGCCTGCGCCCGATCAACGCGCTGGTCGACATCACCAACTACATGACCTTCGACCGCGCGCGTCCGCTGCACGTGTTCGACGCCAAGAAGGTGAAGGGCAATCTGGTCGTCCGCCGCGCGCGTGACGGCGAGACCCTGCTCGCGCTCGACGGCCGGACCTACACGCTCGACCATTCGATGTGCGTCATCGCCGACGATTCCGGCGTCGAATCGCTCGCCGGCATCATGGGCGGCGAAGCCTCCGGCTGCGACGAAGGCACCACCGACGTGCTGATCGAATCGGCGCTGTGGAACGAGATCAACATCGCCCAGACCGGCCGCAAGCTCGGCATCAATTCCGACGCGCGCTACCGCTTCGAGCGCGGCGTCGATCCGGCCTTCATGGTGCCGGGCCTGGAGATGGCGACCAGGCTCGTGCTCGAGCTTTGCGGCGGCACGCCGTCGGAGACCGTCGTCGTCGGCAATCCGTTTGGTGATGACCGTATCATCGATTTCCCACTGACCGAGGTGAAGCGGCTGGCGGGCATCGAGGTGCCGCTGACCGAGATGCGGCGGATCCTGACGCATCTCGGCTTCGTGGTCGCCGGCAACGGCCCGGTCGTGAAGGTCGCGGTGCCCTCCTGGCGCAGCGACGTGCATGGCAAGGCCGACATCGTCGAGGAGGTCGTGCGCATCATCGGCGTCGACAAGGTGCCGATGACGCCGTTCGAGCGCGGCGATGCCCCGCGCAAGCCGGTGCTGACGCCGATCCAGCTGCGCACCCGGCGCGCCAAGCGCGCGCTGGCGGCGCGCGGCATGGTCGAGGCCGTGACCTGGTCGTTCATTTCCAAGCCGGCGGCCGAGCTGTTCGGCGGCGGCAAGGCCGAGCTCGCGCTTGCGAACCCGATTGCCGCCGATCTCTCCGACATGCGGCCGAGCCTGCTGCCGGGACTGATCGCAACCGTGCAGGCCAACGCCGATCGTGGCTTCGGCGATGCCGCGATCTTCGAGGTCGGGCAGATCTTCAAGGGCGATGGCCCCGCGGACCAGCTCATGGCGGCGAGCGGCATCCGCCGTGGCGTCGCGTCGGCGAAGGGTCTCGGCCGACATTGGACGGGATCGCAGGCGGCGAGCGCTTACGACGCGAAGGCCGACGCGCTCGCCGTGCTCGCGGCCGCTGGCGCGCCGATGGCGTCGCTGCAGATCGTCGCCGGCGGCCCCGCCTGGATGCATCCGGGACGCTCCGGCACGATCCAGATGGGACCGCAGAACGTGCTCGGCCATTTCGGCGAGCTGCATCCGCGCACGCTGGAGGCGTTGAAAGCCGACGGGCCGCTCGTCGCCTTCGAGGTGATCCTCGATCGCATTCCGGCCGCCAAGGCGAAGCCGACGCGCGCCAAGCCGGTGCTGGAGCTGTCCGCATTCCAGCCGGTGTCGCGCGACTTCGCCTTCATCGTCGACCGCAAGGTCAAGGCCGGCGATATCGTGCGCGCCGCGCAGGGCGTCGACAAGAAGCTGATCACCGATGTCGCCGTGTTCGACGTCTACGAGGGCAAGGGCATCGAGGACGGCAAGAAGTCGGTGGCGATCGCCGTCACCCTGCAGCCGCGCGACAAGACGATGACGGACGAGGAGATCGATGCCGTGGCGGCGAAGATCACCGCGGACGTCGCCAAGAAGACCGGCGGCACGTTGCGCGGATGAGCCTGTCCGGGCTCATCCCTGCCGATCTCAGCCCGTTCGCGACGATCGCGCTGGCGATCGTCGCTTTCATCGCCGCGACCGCGCGCGGCTTCTCCGGCTTCGGCGCGGCGCTGATCTTCATGCCGCTCGCGAGCAGTTTTGCGACGCCGCGCCTGGTCGCGCCCCTGCTTCTCGTGATCGACTTCGTATCGATGGCCCCAATGGTGGCGCCGGCCTGGCGTGAGGCCGACCGCAAGGCCACCGCCGTGATCGTCGCGGGTGCGTTGGTCGGCGTGCCCGTGGGCACCTATTTCCTCAGCCGGCTGGACCCTGTCACCGTACGCTGGATCATCACCGGTTTCGTGATCGCGCTGCTTGCGCTGCTGCTGTCCGGCTGGCGCTATCGCGGCAGGGAGTACACCGCGCTGTCGGTCGCTGTCGGCTATATCTCCGGATTCTGCAGCGGACTGGCGCAGACCGGGGGCCCGCCGATCGTCGGCTACTGGCTGGGACGCCCGATCCCGCCAAAGATCGCGCGAGCGAATATCGTGCTGTTCTTCGGCGCATCGGACTTCTTCGCGATGGTGAGCTACGCAATGAGCGGGCTGATCACCTGGGATTCGCTGAAGCTTTCGCTGCTGATCGGTCCGGTCTACGCGCTTGGTGTCGCGTTCGGCGCGTCGCTGTTCGGCCGTGCCAGCGAGCAGGTGTTTCGCGCCATCTGCTATGCGCTGATCGCAATCGCCGTGATCGCCGGCCTGCCGGCCCTCGACGGCGTGCTCGGGCGGGGTTAGCCTTCCTGCAACGAAGCAGACAGGGGGGCCACCGTGATCCATCGGCGAACAATGCTCAAGCTCGCGCTGGGAACGGCCGGCGCCATCGCGGCGCCCGCGGCGTTCGCGCAAGGCGCGAAGACGGGCACGCGCATCGTCTTCCTCGGCACCAAGGGCGGCCCACGCGTCGGCGTGGGCGCTTCAAATCCGGCCAACCTCGTCGTCGTCAACGGCACGCCGTTCGTGATCGATTGCGGCATGGGCGTCAGCCGTCAGCTCGTCAGTGCTGGGGTTCCGATCCCATCGATCAAGTACATCCTGATCAGCCATCACCATTCCGATCACAATCTCGAATACGGCAATCTGTTCTACAACGCCTGGGCCGCAGGATTGTCGACGCCGATCCAGTCGTTCGGACCGAGGGGCCTGGAGGCGATGACCAGGAGCTTCTGGGAAACTAACAAGTTCGACGTCGACACCCGCATCGCGGACGAAGGCCGGCCAGATCCGCGGCCACTCCTGGTCGCGAAGGATATCGACGCGGACGGCGTCGTGCTGAAGACGGCGAACGTGACGGTAACCGCGTTCCGCACGCCACATCCGCCGATCACCGACAACTTCGCGTACAAGTTCGAGACGCCCGACGGCACAATCGTGTTCTCGAGCGACACGGCCTATAATCCGAAGCTTGCAGAGTTTGCCAAGGGCGCCGATGTGCTCGTGCATGAATGCCTCTATGTGCCCGCGGTCGATCGGCTGGTCGCCAAGACGAAGAACGGCTCGACGCTGAAGAAGCACCTGCTCGACAGTCACACGACCACGGAAGACGTCGGACGCATCGCCGCGGCTGCAGGCGTGAAAGTGCTGGCGCTCAGCCACTTCGTACCCGGTGATGATCCCGAAGTGACGGACGAGGACTGGACGCGGGACGTGAAGAAGAACTACACGGGCCGCATCGTGGTCGCGAAAGACCTGATGGAATTGAAGCTGCCTGTGTAGCCAAGGCTGGGCGTGCTTCAATCGGCAGCTCGCCTGCATCAGCCGTAGGGTGGGCAAAGGCGCAGCCGTGCCGTTTCAACGCTTGAGATCGCAGTTGCGCCGTGCCCACCATCTTGCTGATGAGTTTGCGGATCGACGGTCAATCCTCCGGCGAGGCCGAGCGCACCTTGCCGCGACGGCGCGGTCGTTGCCGCTCACTGCTCGGCTCCGGCTCGGCGTCCTTGATCGCGCCGATCCGGCGCAGCGCGGCTTCGGCGGCGCGCTCGCCGGAGTCCCAGGCGCCGTCGACCGTGCCCCACAGCGTTTCGTGCGTGGCCTCGCCGGCCAGGAACAGCGGGCCCAACGGTTCGCCGAGAATTTTGCGGGCGCCCTGGCTGCCGGGCGTGGCCGCCGACATCGCGCCGAGCACGCCCGGCACCTGGTTCCAGCGCGTGGCTGCGGACGACTTCACCGCTGCGGCGGCTTCACTTCCAAACAGCTTGCCGATCCACTCCCGGGCGAAGTCGGCCATCGCCGCCTCGCCCTGCGCTGATAGTTCGCGGCCGAAGGCGCCGGCAACATCGACGGTACAAAGCGACGATCCACCGATATTGGCAAGCAGCAGACCCGTGCGGTTGGAATTGCTCTGCTCGATGATGACCTCGTCCCGCGACAGGCCGAGCGGATTGCCCGCCAGCATCAGCGCAATGTGATCATAGCTGCCGAGGCTGAGCTTGGCGGCGGCGTCGAGCTGCCGCTTCGGCAGCTCGGGCACGAACTTGATGGCGCCTGATGTCAGCACGTTGGTCGACACCGTGAGGATGATGGCGCGCGTCGCGATTCGCCCCGCCGGCGTTTCCACCGCGACGTCGCGGTTGGTCCACACGACGCGCGTTGCCGGAGTCGACAGCGATGACGGCAACGATTCGCCGAGCTTGGCGAGGAACGTGCCCAGCCCCTGCCGGCAGGCCAGCGGAGCGCTGCGACCCTGTGCGCGCGCCTTGTCCATCGCGGAGAGATCGGCGAGATCCTTTCCGGTCGCGCTGGCGCCGAGCACGAACGCGGTGGTGCTGGTCCAGTCGCCCAGATCTTTCGGCAGCGCCGCGGCGCAGGAGGTATCGAGCTTGCCGCGCGCCGCCTCGTCGATGGCGCGATTGGCGCGCACCAGCCCGGCCAGGAACTGCTCGGTCTCGCCGGGCCGCGCATTGCGCCGGCCGACCCGGATCTTCTGCCCGACGGGAGCCGCGACGAGATCGAGTCCGACGCCGCGCGCGAGCCTTCCGATGGGATTGCTGTCGGCGCTGAGCAGCCAGCGTGCGCCGCGATCGAACGGCACGCCGAACGTGGCGACATCCGTGCTGCAGCGGCCGCCGATCTGCGGCGCGGCCTCCAGCACCACGACCTTGCGGTTGGCGGCCACGATCCGGCGGGCCGCGGCGATTCCCGCCGCACCCGCCCCGATCACGACAATGTCAGCCTCGCGCGGAACAGCCGCCTGCGCGGCGCCGCCTGAGATGGGCAGCGCGGCCAGCGCCGCGGAAGCGGAGAGGAAGCCGCGGCGCGTGAAGTTCATGACATGGTTTCCGAAAGCTTTGAACGAAACGAATACCGACCGAATTTGCCGTATCTGCCGCGCTGCGGCAACCGGGATGGTAAACGCGATACCGTGCGGACTGCTTCGACTATGAACCAAATTGCAACCGCAATCGACCATCATGGAAGAAGGGAAAAGCCGGCGACCGGCCAAGGTCGCCTGGGGAGCGTTATGGGTATCGTGCTCGACCAGATCGGCAAGCTGATTGCCGCCTATCTCCAGAAGGAGATCCCCGGCTATGAGCCGTTCACGCCGAGCGATCCGGACTACCTGCGCAAGGACGTCCAGCCCGGCGACGTGCTGCTGGTCGAGGGCAACAGCCGCATCTCCGGCATCATCAAATATCTCACGCAGTCGACCTGGTCGCACGCCGCGCTCTATGTCGGCCCCATCGATGGCGCCGTCGAGCCCGACGGGGAGCCGCATGTGCTGGTCGAGGCCTATGTCGGCGACGGCGTGATCTCGGCGCCGCTGTCGAAATACTTCGCCTATCATACCCGCGTGTGCCGTCCGGTCGGCCTGACCTATGAGGACCGGCACACGGTGTGCCGCTACGCCATCAATCGCATCGGCTTCGGCTACGACACCAAGAACATCATCGACCTGATGCGCTATCTGATCCCGATGCCGGTTCCGCAACGCTGGCGGCGGCGCATGATCGCGCTGGGTTCGGGCGATCCGACCAAGATGATCTGCTCGGCGCTGATCGCGCAGGCGTTCGACGCGGTCCGCTATCCGATCCTGCCGAAGATCACGCGGGCCCCCTCACGGCGTGCCAAGCGCGAGATCCTGCACATCCGCGATTCGTCGCTCTACATGCCGCGCGACTTCGACATCTCGCCCTATTTCGAGATCATCAAGCCGACCATCGTCAATGGATTCGACTACACGACGCTGCACTGGGCCGACAAGCAGAAGCCGCTCGCGGAGGTAGCGGGCGAGTTCGCCGTGTTTCCAGGCTCCGTCACAGCGCCGCCGCTCGTTCCTGAGGCGGCTGACGAAGAGGCGGCGCAGCCGGTTCCGGCTGAGGAAATGATGATCGAGGAAGTCAGCGAACGGCTCGTCGTCAACGAGCATTACCTCGTCGCCGAGCCGGTGCGGCAGGTCGCGCCGCGCGCGGCTGCCCGACGGCACAAGGTCGCGGTTTGATCGTCATCCATTCTGCTCAGCGATCCGACCGGCCGATCACGTCCATCAGCTCCGCGATCTTCTGCCGCTGATCGGCCTTGTCGCCGGAGGCGATCGCGTGCTCGACGCAATGCGCGACGTGGTCGCGCAGGATCTCCTCCTCGACCCGGCGCAGCGCCGCCCTCACGGCGGAGATCTGGGTCACGATGTCGATGCAGTAGCGGTTGTCCTCGACCATCTTCGACAAGCCCCTGACCTGCCCTTCGATCCGGCTCAAACGTTTCTGACAGGATGTCTTGATGTCCTCGCGCATGGGGCCTATATACCCCTACAGGGTATAGGTTTCAAGAGGCTTGGGCGATGTCGGAAACCAAACACGAGCATGGTGGCGCGGCCGCCGGCGAGGGCGGATGCGGCTGTGGATCGCACGCGCGCGCGGTGGAAACCGGACACAACCAAGCATCCGCGGACAACTGTTGCAGCGATCGTGCCGGCGCGGCGCCTGACGGCGATTCGGGGGCCTGCTGCGGCGGCTCGGACCACGCTGCGCCTGAACCGGCGAAGGTGACGGATCCGGTCTGCGGCATGTCGGTCGATCCCGCGACCTCTACGCATCGCTTCGAGCATCAGGGACACACCTTCCATTTCTGCTCGGCCGGCTGCCGCACCAAGTTCGCGGCTGATCCCGCCAAGTATCTCGCAGCCGCCGCTGCACCGGCAGCCGCGCAGTCGTGCTGTGGCGGTCATGAGCACCATGCGCATCAGCATGACCAGGCAAAGGTCATCGACCCCGTCTGCGGCATGAGCGTCGATCCCGCGACCTCGAAGCATCGCCTCGAGCACGAGGGTCACACCTTCCATTTCTGCTCGGCCGGCTGCCGCACCAAGTTCGCGGCTGATCCCGACAAATATCGCGGCGAACGCGAGTCGCCGCCCGCGATGCCGGCAGGCACGATCTACACCTGCCCGATGCATCCCGAGATCCGGCAGGTGGGCCCGGGCACCTGCCCGATCTGCGGCATGGCGCTGGAGCCCGACGTCATCAGCCTCGACGACGCGCCCAATCCCGAGCTCGCCGACATGACGCGGCGATTCTGGATCGGCACCTTGCTCGCCGCTCCCGTCGTCGTACTCGAGATGGGCGGCCACCTCGTCGGCGGCCATGGCTTTGTCGATCCGATGTTGTCGAACTGGATCCAGCTCGCGTTGGCGACACCAGTCGTGCTGTGGGCCGGCTGGCCGTTCTTCGTCCGCGGCTGGCAATCGGTCCAGACCCGCAATCTCAACATGTTCACCCTGATCGCCATGGGCACGGGCGTCGCCTATGTCTACAGCGTGGTCGCGACCCTGGCGCCGCAGGCGTTTCCGCCGGCGTTCCGCGGCCACGGCGGCGCGGTCGCGGTGTATTTCGAGGCGGCCGCCGTGATCACCGTTCTCGTCCTGCTCGGCCAGGTGCTGGAGCTGCGCGCGCGCGACGCGACGTCGGGCGCGATCAAGGCGCTGCTGCAGCTGGCGCCGAAGACGGCGCGGCGGCTCGACACCGACGGCAACGACCACGAGGTGGAGATCGCCGAGCTCGCGGTCGGCGATCGCCTGCGCGTGCGTCCCGGCGAGAAGGTGCCGGTCGACGGCATCATTCTCGAAGGCCGCTCCTCGCTCGACGAATCGCTGGTGACGGGCGAGTCGATGCCCGTGACCAAGGCCGAAAGCGAGCGCGTCATCGCCGGCACCTTGAACCAGACCGGCAGCTTCGTGATGCGCGCCGACAAGGTCGGCCGCGAGACCCTGCTGTCGCAGATCGTGCAGATGGTCGCCGACGCGCAGCGCTCGCGCGCGCCGATCCAGCGCCTCGCCGACCAGGTCGCGGGCTGGTTCGTGCCGATGGTGATCGCTGCTGCCATTGCCGCCTTCGTCGCGTGGTACGCGTTCGGTCCCGAGCCGCGCTTCGCCTTCGGCCTCGTCGCCGCCGTGAGCGTGCTGATCATCGCCTGTCCCTGCGCACTCGGTCTCGCGACGCCGATGTCGATCATGGTCGGCGTCGGTCGCGGCGCCCAGGCCGGCGTGCTGATCAAGAGCGCCGAGGCGCTGGAGCGGATGGAGAAGGTCGATACGCTGGTCGTCGACAAGACCGGCACCTTGACCGAGGGCAAGCCGAAGGTGACGGCAATTATCACCGCCGATGGCTTCGATGAGACAGAGGCGCTGCGGCTCGCGGCAAGCGTAGAGCGCGCCAGCGAACATCCGCTCGCCGCGGCCGTCGTCCGTCATGCCACCGAGCGCAACATCAAGCTCGCCGACGTCAAGGGCTTCGACGCGCCGACCGGCAAGGGCGCCCGCGGCGAGGTCGAAGGCAAAGCCATCGTGCTCGGCACCGCCACCTACCTGGCCTCACTCGGCATCATCACCGATACGCTGGGCGTCGAGAGCAAGCGGCTGCGCAGCGAAGGCGCCACCGTGATCACGATGGCCGTCGACGGCAAGCCAGCTGCGCTGTTTGCGATCGCCGATCCGGTCAAGGCCTCGACGCCGGAGGCGCTGAAGGCCCTCGCGGCCGACGGCATCAAGGTGATCATGCTGACCGGCGACAACCGCACCACGGCCACCGCGGTCGCGCGCAAGATCGGCATCACCGAGGTCGAGGCCGAGGTGCTGCCCGAGCAGAAGAGCGCGGTGGTCGCGCGTCTGCGCGCCAGCGGCAAGATCGTCGCGATGGCCGGCGACGGCGTCAACGATGCGCCGGCGCTCGCCGCGGCCGACGTCGGCATCGCCATGGGCACCGGCACCGACGTCGCCATGGAGAGCGCCGGCATTACGCTTCTCCAGGGCGACCTCGGCGGTATTGCGCGGGCGCGAAAGCTGTCGGCGGCGACGATGCGCAACATCCGCCAGAACCTGTTCTTCGCGTTCATCTACAACGCCGCCGGCATCCCGATCGCCGCGGGCGTCCTCTATCCCCTGTTCGGCATCCTGCTGTCGCCGATCATCGCCGCCGCCGCGATGTCGCTGTCGTCGGTCAGCGTGGTCGGCAACGCGCTGCGACTGCGGGCGACCGAACTTTGATACGATGCCGGCGGACTTGCCGAAGCCCGCCGGCATGTCTACCTCTGCCGCGGGCTTTGCAGCGAGGGACCCCGCCATGATCGACGCCGCCATCAAGGCGATTTCGCAGATTTTGTCGCCGCCGATGCGCTCGATCCTGTGGCGCGCGATCGGGCTTGCGCTGGTGCTGGTCACGGTGCTGGCGATCGGGCTGCAGCGGCTCTTGACCTGGCTCGCGACCGCCGGCGAGGGCTGGGCGGAGGCCATGCTCGGGCCGAACTCGCACGGCACCCTGGAGGTGCTCACCTGGATCATCTCGATCGCCGCCGGCTTCGGCGTCGTGTTCGGCGGCATCATGCTGATGCCGGCGATCACCTCGGTGATCGCGAGCCTGTTCGTCGACGACGTCGCGGACCTCGTCGAGCGCGAGCATTATCCGGCCGAGCGCCCCGGCGTCGCCCTGCCCTTCGGCGTCGCCATCATCGAGGGCCTCAAGGCCGCCGGCCTCACCATCCTGATCTATCTGGTCGCCCTGCCCTTCGTGTTCCTGGCCGGCGCCGGCTTCGTGATCTTCTTCCTCGCCACGGCGTGGCTGCTCGGCCGCGAATATTTCGAGCTGGCCGCGATGCGATTCCGGCCACCGGCGGAGGCGAAGGCCATGCGGCGCGACAATGCGGTGACCGTGTTCACCGCGGGGCTGATCATCGCGGCCTTCGTCACCATCCCGATCGTGAACCTGGCGACGCCGCTGTTCGGCATGGCCTTCATGGTCCACCTGCACAAGCGCCTATCCGGACCGCGGCCCGAACTGATCGAGCCGTCGTCGGAGCGCCGGCTGCGCAGCCTCTAGCGCCATCATCCGCGGCGACAGGCTCGCCGCCTTGCTGCGGGCGAAGGGGATCAGCAGGAAGCCGAGCAGCGCGACGCCGGCGAGCAGCGACCACGCCTCGTTGACGCACAGCGCCAGCGAGGCCTTCTCGACCAGCGGCCGGACATAGGCGATCGCCTGCTCCTCCGAGACGCCGCGCGGCCGGTTGCGCAGCAACTCCGGCGCGAGCCCGATCGCCTTGGCCGCCGCGGTATCGCCGGCCAGCAGGCGGTCGCGAAACGCCTGGGCATGTATGGCGACGCGGCCATAGATGATGGTGTCGATCAGCGCGATGCCGATGGCGCCGCCGAGATTGCGCATCAGGTTGAACAGCCCGCTGGCATCGGCGACATCGGCCTGCGGCAGGTCGCCGAGCGCGATCCGCGTCGGCGGCAGCAGGCAGAACATGATGCCGACGCCGCGCACCACCTGCGGCCAGAACATCTCCTGATAGTCCGCGGTCGGCGGCTGGAACGCGCTCGCTGCCAGACCGAAGCCGAACAGCACGAAGCCGAACGCCGTCAGGAGACGCGCGTCGACCTTGCCGTCCAGCGCCGTCACCAGCGGAGCGGCGATCAGTTGCGCTACGCCGGTGACCAGCATGACCTTGCCGATCTCGAACGCATCGTGGCCGCGCACGAAGGCGAGGAACACCGGCATCAGATAGACCGAGCCGAACAGCCCGATGCCCAGACAGAAGCTCGACAGGCAGCCGAGCGTGAACGACCGCCGCTGAAAGCTGCCGAGCCGCAGGATCGGATGCGGCGAGGCCAGCAGGCGCTGGATCAGCAAAGTGAGGCATGACGCGCTCAGCACCAGGAACGCAATGCAGTTCGACGACAGCCAGCCGCCCTTCGGGGCCTCCTTCAGCCCGAGCTCGAGGCTGGCCAGGGACACCGCGAGCAGCAACAGCGCAACCAGGTCGAGCTTGTCGAGCTCCGCGAGATCCATGCGCTGCTTCGGCAGCAGGCTTGGCGTCATCAACGCGGCGATGATGCCGGGCACGATGTTGATCAGGAACAGCCAGGGCCACGACCAGGTGTTGGTGATGAAGCCGCCGACGACCGGGCCGATGGTCGGTGCGAGCACCGCGACCACGCCGCCGATCGTCGTCGCGACCGCGTGCAGGCGCGGTGGAAACAGCAGGAACACGGCGGAGAACACGACGGGGATCAGGAGACCCCCGAAGAAGCCCTGCAGCACGCGGAACGCCAGCAGCGTATGAAAATCGCCGCTGAACGCGCAGCCGAGCGAGGCGGCGGTGAAGATGCCGACGGCGCCGACGAACAGCCAGCGCAACGTGAACACCCGCGTGAGCAGCCCGGTGAGCGGAATGGCGATGATCTCGGCGATCAGATACGCCGTCTGGATCCAGCTCATCGCCTCCGGCGTGATGCCGAGCGCCTCCTGGATGGTCGGCAGCGACGTCGCCACCACCTGGATGTCGAGGATCGCCATGAACATGCCGACGCACATCAGGATGAAGCCGAGCCAGGTGGCGAGGCTCGGACGATCCAGCGGCGCGGCCGATGCGCTCATGCGGTCTGGCCGCCGCCGATGCCGGTGAGTGCTTCCGATTCGGCGCGGATGCGGATGAACAGCACCGCCGCATTCAGGCCTGAGAAGATCAGCGCGATCAGCGGCAGATGCAGCGCCAGCGGCAGCAGCGCGATCTCGGCTGCGACCACCAGATAGTTCGGATGCGAGATGTAACGATAGGGACCATCGGTCACCAGCGGCGCACCGGGCAGGATGATGATGCGCGTCGTCCAGCGCGGGCCGAGCGTCGCCAGCACCCACCAGCGCAGCCCCTGCAGCAGCACGAAGCCCGACAGCAGCCACGGGTCGACCTCCTGGTCGGCACCGAGCAGCCACAGCGACACCAGCCAGGCCGCATGCATCGAGATCATCAGCGGATAATGATCCGCCCCGACCTCGACCGCGCCCATGGCGCGCAGGCGCTTGGTGTTGTGGCGGGCGAGCACGAGCTCGCCGAGCCGTTGCATGGTGACGAGGGCGAGGACGAAGGCGGCGAAGGTCATGCGGCGTTCCTCAATGATACGCAGCTTGCGGTGAACCCAGGTCCGAGCGCCGTCAGCACCGAGCGCGGCGGCAAGCCCCGGGCGCGGGCGCGCTCCAGCACGAACAGCACGGTCGGCGCGGACATGTTGCCGTAGTCGGCGATGATCTCGCGCTCATGATCCAGCGTGCCCTGGCCGAGCGACAGCGCGCGCTCCAGCGCCGTGATCACCTTGGCGCCGCCGGGATGGCAGACGAAGCGATCGACGTCGGACGGCGCGAGCTTCATCCGGTCCAGGATCTCGTTGACGGCCGGGCCCATGTTCTCGGTAACGAAGTCAGGAATGGTGCGCTGGAAGATCACGCCGAAGCCTTCGGGATCGACGCTCCAGCCCATGATATCCAGCGTATCCGGCCACAGCTTCTCGCCGGTCGCCTCGACCCTGATAGCGCCGCCATCGCCGGCGCGCAGGATCGCCGCTGCGGCACCATCGCCGAACAGGCTCAGCGCGACGATGTTGGCTTTCGTCAACTCATCATGGCGCACAGCCAGCGTGCACAATTCGAAGGTCACCAACAGCACATTGGTGCCGGGCCGGGCCTGCGCCAGCCGCGCAGCGATCGACAGGCCCGAGACGCCGCCGGCGCAGCCAAGCCCGAACACCGGCACGCGCGACACGTCCGCGCGGAAACCCAGGCGGCCGGCGACACGCGCTTCCAGCGTCGGCGTCGCGATGCCCGTCGAGCTCACGGTGACGATGGTGTCGATGTTGGCGGCTGCGAGATCGGCCTGCGCCAGGGCCTTGTTGGTCGCATCGATGAACAGCGCCTCGGCACCTTCGAGATAGGCCTCGGTGCGCTCAGGCCAGCCGCGGCGCTCCATGTACCATTCGATCGGCTTGACGCCGTAGCGCTGGCGGATGCCGGTGTTGGCGAACAGGCTCGCCATCGTGTCGAACTGCGGAAAGCGCGGCGACAGCACCACGCGGGCGGCCTCCATCACCACGTTCTGGCGGAACTGATGCGGTGGCACCGAGGTCGCGAGCGACACGAGTGCGGCGGTATGGTCCATGCGGCTGATCCTTCAACGTCCCGGCGCAGAAAGGTCCGAGAACGCGGGAATCGTCACGCGCCACTCACATCGCCCCGGATTATGGGTGTCATCTTATGTCCAATGCGGGCGGCGATGTGGCCCGGCCATGGTGAGACGGCGTCGCGCCGTGACACAATAGTGACTGTCAAACGCGTTCTCAGGCGAAACCGTTCGTCACGCACAACGTATCAGGCCGTCTTCTCGGGCCAGCGGCAGAGGTCCTTGATCAGGCACAGCTCGCAGCGCGGCTTGCGCGCCAGACACGTGTAGCGGCCGTGCAGGATCAGCCAGTGATGCGCGTGCAGCATGAACTCGGCCGGGATCACCTTCTCCAACCCGAGCTCGACCTCCAGCGGCGTCTTGCCGGGGGCCAAGCCGGTGCGGTTGCCGACGCGGAACACATGGGTGTCGACCGCCATCGTGTGCTCGCCGAACGCCATGTTGAGCACGACGTTCGCGGTCTTGCGGCCGGCGCCCGGCAGCGATTCCAGTTCAGCGCGCGTGCGCGGCACCTCGCCGCCGAATTCGCTGATCAGCTTCTGCGACAGCGCGATCACGTTCCTGGCCTTGGTGCGGTAGAGGCCGACGGTCTTGATGGTGTCGCGGAGCTTGTCCTCGCCGAGCGCGATCATCTTTTGCGGCGTGTCGGCGACGGCGAACAGCGGCCGCGTCGCCTTGTTGACGCCGGCGTCGGTCGCCTGCGCCGACAGCACCACGGCCACCAGCAGGGTGTAGGGGTTGAGGTGCTCGAGCTCGCCCTTCGGCTCCGGATTGGCCTGAGCGAAGCGGCTGAAGGCCTCGCGGATCTCGGCCGGGGTCCAGGGCCTGGTCGCGCTCAACGCTTTCTTGACTGGCCGGGCAGGGCTCTTCGGCTTGGCCGTCGGAGCCTTCTTGGCGGCCCGTTTCGATTCGGCCTTAGGGGCTGACTTGGGAGCGGCCTTGGGAGCGGCCTTCTTCAAGGGGCTGCGAACCGGCGCCGGCTTGGCGCGTTGGGGGCGGGTGATTTTGGCCATGATCCGGGTATACTGAGGCCCCATGACGCCAGGCAATGCTTTTGCGTATCAGCAGACCGGCACCGACGCCGCTGATCCCGAGCTGTTCGCGGCTCGGCTGACGCCGCATCGCTCGCTCAACCGCACCGGGTTTCTGGTGCTGATGGTCGTGGTCTGCGCCATCAGCTTCATCGGCGGCCTCGCCTCGCTGCTGATGGGCGCTTGGCCCGTGCTGGGCTTCTTCGGCCTGGATGCGCTGGCGATCTACTGGGCCTTCAAGGTCAACTTCCGCCGCGCCAACGCCTATGAGGACGTCTCGATCACCCTGACCGAGCTGCGCCTGCGCCGCGTCAGCCACAAGGGCCACGTCATGGAATGGCGCTTCAACCCGCTCTGGGTGCGGCTCGACCAGGAAACCCACGAGGAGTTCGGCATCGAGCGCCTCTACCTCGTCGCCCGCGGCCAGCGCGTGGCGATCGCGAGCTTCCTGGGCCCGGAGGAAAAGGCCAGCTTCGCCAAGGCGCTGACGGCGGGGCTGCAGGCCGCGAAACGCGGGCCGGTGTATAATCCGCTATAGGGCGTTATCTCGGCCAGCACTCCCCTGGGGAACGAGGAGCAACCCCGCGGCCGTCCTTGGGTCTCGCACCATGAGGCCACAGCACGGGCCTCGCCCTTCGAGACGCCCGCCTTCGGCGGGCTCCTCAGGGTGAGGAGAGACAGGGCACGAGGATCGTCATGACCGAAGGCGCGTATCTCTACATCGTGCTCTGCGCCGACGGACGCCTGTACGTCGGAACCACGAGGACATCGCTGGAGCTGAGGGTCGCCCAGCATAATGACGGGACCTTCGGCGGGTACACGTTGACCCGGCGTCCCGTCAAACTGCTCTACTCGCAGTGGTTCGAGCGGATCACGGATGCCATCGAAAGCGAACGCCGCCTGAAGAAAATGGAGTCGCGCCAAGAAAGAGGCCTTGATCCGCGGCGATCTCGATGCGCTGCAGGCTCTCTCAGCGCGCAGAACGGCTTTCGGGGGGAAGACCTTCGCCCGCAAAGAGGCCCCAAGGCGATAAGATGAAGCAGTGGTCCATTCCCTCGCCATGAACACGCTGTCGGCGTGTTCGTGGTTTTGTGTGCAGCGGCCGTTTGCGGCGCTTGACCCTCATGGTGAGGAGCGCCGCCCAAGCGGCGCGTCTCGAACCATGAGGCCCGAAACGATCAGCCCAGCCGATCACATTCGCCATAGCCCCCCGATCAGAAATCGGGTGGAGTACCCGCCCCGGCCGCCCTACATCCAAGCCCATGATGACCCTCGCCATTCACGATTCCGCCCTGGCCAAGCCGGGCCCGCAACAGACGGCGGCGCTGCGCGACTACGACGCGGTGCGCCGCGCCATCGCCTTCATCTCCGAGCATTGGCGCCGGCAGCCGGCCATCGAGGACATGGCCGACGCCGCCAGCCTGACGCCCGACGAGCTGCACCATCTGTTCCGCCGCTGGGCCGGGCTGACGCCGAAGGCGTTCATGCAGGCGCTGACGCTCGACCACGCCAAGGGCCTGCTCAAGGGCTCGGCCAGCGTGCTCGACGCCGCGCTCGACTCGGGCCTCTCAGGCCCCGGCCGCCTGCACGACCTGTTCGTCACCCACGAAGCGATGTCGCCCGGCGAATGGAAGACCGGCGGCGCCGGCACCACGCTTCGTTACGGCTTCCACCCCTGCCCGTTCGGCATCGCGCTGGTGATGGCCACCCCGCGCGGCCTCGCCGGCCTCGCCTTCGCCGATCCCGGCGAGGAGGCCTCCGCGCTCGCCGACATGAAGAGCCGCTGGCCCCGCGCGGCTTACGTCGAGGACGTCGCCGGCACGGCCGCGCTGGCCCAGCGTATCTTCGACAAGAGCCTGTGGCGCCCCGACCAGCCGCTCCGCGTCGTGCTGATCGGCACCGATTTCGAGGTCCGCGTCTGGGAGACCCTGCTCAAGATCCCCATGGGCCGCGCCGTCTGCTACTCCGACATCGCGACGCGACTGGAGTCCCCGAAGGCCTCGCGCGCCGTGGGCGCCGCGGTCGGCAAGAACCCGATCTCGTTCGTCGTGCCGTGCCATCGCGCGCTCGGCAAGAGCGGAGCGCTGACGGGCTATCACTGGGGGCTGACACGCAAGCAGGCGATGCTTGGGTGGGAGGCTGGGCAGGTGGGGATGGGGTAGTCCTCCTGCGTCACATCCACCGTCATTCCGGGGCACACGCCGCGTCCACCGTAGCTCGAAGAGCGAAGGCGGACGTACGAGCCCCGGAATCTGACGTCAGAAGACGCGGCGGCCACCGCCGTCAGGTCCGACGTAATGCAAGCCAGATGGCTAGCAGGACGAGAAACGCGGCGAACGACCAACCGTTCTGGACAGTCGACAGGGCGGTTAACCAAGGGGCGAGTTGCATCTAGTAACCTCATCGGTTGGTGAGGCTGTCCATTGATACGACGTCGGCCCTACTCGCAACGCACCCTGACGGAAAGGCCGAGCGAACGCGGCGAAAGTAATCGGGGCGGTCAAACACGGACTGGCATGGCGACAACTTCGGATAAAAATAATCCTATTGCGCTTTTACAGAATTTATGATTATCTCCGCCCATCCCGCCTCGACGAGAGGGGCGTTGCGCGCGATCGTCACGACACGCGAGGCGGGGAGCGATGGCCGCGATCTGCCGCAGCGTGTCTTCGGACGCGCCGACGAACGGCTGGCTGCGGACGTGAAGTCGCAGGGTCCTGATACCCCGATGCTGGTATCAAGCCGCGAGGGCGCCAGAGCGCGCCGCGTGGTGATGGTGGCCAACAAGCCCGGCGCACCAGGGAGACTGCGTATAAGCGTGAAGACCGTCGCGCGGGGAATGCCGGTTGTTCCGGCTGGACCTGTGGTGACTGCCGCCTGCTTTTTTTCTGCAGGCGGGCCATGGGTGCGGCCAGCATCCGGCATTCCCCGCGCCCTCTCGATGTTCGGAGGGACATGGTCGAAGCAGGACTCGGGCGGGATGCGCCGCGAGATCGTGGGGCCGTGTCTTCAGTTGTTTGAGATGTGAATCAGGGAAGGGGCGATCGCGCGGCCTCGTCAAGCGGAGCGGGCATAGACGCGTGTCCGCGAACTGCGCGATCTCAGGGCGAGGCCACTGCAAAGTCGCTCAAACCGTCATGGCCGGGCTTGACCCGGCCATCCATCTTCTTTGACGACCTTCCGTTGAAGGGGATGGATGCCCGGGTCAAGCCCGGGCATGACGAGCGAACTTATCAGCTTGTGCGCGGCCGCGCCGCCGATCAGCCCGCCAGGTCCAGCTTCGACTCCACCGTCGAGTCTGCGTTCAGGCGGTAGATGATCGGCACGCCCGTCGCCAGCTCGCGCTTCAGGATGCCTTCGGGCGTCAGCTTCTCCAGCACCATGATCAGCGCGCGGAGCGAGTTGCCGTGGGCGGCGACGAGGGTGCGTTGGCCGCGCAGGACGCCGGGGAGAATTTCTTGCACGTAGTAGGGCAGCGCGCGGGCCAGCGTATCCTTGAGGCTTTCGCCGCCGGGCGGGGGGACGTCGTAGGAGCGGCGCCAGACGTGGACCTGCTCCTCGCCCCATTTGGCGCGGGCGTCGTCCTTGTTGAGGCCGGAGAGGTCGCCAT
The DNA here is from genome assembly GCF_032381555.1 of Bradyrhizobium sp. SZCCHNPS1003. Taxonomy (NCBI): domain Bacteria; kingdom Pseudomonadati; phylum Pseudomonadota; class Alphaproteobacteria; order Hyphomicrobiales; family Nitrobacteraceae; genus Bradyrhizobium; species Bradyrhizobium sp. SZCCHNPS1003. The sequence goes on from NZ_JAUHIU010000019.1 coordinate 76,166, forward strand.
AGTCGCGCTCATTGAGCGCGAGGTTTTTGCTGGTCGGCAGGCCGGTCTGGCCGAGCTCGGTCAGGATCAGATCGAGCGTGTGCTGGGCGCGCGTCAGCACCGAGGTGAAGGCGACGTCGAAGACCAGTCCCTGCGCCTTCAGCTTGCGTCCGGCCTCCTTGGCCTCGGCCACGCCCTGCTCGGTCAGGTCCGGATCCTTCCAGCCGGTGAAGAGGTTCTTCAGATTCCACTCGCTCTGGCCGTGGCGCACCAGCACCAGGAGACGTTCGCTCATCAGTTCGCTTCCATCGACGTTGAACTAGAAAAGGTCCTTGAGGCCGAGCACGTCGTCCATCGTGTAGTAGCCCGGCGGCTTGCCATGCGCCCACAGCGCCGCCTTCAGCGCGCCATGGGCGAAGATCATGCGGTCCTCGGCCTGGTGCGACAGCACCAGCCGCTCCGAGGGACCGGCGAAGATGACGCTGTGATCGCCCGCCGCCGTGCCGCCGCGCAGCGAGGCGAAGCCGATGTCGCCGCTGCGGCGCTCGCCGGTGATGCCGTCGCGGCCACGGGCGGAATGCTCGTCGAGCGCGATACCGCGGCCTTCGGCGGCGGCGCGGCCGAGCATCAGCGCGGTGCCGGAGGGCGCGTCGACCTTGTGCTTGTGATGCATCTCGAGGATCTCGATGTCGAAGCCGGCGTCGAGCGACTTCGCCACCTGCTTGACCAGCGCCGCCAGCAGGTTGACGCCGAGGCTCATATTGCCGGACTGCACGACGACGGCGCGCTTGGTGACGCTCTTGATGACGGCGTCGTCGGACGCGGACAGGCCGGTGGTGCCGACGACGTGGACGAGGCCGCGCTCGGCGGCGATGGCGACGTTGGCGATGGTCGCGGCCGGGACGGTGAAGTCGAGGATGCCGTCGGCCTCCGCCGACATGGTCCAGAGGTCGCCCGACAGTGCGATGCCGTTGGCGGGCAGGCCGGCGAGAACGCCGGCGTCCTTGCCGATCAGCTCCGAGCCCGGAGCTTCGAGCGCGCCCGCCAGCACGGCGCCGTCGGTCTCGGCGATCGCACGCACCAAGGCGCGGCCCATGCGGCCGCCGGCTCCGGCAACGATCAAGCGCATCTTGGACATGTCGACTCCTCCGCCCCTTCAAGGGCTATAGCCGGGGCTGATAGCGGCGGCAACCGAGCGAGGCCAAGTCGCGGGTGGCCGGGGCGGGCGGCGATCAGGGCTGCGGTCCGTCATAGCCCTCGATGATCACCAGGTCGCCTTGCGAATGCGGCGCGCGCATCGCCACCAGCCGCTGGTATTCGGCAGAATTGTAACACGCCAGCGCGGTGGCGTAGTCCTTGAACTCGATCACGACGTTGCGCGAGCGCGAGGTGCCTTCGCGGGTCTCGTACTGGCCGCCGCGAACCAGGAATTTGGCGCCGTACTGGTGGAACACCGCGCCGTTCTGGGCGACGTATTCCTTGTAGCCGTCCATGTCGTGCACGTCGATCCGCGCGATCCAATAGGCCTTGGGCATCCCTGTCGTCTCCTTGCTCTCGGTCGCTCTTGCTTAAGCGCGGTTGGTCTTGCCGACCAGCGCGACGGCGCTGGCGATGTCGGCGACGATGCTCTCGGCGGCCGCCGCCGGATCGGCGGCGCCGGTGACGGGACGGCCGACGACGAGGCGGTCGGCGCCGCCGGCGATCGCCAGCGCGGGGGTCATGATCCGCTTCTGGTCGCCAACGTCTGATCCCGCCGGGCGGATCCCGGGAGTCACGAGCTGCATGTCGGGGCCGACCAGCGGGCGGACCAGCAGGGTTTCCTCGGGCGACAGGATCAGGCCGTGGATGCCGATCTCCTTGGCCTGCCTGGCGCGGTGCGCCACGAGCTCCTTGACGCCCATGGCGTAGCCGGCGGCGGCGAGGTCGGCATCGTCGTAGGAGGTCATGACGGTGACGGCGAGCAGCTCGAGGCTGGAGCCGGCGGCGCCGGCCAGCGCGGCCTTCATGCTCTGGGAGAAGCCGTGCACGGTGAGGAAGCGGGCGCCGAGCCTGGCGATCTGGCGGGTGGCGCGCTCGACGGTGGTCGGGATGTCGTGCAGCTTGAGGTCCATGAACACGTGCTTGCCCTCGGCCGCAAGCCGTTCGGCGAGGCCGAGGCCGCCGGCATAGGTCAGCTCCATGCCGATCTTGTAGAACGTCACGGCATCGCCGAGCCTGATGATCATGGCTTCGGCCTCGGCCACGCTCGGCAAATCGAGCGCCACGATCAGGCGGTCGCGGGGAGCAATCTCGGTCGGCATGTCACCTCACATCGTATGTTGCGCGACAACGATCAGCTCCCGCACCAGGGCGTCGAGCGCCGTGATGTCGGCGGGCAGTTTGAGCCGGTCCATGTCGTTGTAGGCCTTGTCGGCGCAGGCCAGCGCAAGCTGGCTCGGGATCACCGTCGCGTTGCAGGCAGTCAGCATCAGCCGCAACGCCGAGAGTGCACGCACGCCGCCGAAGCGATTCTCGGAGGCGGCAGCGATCGCAAACGGCCTGCTGCGGAACACCGCGCCGCGACTGCCCGGCGGCTCGTCGACGCGCGAGATCCAGGTGATGGCGTTGCTCAGCAGCGGCGGCACCGAGGCGTTGTATTCCGGCGTCACCAGCAGCACGGCATGATGAACGCCGATCATGCGCGTCAGATTCACGGCGTGAAGTGGAATGCCCGATTGGGCCTCGAGATCGGCGTCGTAGATCGGCAGCGGGAAGTCGGCGAGCGAGATGCGGGTGATGTCGGCGCCGGCCTGCACGAACTGATAGGCGGCTGCCGCGGCGAGCTTCGCGTTGTGCGAGCCGACCCGCGTCGAACCGGGGATGATGAGGATCTTCAGCGCGGACATCGTGAGGTCGGTCAACGACCCGCCACGAAGGATCGCGGCCGCCGGTCAGGGCTTGCGATACACCCAGACGCGCGCCGGCGGAAGGTTCATCCAGATGCGCTCGGACGCCTGCGTGGTGACGCCGGGCAGCGACTTCGGAATCGGCGGCACGACGGAATAGGTGAACTGCACGAACGGCGCATTCGGCGACATCGCCGCGAACGCATCGCGGATCAGCTTCATGCGGGTCAGCATCGGCTTGGTCACGAGCGGCAGGCCGGAGACGACGGCGGAGGCCGGGGCGCCCAGCACGTTCCAGAGCGTGTCGCGAAGGCGATAGGCGTCGCCCTGGACCACCTTGGCCTGCGGGTAGCGATCGCGCAGCAGGGCGCAGAAACTCGGATTGTACTCGACCAGCACCAGCCGCTTCTGATCGATCCCATGTTCGACCAGCGCATTGGTGATCGCGCCGGTGCCCGGTCCGAGCTCGATGACGGGGCCTGTCCCGTGCGGATCGACGTACTGCGCCATCGTGCGGGCCAGCAGCCGACTCGACGGCATGACGGCGCCCATGTGCAGCGGCTTTTCGATCCATGAGCGGAGGAAGCGCACTTCGTCGTCCAGACGGAGAGGCTTTTTCGACGCACGCACGGACGTTTGCAAGGGCATCTCAGTACCAGACGGGACCGTCTTCACGGCGATGTCAGAAAAGAGTCACAAAGACGTATAGGGCGCAGGCGGGGCGGTCAAGCCGAACCGTAACGTACGATTAAGGCTGGCGGGTCCGCGCTCTTACAGTTGCATTCGATAATTTTTTGCATGTGCAAAGCAGCAAATTCGCTCGACACATGAATCCCGAAGTCATTCGGCGAGGCCACCTAGCCGTGCTTGCTTGAACCCACGGCTCAGCTCGCCGCCTTGCCGAAGAAATCCTTGACCTTGGTGAAGAAGCCGGCCGCCTCGGGCTGGGTCGCTCCCGAGGACAGCTTCTCGAACTCGGCCAGCAGCTCTTGCTGCTTCTTGGTCAGGTTCTGCGGCGTCTCGACCACGATCTGGACATACATGTCGCCGGTCTGGCGCGAGCGCAGCACCGGCATGCCCTTGGCCGCGATCCGAAACCGGCGCCCGGACTGCGCGCCGGCGGGAATCTTCACCTTGGTCTTGCCCTTGTCGATCGTCGGCACCTCGAACTCGCCGCCAAGCGCCGCCGTCACCATCGAGATCGGCACCCGACAATGCAGGTCGGCGCCGTCGCGCTGGAAGAACTCGTGCTGGGTCAGCGACAGGAAGATGTAGAGATCGCCGGGCGGTCCGCCGCGCAACCCCGCCTCGCCCTCGCCGGCAAGACGAATGCGGGTGCCGTCCTCGACGCCCTGGGGAATGTTGACGGACAGCGTGCGGTCACGGGTGACGCGTCCGGAGCCGGAGCAGGACGGACAGGGGTCCTCGATCATCTGGCCGCGGCCGTGACAGCCGGGGCAGGTCCGCTCCAGGGTGAAGAAGCCCTGCGCCTGCCGCACGCGGCCGGCGCCGCCGCACATCGAGCAGGTCTTCGGCTTGGTGCCGGCCTTGGCGCCGGTGCCGGAGCAGGATTCGCAGGTCACCGAGACCGGAATCTCGATCTGCGCCGTCTTGCCCTGGAACGCCTCTTCCAAGGTGATTTCCATGTTGTAGCGCAGATCGGCGCCGCGCTCGCGCCCGGTGCCGCCGCGTCGCTGCCCGGCCATGCCGAACAGGTCCTCGAAGATGTCAGAGAACGAGGAGGCAAAGCCGGCGCCGAAGCCGTGCGCGCCGCCCATGCCGCCCTGCTCGAAGGCGGCGTGGCCATAGCGGTCGTAGGCGGCGCGCTTGTCGGCGTCGCGCAGCACCTCGTAGGCCTCGTTGATTTCCTTGAATTTCACTTCGCTGGAGGCATCGCCCGGATTCTTGTCCGGATGCCACTTCATGGCCAGCTTGCGGAAGGCGGCCTTGAGCTTGGTCTCGTCGGCGTCGCGCTCGACTTCCAGGGTCTCGTAGTAGCAGCGCTTGGTGGACATCAATCAAACCCGCCCGAACTTCGCCCAATAGGAACGGCTGGCGCGATCGCCGCGCGCGTTCCGGTCAATGAAAATGACCCCCATCCAACGAGCCGCAAAGTGCGCTCTTTGGCATGGGGGTCATGGTCACTACCTCTGCCTCAGTTAAGCAGATTTCTTCTTGTCGTCGTCGACCTCGGTGAACTCCGCGTCGACCACGTCATCCTTGGCGGCGTCGCGGGCCGCATCGGTCTCGGCCTGCTGCTTGTACATGGCCTCGCCGAGCTTCATCGACGCCTGGGCCAGCGTGTTGGTCTTGGCCTTGATCGCCTCGGCATCGTCGCCCTTCAGCGCTTCCTTGAGATCGCTGACGGCATCCTCGATGGCGCGGCGCTCGGTGTCGGCGACCTTCGAGCCATGCTCGGCCAGCGCCTTCTCGGTGGAGTGCACCAGCGCGTCCGCATGGTTCTTGGCGTCGACCGCCTCGCGGCGCTTCTTGTCCGCCGCGGCATTGGCCTCGGCGTCCTTGACCATCTTGTCGATGTCGGCTTCCGACAGACCACCCGAGGCCTGGATGCGGATCTGCTGCTCCTTGCCGGTGGCCTTGTCCTTGGCCGAGACGTTGACGATGCCGTTCGCGTCGATGTCGAACGTCACCTCGATCTGCGGCATGCCGCGCGGGGCCGGCGGAATGCCCATCAGGTCGAACTGACCGAGCATCTTGTTGTCGGCCGCCATCTCGCGCTCACCCTGGAAGACCCGGATGGTGACCGCGTTCTGATTGTCCTCGGCGGTCGAGAACACCTGGCTCTTCTTGGTCGGGATCGTGGTGTTGCGGTCGATGATGCGGGTGAACACGCCGCCCAAGGTTTCGATGCCGAGGGACAGCGGCGTCACGTCGAGCAGCAGCACGTCCTTGACGTCGCCCTGCAGCACGCCGGCCTGAATCGCCGCACCGATCGCCACCACCTCGTCGGGGTTGACGCCCTTATGCGGCTCCTTGCCAAAGAACTGCTTCACCATCTCCTGGATCTTCGGCATGCGGGTCATGCCGCCGACCAGCACCACTTCGCCGATCTCGCCGGCGGTCAGGCCGGCATCCTTCAGCGCCTTGCGGCACGGCTCGATGGTCTTCTCGACGAGGTCGGCCACCAGCGCCTCGAACTTGGCACGGGTCAGCTTCATCGTCAGATGCTTCGGACCGGACTGGTCCGCGGTGATGAAGGGCAGGTTGATCTCGGTCTGCGTGGTCGACGACAGCTCGATCTTGGCCTTCTCGGCAGCTTCCTTGAGGCGCTGCAGGGCGAGCTTGTCGTTGCGCAGGTTGATGCCCTGCTCCTTCTGGAATTCGTCAGCGAGGTAGCTGACCAGACGCATGTCGAAGTCTTCACCGCCGAGGAAGGTGTCGCCGTTGGTCGACTTCACCTCGAACACGCCATCGCCGATCTCCAGGATCGAGACGTCGAAGGTGCCGCCGCCGAGGTCGTACACGGCGATGGTGCCGGCCTTCGTCTTGTCGAGGCCGTAGGCGAGCGCAGCCGCGGTCGGCTCGTTGATGATGCGCAGAACCTCGAGGCCCGCGATCTTGCCCGCGTCCTTGGTGGCCTGGCGCTGGGCGTCGTTGAAGTAGGCGGGGACGGTGATGACGGCCTGATCGACCTTCTGGCCGAGATGGGCTTCCGCGGTCTCCTTCATCTTCTGCAGGATGAAGGCGGAGACCTGCGAGGGCGAATAGGTCTTGCCGTCGGCCTCGACCCAGGCGTCGCCGTTGCCGGCTTTGACGATCTTGTAGGGGACGAGCTTCTTGTCCTTCTCGACCATCGGGTCGTCGTAGCGGCGGCCGATCAGTCGCTTGACCGCGAAGAAGGTGCGCTCGGGGTTGGTCACGGCCTGGCGCTTGGCCGGCTGGCCGACCAGGCGTTCGCCATCGTCACTGAACGCGACGATCGACGGCGTCGTGCGCATGCCCTCGGCGTTCTCGATGACTTTCGACGATTTGCCGTCCATGACGGCCACGCACGAATTCGTGGTGCCGAGATCGATCCCGATGACCTTTCCCATGGTCTCATATTCCTTCTTTTTGCGGCAGGTTGGGTGGGGCCCTGACGGCGCCCCCATCCAAAACCCCCTCAGATCAAATGCTCGCGATATTGCGACGATGAGCGTCATATAGGAGGGGGGGACTGGCCCGCAAGGACCGGACCAGGGGTTCGACCCAACGAAAATCACGGCCGTCGCCGAACGACCTCATGGAGACATCAGAGCGGCCCATCGGAATTGGCGGCGACGCGAAACGGCGGCTCGGACCGGAGGCGACTGCGCGAATCCACCTGCCGGCACGTCGAATGGCCCCGTGCGAAATAGGAGGTGCGGTCGCGGGCAAGTGCGACAAATCCGGTACCGCTGATCTGCCCCAATGACCGAAATGCGTTGTTAACCCACGGGCCCTAGCCTGCCGCACTCCTGGGACGGGAATGAGGCATGGTCATCGACTCCGATTGGAGCTTTCCGCAGCGCGCGCGCGAAGCCGGCCAAGCCACGTTCCCGGGACTGCTGATCTGCGCCATCGTGGTTGCAGCGGCGTGGCTGCGGTACGTCCTTCCCCTCAATGTCGATGTCAGCTGGTGGCTCCTCGTCGGCGAGCGCATGCTCGATGGACAGCGGCTCTACGTCGACATCCTCGAGACCAACCCGCCGATGGCTGGGTCGGTCTATCTGCTGGCCGTCGCGCTGGCGCGTGCGATCCATCTCAGGCCCGAGCTAGCGACGAATATCCTGATCTTCGTGCTGACCGCGGCATCCCTGACGCTGGTATGGCTGGTGCTGCGGACATCGGCCCTGCGCCATCGCCTCGCCGACGGCAGGCTGGCGGCGTGGACGACCGCCCTGCTTCTGATCGCGCCGATGTATGATTTCGGCCAGCGGGAACATCTGGCCCTGATCACGATATTGCCGGCGATCGCGGTGTACATCCTGCGCGCCAGGCGCGAGCGGGTGGCCCCGGCGGCCATGCTCATCGCCGGGCTCAGTGCCGGCCTCACGATGAGCTTCAAGCCTTATTTCGCCTTCAGCGTCGGCTTCTGCATACTCGCCGCCGCGGCTCAGGCGCGCGACTGGCGCGTGCTGTTCGCGCTGGAGAACTGGATCGCCGCGGCCCTGGTGCTGATCAACGCGGCGTGCATCTACCTGTTCTTTCCCGAATATTTCACGGTCATCTATCCGCTGGTCCGCGACGTCTATCTGCTTCTGAAGGCGCCCGTGCCGACCATCCTCGTGACCCTGCCGATGGGCCTGTGGCTGGCTGCAGCAGTCATCATCCTCATTCTTCAGCGCACGCAGCACGAGCGCGACGCCGCATCGTTCACCACATTGGCCGCATCACTCGGGTTCCTGGTGTCATTCGTCGCGCAGCAAAAGGGCTGGGGCTACCATGCCTATCCGATGGTGGCGCTGGCGCTGCTTGCCGCCGGCCTTGCCGTGTCGGCGATCGACGCCAGCCGCGACGCGCGACGCTGGCCGCGTGTCGCCACCGCTCTCGCCGGCGCCGTGCTCTTCGTGCAGACCTGCTTCTGGTTCAATGGTAGTGTCGACGTCCAGCAGATCGAAGCCCAGGTGGCCCGGCTCGGGCCGCGCCCGAGCATGCTGGTGCTCAGCGCGGCGGCGGTCATCGGGCACCCCATGGTGCGGACCCTTGATGGCACCTGGATCTCGCGCCAGGAGGCGTTCTGGGTCCGGGAAATCGTTCGCCGGTCGCAACAAGACGGAACCATCGATTCACAAACTGCGCAGAGGCTCGCGCCCTATGTGGAACGTGAACGCGCCGGGATCATCGCCGACTTCCGGAGGCAACCGCCCGACGTCGTCCTGATCGACAATCAGAACAGCGACTGGGGCGACTGGGCGCGTTCCGACCCCGAGATCAGGGCTCTGCTCGCGCCCTATGTGCTGGTGCAGACCGTCGATGGCGTCGAAATCCTGAAGCGCGGCTAGCACGGCACCGTCATCAGCCCGCCTTTCGAGGCGAAATGACCTGGGAAATGCGACCCGCAGGGCGCGCTGATCGCCGCAGGCGATCAAAACCGCGCGCCCGGCCTGTTGCGGGGGGCGCAAAGCCGCTAAAAGCGTGCCGCCGAAGACCACGCTGGCGAGGACCCCCGACCGCCTCGGCGCGAGGCCTCGGTCAACGAGGCAATGTTTGATGATGATCGTTCGATTCTTCGCCGCGGCTACCCTGCTGATGTCGCTGCTGCACTCCGCCATGGCCGCCGAAGCCATATTTCCGCCCGGCGTCCGCATCGGGCTCGCGCCGCTGGTGGGGCTCGCCAAGGCCAAGACGTTTTCCGGCTTCGAAACCGAGGACCAGAGCGTCAAGGTGCTGCTGACCGAACTGCCGGCGGCCGCCTATGGCGAGGTGAAGAATGCGTTTACCGCCAATCCCGCCGGGACCGGCAGCGTCAAGCCGGAGAGCATCGAGACCGCCGCCGGCACCGCCTACTACACGGTTGAGAACGGTCGGGATGGCGCCACGCCGGTGCGGCGCTACTCGATGATCCTGCCCGGCAACGGCTTCTCCGGCTACGTGGCCGTGCAGATCCCGGAGACCGCGAGCCGGATCTACACCGACGATGCCGTGCGTCAGATGTTCGCCTCCGCCGTCGTCCGCAAGGACGTTCCCGTCGACGAGCAGCTCGCGATGATGCCGTTCAAGGTGACCGAGCTCTCCGGGTTCAAGACCATCCGCACGCTCGGGCCGGGTGCCTTGATCCTGGCCGACGGCGAAGAGGACAAGGGCTTCGAAGCCGCGCCCTTCGTGGTGATCGGGCTCGTGGCCGGGGTGGCCCCGGAGGCGGGCGACCGCGCGCGTGTCGCCCAGCAGGCGGCCACCACCATTCCGGGCGTCCGCGAAGCGCGCATCACGATGTCCGAGCCGATCCGCATCGACGGCCAGCCGGCCTACGAGACCCGGCTCGAAGCCACCAGCGGCAAGGACAATACGCCGGTGACCGTGGTGCAATGGCTGCGCTTCGGCGGGCCGAATACACTGCGGATCATCGGCAGCGCGCCGCGCGATCAGTGGTCGGTAGCCTTCCCGCGCTTCCGCGCCGTCCGCGACGGCATCCAGCCGAGAGGCTGAGCCCAACTCGGTATCCGGACGCCGCGGTCTCATCGGCCGCGGTCCATTTGCCGCGACACGAACTACAAACTCGCGCCGACAAACAAGAAGCCACGGGCATCACCGCCCGTGGCTTCTTCGTTGGACTGACAGGACGGCAGGAGAAGACCTGCCTATGCTCGCCGTCACGCGGCGCTGTTCGACTGATCGTTGCTCGGCGCGGGCGCCGCCTTCGCGCCACCCTTGGACACGCCGACCAGCGCGGGACGCAGGATGCGCTCGCCGATCATGAAGCCGGCCTGCACGACCTGCACCACGGTGCCCGACGGCACCGACGAATCCGGGACCTCGTACATCGCCTGCTGGAAGTTGGGGTCGAACTTCTGTCCCGTCGGATCGAACTTCTTGACGCCGTTCTTCTCCAGCGTGTTGAGCAGCGAGCGCTCGGTGAGCTCGACGCCCTCGATCAACGATTTGAGGCCTGCATCGGCATTGGCGCGTGTCTCGGCCGGCACGGCATCGAGCGCGCGCTGCAGATTGTCGGCGATGTCGAGCACGTCGCGCGCGAAACCGGTAATGCCGTACATGCGTGCATCGGCGACTTCACGGGCCGTCCGCTTGCGCAGGTTCTCCATCTCCGCCAGCGTGCGCAGCATCTTGTCGCGCGCGTCGGCCGCCTCCTTGGCAAGGGCCTCGGCCGAGCCGGTCTCAGGGTCGTCGGGCATGATGTAGGGCTTGGAGACGACGGGGTCGCTGGCCTGCGCCGGGTTTTCCGGATCATTCTTATGCAGGTCGGGATCGGTCATGGACAGACTCGCAAGTTCGGCTGACGGGTTTTGGGGGTATGGGGCGGGATATCGTGCTTTGAGCGTCGAAAATCAAGCGCAGCCTGACCATCGCGCCCGGAGGCGCTGTCCGCGGGTTAATCATGTCACGCGTCAGCCACCCAGCAGCCGGCTGACCAGACGCGCGGCATAATCGACCGTCGGGATCACCCGGGCATAGTTGAGCCGGGTCGGACCGATGACGCCAAGCACGCCGACGATGCGACCCGTGGCGTCGGAATAGGGCGATACGATCGTCGACGAGCCCGACAGCGAGAACAGCTTGTTCTCCGAGCCGATGAAGATGCGGACACCTTCCGCGTTCTCTGCCCGTCCAAGCAGATCGACGACGCCGCGCTTGGTCTCGAGATCGTCGAACAGCCGCCGCACGCGCTCGAGATCTTCGAGCGCATGCAGGTCCTCGAGCAGGTTGGCGTGGCCGCGCACGATGAGCTGCCGCTCGTCGCTGTCCCCTCCGGACCAGCTCGCGACACCGGCGGCGATCACCTTCTGCGTCAGCAGGTCGAGCTCGGCGCGATCATGCGCCAGCGCCGTCTCGAGCTCGAGCCGTGCTTCCGCCAGCGTCCGGCCTCTGATGCGGGCATTGAGGAAATTCGACGCCTCGGTCAGCGCCGAGGACGGCACGCCCGGCGGCAGAACCAGAACCCGGTTCTCGACCTGCCCGTCCTCGCCCACCAGCACGACCAGCGCACGCTCGGGCTCGAGCCGCACGAACTCGATGTGCTTCAGCCGGGTGTTGGATTTTGCGGTCAGCACCACGGCAGCGGCACGGGTCAGACCCGACAGCCGGGTCAGCGCCTCGTCCAGAGCGGCCTCGACCGATTGCGCCCGCCCGACCGCGGCGAGCTGGCTCTGGATCGATTGCTGCTCAGCCTCGGTCATGTCGCCGACCTGCATCAGGGCGTCCACGAAGAAACGCAGGCCGGCCTCGGTCGGCAGCCGGCCGGCCGAGGTGTGCGGCGCGTAGATCAGGCCGAGCTGCTCGAGATCGGCCATGACGTTGCGCACCGAGGCCGGCGACAGCGGAACCGCGATCAGCCGCGAAATGTTGCGCGAGCCGACCGGCTCGCCGGTCGCCAGATAGCTTTCGACGATCTGCCGGAAGATCTCGCGCGAGCGCTCGTTGAGCTGCGCCAGACCGGCCGGCGGTGTCATCAGGTTGATCGGATCGTGGTGGGCCACCAGATGCTCTCCTCGCAGCTGCCTATAATGTGTCCATGCGGCGGCTCGGTGGCAAGCCGGTCGTCGCGTGCTCTCGGGCGCGACGAGGCCATGATAATCCCTTGATAAGCCCTTGCCGCTGCCGGTCGCGGCTCCTACAAGGCCGGTCAAAGTCGGTCTTTCGCGCGCTTTCACGGAGAGAATCATGCGGCCGAGCCGCCGTGCACCGGATGAACTGCGGGCCGTGAGCCTGGAACGCGGCGTCGTCAAATACGCCGAGGGCTCCTGCCTGGTGAAGTTCGGCGACACCCATGTGCTGGTCACCGCCACGCTGGAGGACCGGCTGCCGCCCTGGCTCAAGGGCCAGGGGCGCGGCTGGATCACGGCTGAATACGGCATGCTGCCGCGCGCCACGCTGGAACGGACCCGGCGCGAGGCCTCCGCCGGCAAGCAGACCGGTCGCACCGTCGAGATCCAGCGTCTGATCGGTCGCTCGCTGCGCACCGCGATCGACCTGGAAGCGCTCGGCGAGCGCCAGATCACGGTCGATTGCGACGTGCTGCAGGCCGACGGCGGCACGCGCACGGCGTCGATCACCGGCGCCTGGGTGGCGCTGGCTGACTGCATCAAGTGGATGAAGTCGCGCAACATGATCAAGACCGAGGTGCTGCGCGCCAACGTCGCCGCGATCTCCTGCGGCATCTACAACGGCACGCCGGTGCTGGATCTCGACTACGCCGAGGATTCCGAGGCGGAGACCGACGCCAATTTCGTCATGACCGGCGACGGCCGCATCATCGAGGTGCAGGGCACGGCGGAGAAGACGCCGTTCACCGAGGCCGAGCTCCTGGCGCTGATGGCACTGGCCCGCAAGGGCGTGGCGCGACTGGTCGACCTGCAGAAGATGGCGGTCGCGTGAGTAGCGGTCATCGCAAGCTCACGGGGCGCCTCGTCATCGCGACCCACAATCCCGGCAAGCTTGCCGAGATGCGCGAGCTGCTCGCCCCCCATGGCGTCGAGGCGGTGTCGGCCGGCGATCTCGGCCTGGACGAGCCGGACGAGACCGGCGAGACCTTCCAGGCCAACGCCCGCATCAAGGCGGTCGCCGCGGCCAAGGCCGCGCAGCTTCCTGCCTTTGCCGACGATTCCGGTATCGTGGTTCATGCGCTCGATGGGGCGCCGGGGATCTATTCGGCGCGCTGGGCCGGACCGGACAAGGATTTCACCAGCGCGATGGCGCGGATCGAGCGCCTGCTGCAGGAGCGGGGCGCGATGAGTGCCGACAAGCGCACCGCGCATTTCGTCTCGGCGCTGTGCGTGGCGTGGCCGGACGGTCATGTCGAGGAGGTCGAGGCGCGGGTCGACGGCACCCTGGTCTGGCCGCCGCGCGGCACGGCGGGCTTCGGCTACGACCCGATGTTCCTGCCCGAGGGCCACGACCGGACCTTCGGCGAGATGACCAGCATCGAGAAGCATGGCCTGCCGCCGCTCGGGCTCGGCCTGTCGCACCGGGCGCGCGCCTTCGTGAAGCTCGCGGAGATCTGCCTTGACCAGCGCTGACAGCGAAGCGTTCGGCGTCTATGTGCACTGGCCGTTCTGCCTGTCGAAATGTCCGTATTGCGACTTCAACAGCCATGTCCGGCATGCCGCCATCGATCAGGACCGCTTCGCCCGCGCCTTTGCGCAGGAGATCGCGACCACGGCCGCCCGCATCGGGCCGCGCACCGTCACGTCGATTTTTCTCGGCGGCGGCACGCCGTCGCTGATGCAGCCGCAGACGGTCGGCGCCATTCTCGACGCGATCGGCAAGCACTGGCACGTCGCTGGCGATGTCGAGGTGTCGCTCGAAGCCAATCCGACCAGCGTCGAGGCGACACGCTTTGCCGGCTATCGCGCCGCCGGCGTCAACCGGGTCTCGCTCGGCGTCCAGGCGATGGACGATGCGTCGCTCAAGATGCTGGGACGCCTGCACACCGCCGAGGAGGCGATGAAGGCGGTGGCGATCGCGCGCAATGCGTTCGAGCGTTATTCGTTCGATCTGATCTACGCCCGGCCCGACCAGACGCCGGCGATGTGGACCGAGGAGCTGACGCGCGCGATCGGTGAGGCGGCTGAGCACCTGTCGCTGTATCAACTGACGATCGAGGAAGGCACGCCGTTCTTCGGCCTGCACGCCGCAGGCAAGCTGAAGACGCCGGATGAAGGCCTGGCCCGCACCTTGTACGACGTCACGCAGGAGATCTGTGGCCGTCACGGACTGCCGGCCTATGAGATCTCCAATCATGCCCGCGCGGGCGCGGAGTGCCGGCACAATCTGATCTATTGGCGCGGCCACGAATATGCCGGCATCGGCCCCGGCGCCCATGGTCGTCTCGACATCGGCGGCATCAGGCATGCGACCGCGACCGACAAGCGGCCGGAGGCCTGGCTGATGCGGGTGGAGTCCAACGGTCATGGTGTGATGACCGACGACGAGCTCAACCGCGAGGAGCGCGCCGACGAATTCCTGCTGATGGGGCTGCGTTTGGCCGAAGGCATCGACCCCAGGCGGTATGCCGCGATCTCCGGCCGTGCGCTCGATCCGCGCCGCATCGCGCTGCTGCGCGAGGAGGGCGCCATCGCGGTCGATCCGGATGGACGGCTGCGCGTGACTCAGGATGGCTTTCCGGTGCTCGACGCGGTCGTCGCCGATCTCGCCGCCTGAAGGATGCTGCGACTCACGTCGCGCTGAAGCTCTTCGGCGCGCCGGCGACCGTTTGTCCGCCACCCGAACCGACGCGCATCACGGCAAGCCCGCGCTCATTGGTGCCGTCGCTGCGGAACCGGAACAGCCCATCGATGCCGGCAAAGCCCGATGCATTGGTCAGGACATCGGGCGCGAAGCGCTGGTTGCCCTGGGTGCGCGCCAACGCGGCCACGAGCGCCACCGCATCGTAGGCGAGGGTTGCCGTGCGCACGGGATCGCCGCCGAACCGCGTCCGGTAGCGACCGGCGAAGGCGCGGAAGCCGGAGGGATCCGGCGCAGCATAGAGGCCACCCTGCAGGCTGGCGCTGGCATAGACGCGCGGATTGTCCCACAACCCGGTGCCGAGCAACTGAATGTTGCGCAGATTGGCGCCGGCCGCGGTCAGCGCATCGGCGGTTGCCGCGACCGATTCGCCGTCGTCGGCCAGCAGCAGCGCATCGGCGCCGCCGAGCGCCTGCGCCACCGTGCGCGCAGACCCGGCGCGGTCGCCGGAATATTTCTCGAACGCCACGATGCGTCCGCCGCGGCGGCTGACCGCGGTCTTGAACGCACCCTCGACGACGGTTCCATAGGCATTGTCGGGCAGCAGCGCCGCGAACGAGCGTTTGCCGACGCTGGCGGAATATTCGACGATGCGGCTGGCGTCGGACTCCGGCAGGAAGCTGAGCAGATAGACGCCGCGCCCCGCCACGCTCGAATCGGTCGAGAAGGCGATGACCGAGATGTTGCGCGCGCGCGCCACCTGGGCGGTCGCCGGTACCGAGCCCGCGAACAGCGGACCGAGAATGATCTCGGCGCCTTCGTCGCAGGCCTGTTGCGCGCCCTGCTGCGCCCCTTGCGGGCTGCCGGCGTCGTCCTTGATCAGGAGCTGGATGTTGGGGTTCTGAAACTCGGCGAGCGCCATCTCGGCCGCGTTCTTCATCGATTGCGCAGCCACGCCGGCATTGCCCGACGCCGACAGTGGCAGAATCAGACCGACCTTCACCTGGCCGTTACCGGCAACCGCCGGCTGCTGCGGCGGTCCCGCCGGCGCCGTCGGCTGCTCGAACGGATTGAAGCCCTGCTGGACGTTGGAGCACGCCGACAGCAGCGGCGCGCCGACGATCAGGCCCAGCGCCGTTCGCCGGGCGACCCCATGGGGTCCCGGACCGAGAGAGTTGGGATGACGCGGGCCCACCATGGCATCTCTTCGTTCGGCCAAGACCGGCCAGAAGTTCCCCAAACGCACGTCCGCCAAGCCGTGCTGATTCACTCATATTGTCGACGAATAGTTAAGCAAAACAAAAGGCTGTCACCGCCACAGAGCCGATCAATTCGACGTTTTGCACGGCCTATCCCCTGCTCGTACACATCCCCATTGACGTGCAGTTTCGGACTTGAAGGTTCGATGAACGGCCACGCGCCCAATGCCGATCGGAACTTCAAAATTGCTGCGCGGCTGTTCCCCTGTGGCAATCCCGCGGCATGCCCTTTAAATTACCTCGATGGGCGCGAAGGCAATCCCCAAGACGTCGCCAGACGACGGCAAATCTTCCACCACGTCGACCTACCTGGTGGCGGGTCAAATCGTCGTGGCGCCCAAGGCACGGCCTGGATTGCATCTGGTGGCAACGCCGATCGGCAATCTCGGCGACATCACGCTGCGTGCACTGGAAACCCTCGCCGGCGCCGACATCATCTTCTGCGAGGACACGCGAATCACGCGGCGCCTGACCGAGCGCTACGGCCTGGGCGCGGAACTCGCAGCCTATCATGAGCACAATGCCGAAGCGGTCAGGCCGCGGATCCTGCAACGTCTGGCCCAAGGCGCAGCCATCGCGCTGGTGTCGGACGCCGGCACGCCGCTGATCTCCGATCCCGGCTACAAGCTGGTGCGCGAGGCCTGTGAGGCCGGACACGCCGTCACCGCGCTGCCGGGACCTTCCGCCGTGCTCGCGGCGCTGAGCGTGGCGGCGTTGCCGACCGACCGCTTCTTCTTCGAGGGATTCCTGCCGGCCAAGCAGCAGGCGCGGCGCACGCGGCTGTCGGAGCTCGCGCGGATCGAGGCGACGCTGGTTCTGTTCGAGGCGGGCAGCCGGGTGCAGGAGACGCTGGCCGATCTCGCCGATGCCATGGCTGGGCGTCAGGCCGCGATCTGCCGCGAGCTCACCAAGCTGCACGAGGAGGTGCTGCGCGGGGCAATCGGCGATCTCGCTGCACGGGCCGGCGATCTCGAAACGCGCGGCGAATTCGTGCTGGTGATCGGTCCGCCGCCGCGCGATGCCGAGGTGCTGACCCAGGACGCGCTGGACGCCGTGCTCAGGGATCTGTTGCAGCGATCGAGCGTCAAGGACGCCGTAATGCATGCCGTCGAGCTGTCGCGCCGGCCGCGACGCGAGGTGTATGCGCGCGCGCTCGAGCTCTCGAAGGGCGCGCGGTCGGGGGAGGCCGATGGCAAAGACTGAGCGTGCCTCCCCAGACAAGCCGGCGAAGACGGCGGCACCCGAGCGCGTCGCCGCCTTCCGCACTGGATTGTCGGCGGAAGCCCGTGCCGCAGCACTGCTGATCGCCAAGGGCTACCGCATCCTCGCCAAACGCTTCCGCACGCCCCATGGCGAGATCGACATCATAGTGCGCAAGCGCAGCCTGGTCGCCTTCGTCGAGGTCAAGGCGCGCGCCTCGCTCGACGATGCGGCCTATGCCGTGACGCCTCGCCAGCAGCAGCGCATCATCGATGCCGCGCAGGCCTGGTTGATGGCGCATCCGGACCATGCCGAATTCGAGCTGCGCTTCGATGCGATTCTGGTTGCGCCGCGCAGCCTGCCGCGCCATCTGATGGCGGCCTTCGACGCCAGCACCTGACATGAACTGACTGCAGAGAGCAGGGACCTGCCCATGAAACTGAATGTCGCCGTCCAGATGGATCCGATCGCGCGCATCAACATCCGCGGCGACTCGACCTTTGCGATGCTGCTCGAAGCACAGCGGCGCGGACATGGCCTGTGCTACTACACGCCGGACAAGCTGTCGCTGCGCGGCGAGGAGCTGTACGCGCCGGTGCAGGCGCTGACCGTGCGCGACCTGGTCGGCGACCACTTCACGCTCGGCGAGCCCAAGCCGACGGCGCTGACCTCGTTCGACGTCGTGCTGCTGCGCCAGGATCCGCCGTTCGATCTCGCCTACATCACCTCGACGCATTTCCTCGAGCGCATCCATCCGAAGACGCTCGTGATCAACGATCCCGCCAGCGTGCGCAACGCGCCGGAAAAGCTGTTCGTGATGAACTTCCCGCAATTGATGCCGCCGACCTTGATCTCGCGCGATCTCGACGAGATCAACGCCTTCCGCGATCAGCACGGCGCTGTCGTGATGAAGCCGCTGCATGGCCATGGCGGCGCGGCGGTGTTCCGCGTCATGCCGCAGGACATGAATTTCGGCTCGCTGTTCGACATGTTCTCGGTGACGTTCAAGGAGCCCTGGGTGATCCAGCGCTTCCTCCCCGAGGTGAAGCATGGCGACAAACGCATCATCCTGGTCGACGGCGAGTTCGCCGGCGCCGTCAACCGCGTGCCGGCGGCGGACGATCTGCGCTCCAACATGGTGCGCGGCGGCGCCGCGCAGGCCACCGATCTCAGCGCCCGTGAGCGCGAGATCTGCGACACGCTGGGTCCGCAATTGCGCGCGCGCGGCCTGCTGCTGGTCGGCATCGACGTCATCGATGGCAACCTCACCGAGATCAACGTGACCTCGCCGACCGGCATCCGCGCGATCTCGCGGCTCGGGGGCCCCGACATCGCCGCCCGCGTATGGGACGTCATCGAGAGCAAACGGCGCTGATCGGGCACCGTCCCACATGGCTGGGGATAAGGCCAGCCAACGCGGTCATTCCGATGCGTCAGAAGCGGAGCGGAATCGCCGACATCGACGCATTTCATGATATGACGCGGGTCTCATGCGTCTCGTCCTGACCACCTGGAACATCAATTCGGTGCGCCTGCGCATCGACCTCGTCGCCAAGCTCATCAAGCAGGTCAGGCCCGATGTGCTGTGCCTGCAGGAGACCAAGTGCATCGACGACGCTTTCCCGCTGAAGCGTTTCAAGCGGCTCGGCTATGAGCACGTCGCGCTGAACGGGCAGAAGGGCTATCACGGCGTCGCCGTGATCTCGAAATGGCCGTTCGAGGAGACCAACGTCCGCACCTTCTGCGACAAGGTGGATTCGCGCCACATCACGGTGGCGTTCGGCGAGAAGGCGCAGCTCGCGCAGCCGCTGGTGCTGCACAATTTCTACGTGCCCGCAGGCGGCGACATTCCCGACCCCGCGCTCAACCCGAAATTCGAGCACAAGCTGCAATTCCTCGACGAGATGAAGGCGTGCGAGCCGCTGCATCCGCGCGGCGACGACCGGCACATCCTGGTCGGCGATCTCAACGTCGCGCCGCATGAACACGATGTCTGGTCGCACAAGCAGCTCCTGAAGGTGGTGTCGCACACGCCGGTCGAATGCGAGAAGCTGTTGGCGGCGCAGGCCCATGGCGAATGGGTCGACGTCGCCCGCGAGCGCATCCCGATGTCGGAGAAGGTCTACACCTGGTGGAGCTACCGTGCCGCCGACTGGACCGTCGGTGATCGCGGCCGAAGGCTCGACCACATCTGGGTGTCACGCGCACTGAAGGACCGGGTCAGCGACTTCAGGATCCTGCGCGACGCCCGCAGCTGGGAGCGGCCGTCGGATCATGTGCCGGTCACGGTGACGCTGGACGTGTCGTAGCGAAAGCGAAGCTGACCCGCCCGGACAAGAAGATCACGACGTCAGCTTGGTCCCGGCCGCCATGATGTCATTGGCGATTCGGCTGGCGCGGTGGGCGAACTCGTCGCGCAGCCGGCGCGCAGCCATGGCGTCGCTCTCGAGCACACGCTGAAACAGGCTGCGCGAAATCCGCACCACGGTCGAATATTCCAGGGCCGTCGCGGTCGCCGGGCGCCGCATCTCGACCAGCAGCGCCAGCTCGCCGATCAGCATGGTCGGCGTGGCGACGATCTCGGCACCGACCTCGTCGCTGATGCGCAATGACCCACGCTGGACGACATAGCCGCAATCGGCGGTGTCACCTTCGCGGAACAGGGTCTCGCCGCTCTGGATGTTACGCTGCTCGGAGCCGATGGCGATCATGCGAAGCGAGTCGGTTCCCAGCAGGCGCAATGTTGGGACGCGCTCCAGCAGCGCAATATCGTCTTCGATCGACATCAAGGGCCCGGGGAAGGCGGAATGGAACCAATATCATAAATGGCGAAACCGCCATCCCCGAACCTATCACGGTACCAACTTGTAGCCACCGGCCTCCGTCACCAGAATCTCTGGATTCGCGGCATCTTTCTCGATCTTCTGCCGCAGACGGTAAATGTGCGTTTCCAGCGTGTGGGTGGTGACGCCAGAATTGTAGCCCCAGACCTCCTGGAGCAGGGTCTCGCGGGACACCGGCTGCTGGCCGGCGCGATACAGGAAGCGCAGGATCGCCGTTTCCTTCTCCGTCAGACGGACCTTGCGGGCGTTGGCGCCCGTCAGCATCTTCGAGCCCGGCCGGAAGCTGTAGGGGCCGACCGAGAACACCGCGTCCTCGCTGGCCTCGTGCTGGCGAAGCTGGGCGCGGATGCGGGCCAGCAGCACGGCGAAGCGGAAGGGCTTGGCGACATAGTCGTTGGCGCCGGATTCGAGCCCGAGAATCGTATCGGAATCGGTATCGTGCCCGGTCAGCATGATGATCGGCGCCTTGAAGCCGCCCTTGCGCAGGGACCGCACCACTTCGCGGCCATCGGTGTCGGGCAGGCCAACGTCCATCAGAACCAGGTCGGGTGAATTGGCCTTTGCGGCGGTGGCGCCTTTGGCGCCGGTATCGACGGCCTGGGCTTCGAACTCGTCATGCAGCGAGAGCTGCTCCATCAGGGCATCGCGCAGATCGGTGTCGTCATCCACGATCAGGATCTTGCGGGCATTGGCCATTGTACAATCCTCTAGGTGGCGCCGGCGGGATCGGATGGGTGGCGCCGTCAAACGGTGGGCAAACAGGCTCATCAGCCCTGTTCCGTCTTGAAGTAGGGGGCTGTTACCGATTCACAAGCGCCCGGGACTCTACTCCAGAATTGAGCAGGGATTGAGATGATTGTCCTGTTCGACCCTCGCGGCGGACCATTTGCCGACATTAAGGCAATTACCGGGCAATCCATGGCAATGAAAAGGCACGTTGTTTCATGTCGTTATCGAAGGTAAAGCTTGGCATGCCAGCATCGCGGATCTCGATTCGCACCAAAGCCGGGTCGCGGCAGCGCGGCTGGCTCCAGGTCTGGGGCCAGGTCATCCCGGTGGCGCTCGGCCGCGGCGGCATCCTGGCCAACAAGCGCGAAGGCGATGGTGGTACGCCACGAGGCGTGTTCCGGCCGCGGCGGCTGTGGTGGCGGGCCGACCGTCACCCCCGCCCACACACGGTCCTGCCGGTTCGGCCGATCGGTCCGGAGGATGCCTGGTGCGAGGACCCGGCCGACCGGCATTACAACCAGGCGATCCGGCTGCGCGGCGACCGGCCCGGAGACCGGCTGGCGCGCCAGGACCATCTGTACGATTTCATCATCGAGATCGACCACAACACGCGGCCGCGGATCGCGGGCCGCGGCAGTGCCGTGTTCCTGCATCTGGCGCGACCGAACTTCCGCCCGACCGCAGGCTGCGTGGCCATGACCCGCCCGGCGATGCTGCGTCTGTTGCAAAGGATCGGCCCGCGCACCAGGATCGTCATCCAATAACAAGAGAAGGGGAGGACGGCATGCGCGCACCGGATGAGCCAGCCAGCGCCGCGGGCCTTCTGCGTCAGCATTGGAACGAAGGCCGGAAGCTCGCAGCGCTGCCGCCGGAGCTGCGTCCAAGGGACCGCGCCGAGGGCTATGCCATCCAGGCCGAGCTCGAGCGCCACTCGCCCAAGCCACTATTCGGCTGGAAAATTGCGGCGACCAGCGAGGCCGGCCAGCGCCATATCAATGTCGCCGGTCCGATGGCCGGGCGGATCCTGGCCGAGACGGTGTTGCCGGCGGGTGGCACCGCAGCGATGGCCGGTAACGCGATGCGGGTCGCGGAGCCGGAGTTCGCGTTCCGCCTGGGAGCGGACCTGCTGCCGCGGCCGACACCCTATGATGTCGCAGAGGTGCTGGCCGCGGTCGACACCCTGCATCCCGCGATCGAGATCCCGGATTCGCGGTTCGCCGACTTCGTCAGCGCCGGCGAGGCGCAACTGATCGCCGACAATGCCTGCGCGCATCTGTTCGTGCTGGGCGAGGCCACCACCGCCGACTGGCGCAGCCGCGACCTGATCGCGGAGCGGCCGCGCATCGCGCTGCGTGGCGAGACCTTCATCGGCCACGGCCGCAACGTGCTTGGTGATCCGCGCGTGGCGCTGGCCTGGCTGGTCAACGAGCTCAGCGCGCTTGGCGTGCCCGCGCGGGCAGGGCAGGTGGTCACGACCGGCACCTGTCATGCGCCGCTGCCGATCGGCAGCGGGGACCACATGGAGGCCGATTTCGGCGATCTGGGGCAGGTATCGGTGCGGTTCGAGTAGGGGCCGGCCGCGATTGCGCCCCCCTTCAGCGATGCCCGAAGATCGCCGAGCCAACACGGACATGCGTGGCGCCGAACTGGATGGCGGTGGCGAAGTCGGCGCTCATGCCCATCGACAGATGCGCAAGGCCATTGCGGGCGGCGATCTTGGCGGTCAGCGCGAAATGCGGACCGGGCGCGTCCTCTACCGGCGGAATGCACATCAGCCCTGAAATCGCGAGCCCGTAGTCCTTGCGGCAGGCGGCGATGAAGGCGTCGGCGTCGCCGGGCGCGATTCCCGCCTTCTGCGGCTCCTCGCCGGTATTGATCTGGACGAACAGCTGCGGATGCCGGCCCTGGGCGGAAATCTCCTTGGCGAGCGCCGCGCACAGGCTTGGCCGGTCCACCGAATGGATGGCCTCGAACAGCGCCACCGCCTCCTTGGCCTTGTTGGATTGCAGCGGCCCGATCAGGTGCAGTGCGAGTCCCGGATGCGCGGCCATCAGTGGCGGCCACTTGGCTTTGGCTTCCTGAACGCGATTTTCACCGAACACGCGCTGTCCGGCCGCGATCACCGGCTCGATTGCCTCGGCATCGAAGGTCTTCGACACGGCGATCAGCGTGACCGAGGCGCGATCGCGCTCGGCATCGCGGCAGGCGCGCAGAATCTCCTGCTCGACGGCGGCGAGCGCAGACGGCGAGGACGGGGATGAGGCGTTCAATTCAGGCACGATGGCGTCCGTCGGTCGTTAGATTTGCGGGTTTGGCTGCAATTTTACAGAGTTCGAGAAAGGGTTCTTGAGCCCTTCTCCTTACCCTGCACGGCCGGGGTAGGGGAAAGAAATGCCAAGCATCCGCTTCAATCGCAATAGAGTGAAGCTGAACCGGCTGATGGGGATCCGCGCCCGGCTGGCGCTGCTCGCCCTGATCCTGGTGGCGCCGCTGATGCTGGAACGCGCGCGCTCCCTGGAAAGCGCCAGGACGAGGCAGATCGCGCTCGCATCGGAGGAATTCTTCGGCCTCGCCCGGCAAAGCGCCGACATGCAGCGCGAGGTCATCATGTCGGTGGAGACGGTGCTGAAGTCGACCGCCTATGTCCGGGCGTCGAGCACCGGCGTGAGCCGCAGTTGCGACATGATGCGCGCCAGCCTGCCGGCGACCCTGCCCTGGATCCGCACCCTGATGATCGCCGGCCGCGACGGCCGCATCCAGTGCTCGACCAACAACCAATATGTCGGGCTCGATTTCAGCGACCGGCCGTATTTCCGTGGCGCCCAGGAATCACGCGATTTCGTGTTCAGCGACTACCTGCTGTCGAAACCGTCGCACGTGCCGATCGTCATGGCCGCCTATCCGGTCGGCGCCATCACCGGCGAGCCGGACGCGGTGATGCTGGCGAGCGTGAACCTGGAATGGATGTCCAAGATCATGAACAATCTTGGCGGCCGCCCCGGCATCACGGCGGTGCTGGTCGACAGCGAAGGAACCGTGCTGGCAGCGCCCGTCGACCGCACCGAGCTGATCGGCCGGCCGCTCGACAGCGTGCCGTTGTTGTCGGCCGTTGCCGAGACCGCGCTGAGTTCGGGGAAGCCGACCGAGACGATGGGCTTCACGGCGGCGGATGGATCCAAGCGCGCGATCACCTTCACCCGGATCGCCGACACCGGATCGCGGCTGATCGTCAGCATCGATGAGACCCGCGTCACCGCCGCCATCGACCGCGAGATCCGCAACGCCTATCTGCAGGCCGGCCTCGTGTGCCTGATCGTGCTGCTCGGCGCGCTGATCGCCGCCGAGAAGCTGATCGTGAAGCCCGTCAGCATGCTCGCCGCGACCGCCAAGCGCTTCGGCCATGGCCACTGGTCGGCGCGCGTCACCACCAAGCATCTGCCGTCGGAGTTCGTGCCGCTGGCAAAGTCCTTCAATGCGATGGCCGCCAAGCTTGGCCAGCGCGAGCGCGAGCTGGTCGCCGCGAATGACCGGCTGACGGTGATGGCGTCGATCGACATGCTCTCAGGCCTCGCCAACCGCCGCGGCTTCCAGAACCGCATCGACGTCGAATGGAGCCGCGCGCAGCAGGCCGGCACCGAGCTGTCGCTGCTGATGATCGATGTCGACCACTTCAAGCTCTACAACGACACCTATGGTCACCCCGAGGGTGACGCCTGCCTGTCACGTCTCGGCGAGACGCTGTCGCAGATCGCCGGCGCGATGACGGCTTTCGCCGGCCGCTATGGCGGTGAGGAGTTCTGCCTGTTGTTGCCGGGCATGGGTGCCAGAGAGGCGCTCGCGATCGGCGAGCAGGTGCGCGCCGCGGTGCTGGAGCTCGAGCTGCCGCATGCGACCTCGGCGCATCAATGCGTCACCGTGAGCGTCGGCGTCGCCTCGACGCGGCCGAACGAATCGCTGATGCCCTCCGACCTGATCGAAGCCGCCGACGCCGCGCTCTATGCGGCCAAGCATCGCGGCCGCAACACGGTGGTTGCACATGGCTTCGCGGATTTCGCTGACGACAGGAGCGGCGTGGTGCGCGCCGGATAGGGCGCTGCGGCCGCGGCCCGCAATCAGCCGACCGCGAGCTTGCGGTCGAGCTCGAGCTCGGTGACGACGCGGTTGCGACCGAGCTTCTTGGCGAGATACAGCGCGCGGTCGCAACGGTCGATGAGATCAGCCATCGATTCGCCGAACTGGAACTGGCCGACGCCGATCGACACCGTGATCTGCGGCAACACCTCGCCGGTCGAGCGACGCGTGAACTGACAGTCGGCGATGGTGCGTCGGATCCGCTCCGCGATGACAGTGCAACCTTCGAGGTCGGTCTGCGGCAGCACCGCGATCAGTTCCTCGCCGCCATAGCGCGCCGGAAGATCGTTGTCGCGGACGCGCTCGCGCAAGGCTTTGGCGACAAGGCGAAGCACCTGATCGCCGACGCCATGGCCGTAATTGTCGTTGAACTTCTTGAAGTGGTCGACGTCGATCAGGAGAATGCTGAGCGGCTCGTCGCGCTCCATCGCCTCGATCTGCGCGTGGCGGAAGAACTCTTCGAGCGCGCGGCGGTTCGGCAATCCGGTCAGCGTGTCGGTGCGCGCGCGCTGCTCGGACTTGTTGAGCGAGTCCCTGATGGTGTCGAGCTCGCGTGACTTTTCGGCAAAGCTCACTTCGAGTTTCGCAGCACGCGCGGTCGCCTGGGCGAGCTCGCTGACCAGGTTCTCGATCAGGATCTTCGGATCGACGCCCTGCTCGCTGCGTTCGGCAACGCCATCGATCGCCGCCATGTGCGTGCGGTTGTCGGCGATCGCGGCGGTCAGATAACTTTTGGCGGAGTCCATCACGCCATGCAACTGCTGCGAGACTTTGTGGACGACGGCCGCTTCCGTACCCTGCTGGCCGATGTAGGTGTCGAACAGCGCCTGGTTGGTGGTCTTGTCGAACTTGCGCTTGTTGCTGACCAGGATGTCGACGGCGCGCTTGAGGTCCGACGCCGAGCCCAGTGAGTACTTGAACCACAGATGGAAGTTGTTAGGCGTCGGTGGCACGCGCTGTTGAGCCATGGATTTCATGGCCTTTTCCGCGACCGTCGTCGCGTACTCGAAGTCAAGCTCGTCGAACGTAGCGCCGGACACGATGTGGAGTGACCCCAGATGCGGGCGGATGCCTGGATGTATGCACTCAGTCTCCCATTCAAGTCTTAACCGTGCCTCAATCGGACCTTCGACACTGCCGGCAGAGCCCGCAAAAAAACTCACGATTACCGTCGCTTAGCAGATGCCCAAAATGGTATCATCATCTGTCGCCCCATTGACCGGGCTGCCGCTTTTGTGGCCTAGTCCGCCGTCTTCAAACGACGCGAATCCTCGAAAATTATAAGCGATTCCATGACATCCGAACGCTACAACGCCCGTGAAGCCGAGCCGCGCTGGCAGCGCCAGTGGGACGAGAAGGCGATCTTCGCCACGAAGAACGACGATCCGCGCCCGAAATACTACGTACTCGAGATGTTTCCCTATCCGTCGGGACGCATCCATATCGGCCACGTCCGTAATTATACGCTCGGTGACGTGCTGGCCCGCTTCATGCGCGCCAAGGGTTTCAACGTCCTGCACCCGATGGGCTGGGATGCGTTCGGCCTGCCGGCGGAGAACGCCGCGATCGAGCGCAAGGTGGCGCCGAAGGCGTGGACCTACGACAACATCGCCGCGATGAAGAAGCAGCTGCGCTCGATCGGGCTGTCGCTCGACTGGGCGCGCGAGTTCGCGACCTGCGATCCGTCCTACTACAAGCACCAGCAGAAGATGTTCCTCGACTTCATGCAGGCGGGGCTGGTCGAGCGCGAGAAGCGCAAGGTGAACTGGGATCCGGTCGACATGACCGTGCTCGCCAACGAGCAGGTCATCGACGGTCGCGGCTGGCGCTCCGGTGCGGTGGTCGAACAGCGTGAGATGAACCAGTGGGTGTTCAAGATCACGAAGTACTCGCAGGAGCTGCTGGACGCGCTCGATGGTCTCGACCGCTGGCCCGACAAGGTGCGGCTGATGCAGCGCAACTGGATCGGCCGCTCGGAAGGCCTGCTGATCCGTTTTGCGCTGGATCCGGCGACGACGCCGGCCGGCGAGACCGAATTGAAGATCTTCACGACCCGGCCGGACACGCTGTTCGGCGCCAAGTTCATGGCGATCTCGGCCGACCACCCGCTGGCCCAGGCCGCGGCGGCGAAGAACCCGGAGCTCGCCGCGTTCATCGCCGAGATCAAGCGGATCGGCACCGCGCAGGAGGCGATCGACACTGCGGAGAAGCAGGGCTTCGACACCGGCATCCGCGCCGTGCACCCGTTCGATCCGAGCTGGACCTTGCCGGTCTATGTCGCCAATTTCGTGCTGATGGAGTACGGCACCGGCGCCATCTTCGGCTGCCCGGCGCATGACCAGCGCGACCTCGACTTCGTCAACAAATACGGCCTCGGCAATGTCCCGGTGGTCTGCCCCGAGGGCCAGGACCCAGCGAGCTTCGTCATCACCGACACCGCGTTCGACGGCGACGGCCGCCTGATCAATTCGCGCTTCCTCGACGGCATGACGATCGCGCAAGCCAAGGACGAGGTCGCCAGGCGGCTCGAGAGCGAGCCGCGCGGCGGCGCGCCGGTCGGCGAGCGCCAGGTCAATTTCCGCCTGCGCGACTGGGGCATCTCGCGCCAGCGCTATTGGGGCTGCCCGATCCCGGTGATCCACTGCCCCAAATGCGATGTCGTGCCGGTGCCGGCGCAGGACCTGCCGGTCGTGCTGCCTGATGACGTCACCTTCGACAAGCCCGGCAACGCACTCGACCACCATCCGAGCTGGAGGCACGTCACCTGCCCGACATGCGGGGCCAAGGCGACCCGCGAAACCGACACGATGGACACCTTCGTCGATTCGTCCTGGTACTTCGCGCGCTTCACCGATCCGTGGAACGAGACCTCGCCGACGACACCTGCGGTCGCCAACCGGATGATGCCGGTGGATCAGTATATCGGCGGCGTCGAGCACGCGATCCTGCATCTGCTCTACAGCCGATTCTTCACCCGCGCGATGAAGGCCACCGGCCACGTCGCCATGGACGAGCCGTTCGCCGGCATGTTCACGCAGGGCATGGTGGTCCACGAGACCTACCAGAAGGCCGATGGCACCTACGTCAATCCCGCCGAGGTCAAGATCGAGGTCGGCGGCAACGGCCGCCGCGCGGTGCTGGCCGCCACCGGCGAGGACATCACGATCGGCCCGATCGAGAAGATGTCGAAGTCGAAGAAGAACACCGTCGATCCCGACGACATCATCGAGAGCTACGGCGCCGACGTCGCGCGCTGGTTCATGCTGTCGGACTCACCGCCGGATCGCGACGTGATCTGGAGCGACGAACGGGTGCAGGGCGCGGCCCGCTTCGTCCAGCGGCTGTGGCGGCTGGTCAACGAATCGGTCGCAGCAGGCCAGGAGGCCGCCTCCTCCCGTCCCTCCGACTTCGGCGCAGACGCGCTGGCGCTGCGCAAGGCCGCGCATGGCGCTCTCGACAAGGTGACCGGCGGCATCGAGCGGCTGCATTTCAACGTCTGCCTGGCGCACATCCGCGAATTCGCCAACGCGCTGGCCGAGGTGCTGGGCCGGCCGGCGACTCCGGCGCCGGACCTGGCCTGGGCGATTCGCGAGGCCGCTGGCATCCTGGTGCAGCTGATCTCGCCGATGATGCCGCATCTGGCCGAGGAATGCTGGCAGGTGCTGGGCCAGACTGGCCTGATCTCGGAGGCCTCCTGGCCGCAAATCGAACGCGATTTGCTGGTTGAGGACAGCATGACCCTGGTCGTCCAGGTCAACGGCAAGAAGCGCGGAGAAGTCACAGTCGCCAGCAACGCGCAGAATCCGGAAATTGAGTCTGCCGTTTTGGCCCTCGATGCAGTAAAACTAGCGCTGGACGGCAAGGCCGTTCGCAAGGTGATCATTGTTCCCAAGAGGATCGTGAATGTCGTCGGCTAGGTTTCGGATCGCTGCACGCCTCGTTGCCGTGGCCGCCTTGGCCGGGCTGACGGCCGGCTGCTTCCAGCCGATGTACGCGGAGCACGCCGACGGCACCCCTGCCCTGCGCGACAAGCTGATGGGCATCGAGCTGCCGCCGGTCGACAAGCCGAACGCCTCCCCCGAGGCGCGCATTGGCGTCGGTATCCGCAACGCGCTCGCATTCAAGCTCTACGGCACCGCGACCGGCACGGCCCCGACCCACAAGCTGGTGCTGCGGTTGCAGACCAGCCGGTCCTCGCTGATCGTCTCGCAGACGACCGGTCTGCCGACGACCGAGAATGTCGGCGTCGACGTGCAGTACAATCTGGTCGAGCTGGCGACCAACAAGTCGGTCATGACCGGTACGACCTTCGCGCGTACCTCTTATGACATCCCCGGCTCATACCAGCGCTTCGCCCGCCAGCGCGCCTTCCGTGATGCCGAGGATCGCGCCTCCGAGGAAGTCGCCGAGAAGATCAAGACGCGGCTCGCAGCCTATTTCACCGCCGGCACCTGACGCTCGGCTGACATCGCCGTGGTCGCGCTGCGCGGACGAGACATCGATGCCTTCCTGGCCAAACCGGACGCCGCCCGGCCGCTGATCCTGTTGTACGGCCCGGATACGGGCCTGGTCCGTGAGCGCGCCGAGGCCCTTATCGCGTCGGCCGTCGACAACCCCGATGATCCCTTCTCCGTGGTCAGGCTCGACGGTGACGAGCTCTCCGCGGAACCGTCGCGCCTCGTCGACGAAGCCATGACCGTGCCGCTGTTCGGCGGCCGGCGGGCCATCCGGGTGCGCGCCGGCTCGCGCAATTTCGCCAGCGGCGTCGAGACGCTCAGCGAGATGAATGTACGGGACTGCCGCATCGTCATCGAGGCCGGCGACATCCGCCCCGATTCGCCACTGCGCAAGATTTGCGAGAAGGCCAAAACGGCGGTCGCGATCGGCTGCTACCCGGACACCGAGCGCGATCTCGCCAAGCTGATCGACGACGAATTGCGCATCGCCGCCCTGCGCATCGCGCCCGACGCTCGCGCCTCGCTGATGGCCCTGCTGGGCGGCGACCGCCAGGCCTCGCGCAACGAGCTGCGCAAGCTGACCTTGTTCGCTCATGGCGAGGGCGAGGTGACGCTCGACCATGTGATGGCGGTGGTCGCCGACGCCTCGGAGATGAAGCTCGACCCGATCGTCGACGGCGCCTTCGGCGGCAAGCCCGAAATGGTCGAGACCGAGTTCGGCAAGGCCATGATCGCCGGCACCTATCCCGGTGTCATCATCTCCGCTGCGCAGCGACATGCGGCATGGCTGCACAAGTCGGCCCTTGCCGTCGCATCCGGCACGCCCGTGTCGGCCATTCTCGAAGGCGGTTTTCCGCGGCTGCATTTCTCACGAAAGCCGAGCGCCGAGACGGCGCTGCGTAATTTCTCTCCGGCGCGGCTGCTGCCGATCATCGACCAGCTCGCCACCGCCGCCCTCGACATGCGCAAGCAGCCGGGCCTCGCCGCAGCCATCGCGCAGCGAACGCTGCTGTCGATCGCGGTGAACGCGCGGCGCAAGGGATGAGTGGGCCCGAGGCCTTGCTCCAATCTCCGACGTCATTCCGGGGCGACGCGCGCCAGCGCGGCGAGCCCGGAATCCATCGGGCCAAGCGATCTGCCGAGAGATGGATTCCGGGTTCGTGCTGCGCACTCCCCGGAATGACGGAGGAGAGTTTCGAGATCACCAGAGGCAACCGTGACCAGGAAGCACTGGTCGTACCCGTCGCCTAATGAGTAACTCGTCGTGCCCGGGCTTGACCCGGGCAGCCATCCTCTTGGAGCGAGTACCCCTAAAAGATGGATGGCCGGGTCAAGCCCGGCCATGACGATGTGGTGAGGACGTCACAACAAAGCTGACGGGAGTTCGTAGGAAGTATCTCGACAACGGAACAGCAATTACGACCTAACGGCCTAACCCTGCTCCAGCCGCCGCATCACCTCGTCGAGCTGCTCGAGGCTGCGGTAGGTGATCTGCACCGTACCGCCGGGGTCGCGGTGGCTGATCGACACCGAAAGGCCGAGTGCATCGCCGACGCGCTTCTCCAGCGCGATGGTGTCGGCGTCCTTCTTCTCCGCCGGCGCACTGCCCCCAGAGCTGCGTGGCTTCTGCGGCTTGCGTTCCGGCACGCCCTCCTCGTGCGCGAGCGCCTCGGTCTGGCGGACGTTCAATCCTTCCGCGATGATCTTCTTCGCCGCCGACATCGGATCCGGCAGGTTGATCAGCGCACGCGCATGACCGGCCGAGATCTGTCCCGTCGCGATGAAGCCCTGCACCTCGGCCGGCAGTTTGGTCAGCCGCATCATGTTGGCGACGTGGCTGCGGCTCTTGCCGACGATCTTGGCGATGTCTTCCTGGTTGCGTTTGAACTCGTTGGCGAGCGCGTGATAGCCCTGCGCCTCCTCCATCGGATTGAGATCCTCGCGCTGCACGTTCTCGATGATCGCGAGCTCCAGCGCATCGCTGTCGCTGACATCGACCGGAACGATCGGCACCTCGTGCAGGCCGGCGGCCTGCGAGGCGCGCCAGCGCCGCTCGCCGGCGATGATCTCGTAGCGGTCGTGCTGGCCCTTCACCGGACGCACCACGATCGGCTGGATCACGCCATGCTGCTTGATCGAGGCCGAGAGCTCGGCGAGCTCGCCGTCGGAAAACGTCTTGCGCGGATTGCGCGGGTTGGGCTTCAGAAACTCGATGGGCACCTTGCGCTGGTTGCGCGGCCGCTCCGGCGGCGCCCCCGCCTCGCGCCCGACGTCACCGATCAGACTTGCGAGACCCCGGCCCAATCGCGATCGCGACTCGTCGGCCATCGCCTTCTCCTTTGGATTCACGTCACGCTCCGCTTGCGTCTGCTGCCGATCGGTCCCGTCGGCACAATGAACGAGGGAGCGGATTCATTTCGAAACCCGCCGTCGTCCTCGAATGAGATCCGGGCGACGAGGTCCCCCGGAGCAGAGGCAAAGTCAGTTCGTGCGCAGGTCACGCTCGCGCTGAATGACTTCGGTCGCGAGCTTGAGATAGGCCTCGCTGCCGACGCACTTCAAGTCGTAGACCAGCACCGGCTTGCCGTAGGACGGCGCTTCCGAGATGCGCACGTTGCGCGGGATCATCGTGTTGTAGACCTTCGATCCCATGAACTGGCGGACGTCGGCGACGACCTGGTTCGACAGGTTGTTGCGCGAGTCGAACATCGTCAGCACGATGCCGTGGATCGAGAGGTTCGGGTTCAGGGTCGAGCGCACCTGCTCCACGGTCTGCAGCAGCTGCGACAGACCTTCGAGCGCGAAGAACT
The DNA here is from genome assembly GCF_032381555.1 of Bradyrhizobium sp. SZCCHNPS1003. Classification (NCBI taxonomy): domain Bacteria; kingdom Pseudomonadati; phylum Pseudomonadota; class Alphaproteobacteria; order Hyphomicrobiales; family Nitrobacteraceae; genus Bradyrhizobium; species Bradyrhizobium sp. SZCCHNPS1003. Next base: position 108,300 of record NZ_JAUHIU010000019.1, read on the forward strand.
CGCACTGCAGCGGCACCAGGATCGCGTCGGACGCGGCCATTGCATTGACCGTCAGCAGGTTCAGCGACGGCGGACAATCGACCAGCACGTAGGTGTAGTCGTTCTCCGGCGAGACGTTGTTGTTGAGGCCGGCGATCGCATCGCGCAGACGGAAGGCGCGGTTGGCGGTGGAACCGAGCTCGAGCTCGAGACCCGACAAGTCCATCGTCGAGGAGGCGATGTGCAGCCGCGGCACGGCCGTCGCAACGATGGCGTCGCGCAGCGAGGCCTCGCCGATCAGCACGTCATAGGTCGAGCAGTTACGGCTGCCGCGGTCGATGCCGAGCCCGGTCGAGGCGTTGCCCTGCGGATCGAGGTCGACGATCAGCACCCGCTCGCCGATCGCTGCCAGCGCCGTGCCGAGGTTGATCGCGGTCGTGGTCTTGCCGACCCCGCCCTTCTGATTGGCGAGCGCCAGGATGCGCGGATGCCCCTCCGGGTGCGGGGCTCTATCTTCTTGATAAATCTGATCAATTACGGCCATGCGCGATCGCCATTGGTTGTCGTCTTGACGGAATTCAGCTCTGTCGCTCGATGCAATCGATTGCGACGATCCAGCCCTGCCCGCCCGTCCGGCTGGAGTGAAGTTTCGACTCAATTTTCCAATACTTAGTAGATTCGGTCAATTCCGCTTCTACATCTTGACCCTTGAGAAACAGCGCTTTCGCGCCTTTTTTCACCAAGGGCTCCGCAAAGCCGATGAGCTGATGTAGTGGAGCCAGCGCGCGTGCGGTCACGCAATCGACTCGCCCGCTCCACTTCTCCACGATATCCCCGATCTCTGACAAATGCACGATCCCCGGAGCGCCGGTGACGCGAATTGCTTCGCGCAGGAACGCTGCCTTCTTGGCGTTGCGCTCGACCAGGTGAATCTGTGCACCCGGCCGATCGGCCAAAGCGCAAGCAAGCACGACGCCGGGAAAGCCGCCGCCGCTGCCCAGATCAATCCAGATCCTGGCGTCGGGCGCGAGGTCGAGAAGCTGCAACGAGTCGGCGATGTGGCGCGTCCAGAGATGGGGCAAGGTCGACGGCGCGACCAGATTGGTCTTCGCCTGCCACTCCAGCAGCAGCGCAATGTAGCGATCGAGGCGCTGCTCCGTTTCACGTGAAACGGGAGTCAGCACGAGCGCCGCGGCCTTGTCCGCTCCGATGCCGTCGGGCACCACGGATGTCGACGATCGTTTCACGTGAAACGCCCCCTCAGCCCGTCGCCTTGTTGCGCCGTGCCTCACGGCGGAGATAGGCAGCCAGAATTCCGAGCGCAGCTGGCGTCATGCCATCGATCCGGCCGGCCTGCCCGATCGTCCATGGCCGGGCCGTTGTCAGCTTCGCCCGCGCCTCGTTAGAAAGCCCTGGCACAAGCGCATAGTCGACGTCGCCGAGCATCAGTCCCTCGTCGCGCCTGAAGGCATCGACGTCCTCGCTCTGGCGGCGGACATAGACATCATATTTGGCGTCGATCTCCAGATGGACGGCGATGGCCGGATCGATCGAGCCAAGCTCGGGCCAGATCGCTCTGATGTCGGAGAAGCTGATCTCCGGATAGGCCATCAGCTCGAAGGCCGAGCGGCGCTGGCCATCCTTGTTGAGCGTGAGGCCATGCTTCGCCGCCTCGTTGGGCGTGATCGTCAGCGACCTCGCCATCGAACGGGCAGCCTCCAACGCATCCATCTTGGTTCGATGGAAACGCGCGCGATCGCCACCGACGCAGCCGAGCGCAATGCCCTTGTCGGTGAGACGCTGATCGGCGTTGTCCGCCCGCAGCGTGAGACGATACTCGGCGCGCGAGGTGAACATGCGGTAGGGCTCGGTGATCCCGCGCGTCACGAGGTCATCAATCATCACGCCGAGATAGCCGTCGGCACGATCGAACACGATCGACTCGCCGCCGCCCGCCGCGAGCGCCGCATTGAGCCCGGCTACCAGACCCTGGGCGGCAGCCTCTTCGTAGCCGGTCGTGCCGTTGATCTGACCCGCCAGGAACAGGCCCCTCATCCGCTTGGTCTGGAGCGTTGGCTCCAGCTCGCGTGGATCGACGTGGTCGTACTCGATCGCATAGCCCGGTCGGATCATCCGGACGCGCTCGAGGCCCGGGATGGTCGGCAGCAGCGCGAGCTGGACCTCCTCGGGCAACGAGGTCGAGATACCGTTCGGGTAGACGGTGGTGTCGTCGAGCCCTTCCGGCTCCAGGAAGATCTGGTGACCGTCGCGATCACCGAAGCGTACGATCTTGTCCTCAACCGACGGACAGTAGCGCGGCCCGGTCGACTTGATCTGGCCGGAGTACATCGGCGAGCGATGGACGTTGGCGCGGATCACCTCATGGGTCGCGATCGTCGTTCGGGTAATCCCGCACTGGATCTGCGGGGTGGTGATCCTGTCGGTCAGGACGGAGAACGGCTCCGGCGGATCGTCGCCGGGCTGCATCTCGACCGCTGTCCAGTCGATCGTCGATCCATCCAGACGCGGCGGCGTGCCGGTCTTGAGGCGGCTAAGCCGAAATCCGATGGCTTCGAGCGACCGGGACAGCCCCAGCGCCGGCGCTTCGCCGACCCGGCCGGCCGGCCAGGTTCTCTCACCCAGGTGGATCAGACCACGCAGGAACGTGCCGGTCGTGATGACGACAGCGCCACAGATGAAGGTCCGACCATCAGCCAGCCGCAACCCCGCTACACGCCCGCCGGCAACGATCAGTTCGTCCGCCTCGCCTTCAATGACGGCGAGGTTCGCGGTCTCCCGGATCGCCGACTGCATCGCTGCAGCGTAGAGCTTGCGGTCGGCCTGGGCGCGTGGACCTCGAACGGCCGGCCCCTTCCGACGATTCAGAACCCGAAACTGGATACCGCCGGCATCGGCGACGCGACCCATCAGCCCATCGAGAGCATCAACCTCGCGAACCAGATGTCCCTTCCCCAGCCCACCTATGGCCGGATTGCAGGACATGGCGCCGATGGTCGCGAACTGATGCGTGATCAGGGCGGTTCGGGCACCCATGCGCGCCGCGCCCGCCGCAGCTTCACAGCCAGCGTGGCCGCCACCGATGACGATGACGTCGTAGGATGTCAGATGCTCGCTCATGAGGCTTATCTAGCGCGTGCGGACAACGCTCGGAAGACGTTTCACGTGAAACATTCGCCACCGTCGGGCAGGGAGATGTTTCACGTGAAACAGCATCGGTGCCATCTGGGACTTGTTTCACGTGAAACGTCCAACGAGGGCTCTACCCCTGTTTCACGTGAAACGATTGACGATCAGTTAACCAAGCAACATTTCATTAAGCATATCTGCGTCCGGCGAGGCTCTTGACGCTGCTACTTTCCGATACAGAACTCGCGGAAGATCACGTCCAGCACATCCTCGACATCGACCCGCCCCAACAGACGCCCAAGCGCCTGGGCGGCGATCCGCAGCTCCTCCGCGGCAAGCTCCTCACCGAGATCAACAGCCGTAACGCTCCGACGAAGCGCCGCCACGGTCTCATTGAGCAGGGCTCGTTGCCGCTCCCGGGTGATCAGGCCGTTCTCGGTCGATCCGAAGAAGTCACGGGCAAAGCCTATCAGAGCCTCCAACAGGCCGGCCACCCCTGCTCCGGTTCTGGCCGAGATCGCAAAGACCGGAGCATCGCCCTGCACCATCGCAGTGGCTGTCTCCTGCGGTCTCGGCAGATCGATCTTGTTCCGGACCAGCCAGACAGGCACCCCGCTTCGACGCTCTGCCTCCGGCTGACTATCCTCGGACAGCCACAGCACAAGATCGGCCTGCGCAGCCCGATCCCGGGCTCGGCGCACCCCCTCCTGCTCCACGGGGTCGTCCGTCTCCCGGATCCCCGCGGTATCGATCACCGTGACGGGATAGCCCTGGAGATCGAGCTGGATCTCGATGACGTCGCGCGTGGTGCCGGCATGAGGCGAGACGATCGCCACCTCACGCCGGGCGAGCTGGTTCATCAATGTCGACTTGCCGGCGTTTGGAGGTCCGGCGATGACGACAGTCAGGCCGTCGCGTAGTCGCTCGGCCCGGCCCTGCGCCGACAACACGGTCTCGATCTCTGCCAGGAGCTGCTCACTCCGCGATAGCGCCGGCGCCATCAGCTCGGTTGGCACGTCGCCTTCATCGGCAAAATCGATCCCGGCCTCGATCAGCGCCGTAGCTTCGATGATCTGCTCACGCCAGCCCCGCGCCTTGTCACCAAGCAGGCCCTTGAGCTGGCGCAACGCCTGGCGCCGCTGCCGATCCGTGTCGGCATGAATGAGATCGTCGAGGCCTTCGGCTTCGGTCAGATCGATCTTGCCATTCTCGAACGCGCGCCGCGTGAACTCGCCCGGCTCGGCAGGGCGCATCTGCGGCATCGCCGACAGGACCGAGAACACCGCCACGATGACGGCGCGGCTGCCATGGACATGCAACTCGGCAACATCCTCGCCGGTGGCGCTGGCTGGGCCGGGAAACCACAGCACGACGGCATCGTCGATTGGTTCGCCATTGCCATCCCGCAGCAAGGCGCGCGTCGCCATCCTCGGCAGCGGCAGTTTCCCCGCAAGCATCTGAAGGGCGATGCCGGCGTGAGGCCCGGAGAGTCTGACGATCGCAATCGCACTCGGCAGGCGTCCGGAGGACAGCGCGAAGATGGTCTGGTCGTGAGGATGCATGATCCTCAGTTGGGCTCACCGGCAGCGAAAGACAATCGGTTTGCAGCGGCATGCTTTACGCCGACGAACCATGGCGGGCGGATAAGCATCGAGGACTTCTCGCCCGGCGCAGCGACAAACAAGTCAAACAAAAAGGGCGCTCCAAAGAGCGCCCTTTCCAAATCAAGACCGTGGGCCGATCAGGTGTTCATGGATTCGAAGAACTCGGCATTGCTCTTGGTGCTGCGGAGCTTGTCGAGCAGGAAGTCGATCGCGTCCATCGTGCCCATCGGATTGAGGATGCGGCGGAGCACGTACATCTTCTTGAGGTTCTGCGGCTCGGTGATGAGCTCTTCCTTGCGGGTGCCGGAGCGGGCGATGTCGATCGCCGGGAAGGTCCGCTTGTCCGCGACCTTGCGGTCGAGGATGAGCTCGGAGTTGCCGGTGCCCTTGAATTCCTCGAAGATGACCTCGTCCATGCGGCTACCGGTGTCGACCAGCGCGGTCGCGATGATGGTCAGCGAGCCGCCTTCCTCGATGTTGCGGGCGGCGCCGAAGAAGCGCTTCGGCCGCTGCAACGCGTTGGCGTCGACACCGCCGGTCAGCACCTTGCCGGAGGACGGCACGACCGTGTTGTAGGCGCGGCCGAGGCGGGTGATCGAGTCCAGCAGAATGACGACGTCGCGGCCGTGCTCGACCAGGCGCTTGGCCTTCTCGATCACCATCTCCGCGACCTGGACGTGACGCGCCGCCGGCTCGTCGAAGGTCGAGGACACGACCTCGCCCTTCACCGAGCGCTGCATGTCCGTGACTTCTTCCGGACGCTCGTCGATCAGCAGCACGATCAGGTAGCACTCGGGATGATTGGCCGTGATCGAGTGCGCGATGTTCTGCATCAGCACCGTCTTGCCGGTGCGCGGCGGCGCGACGATCAGCGCGCGCTGCCCCTTGCCGATTGGCGCGACGATGTCGATCACGCGTGGCGACAGATCCTTGCGGGTCGGATCCTCGAGCTCGAGCCGGAAGCGCTCGTCCGGAAACAGCGGCGTGAGATTGTCGAAATTGACCTTGTGCTTGGACTTCTCGGGATCCTCGAAGTTCAGCGTGTTGACCTTGAGCAGCGCGAAATAACGCTCGCCCTCTTTCGGGCTGCGGATGTGGCCCTCGATGGTGTCACCGGTGCGCAGCCCGAAGCGGCGGATCTGCGAGGGCGAGACGTAGATGTCATCGGGACCCGGCAGGTAGTTGGCATCGGGCGAGCGGAGGAAGCCGAAGCCATCGGAGAGCACCTCGACGACGCCCTCGCCGATGATGTCGATTTCCTGGATCGCAAGCTGTTTGAGGATGGCGAACATCAGCTCCTGCTTGCGCATCGTGCTGGCGTTCTCGACCCCGTTTTCCTCCGCGAAGGAGACGAGCTCGGCCGGCGTCTTTGACTTGAGGTCCTGTAGTTTGATTTCCCGCATTGGGGTGGTCCTGTGGAAGCGACTTGGGAGGGATGCGAGGTGGCTGTGGGAAGGCGGACGAAAATGAGGTCCGCAGGTCTGAGCAAGGTTGGCGCCGATGAGGCACCAGACCTGATGCGGCGGCCGGTCAAGCCGGAACGCAACCACATCCGCCTGCGTGGGGTGGGATATCTACAATATAGAAAATCGCGCCGGCGTCTGCAAGGCGTCTGCAGCGCAGCGGTATTCCGAGGGAAACGGTCAGAACGGCTTGACGATCACGAGAATCACGATGCCTATCATCAGTACCGTTGGTACCTCATTGATGTAGCGGTAGAATTTCTGGCTGCGGGTGTTCTTGTCGGCGCCGAATTCCCTGACCCAGCGGGTGAACAGTCCGTGGACTCCGGACATGATCAGCACCAGCAGAAATTTGGCATGAAACCACCCGCTGGTATACCAGTGGCCGGCCCAGACCAGATAGAGCCCGGCAAGCCACGTCACGGTCATCGCCGGATTGATGATCGCCTTGAGCAGGCGCCGCTCCATGACCTTGAACGTCTCGGACTGCTTCGAGCCGATCTCGGCGTCGCAATGATAGACGAACAGCCGCGGCAGATACAGCATGCCGGCCATCCACGCGATGACGGCGATGACGTGCAGGGCCTTGATCCACTCATACATCGGAGACGCGTGATCCTCTCGGCTGGTGATCAGCTTGCGTGCCGAGACATATCCGCTCGCTCAGTCCCCTCCAAACCAAATAATTTTAGAATCTTAAGGTTTGAGTCTAGGTAGCGGTGGATTGGACTCATGCAATGTCATCCGCAGTGTGCCCGCAGCTTGTTCACATCCCTCAACATGTGAGCTGCACGCGCCGGATCGCCGCAGAGTTCAATGTGATTCAAACGCTTGCCGAAATCCTTCGACAGCTTATCCAGAGACAAACCGACCTCGTCCCGATATCATCGCGCTGCTGCCTGGCGCCGTCCCGGACGGCGACCATGTGCAGAACTATCGGGGTTATACAAAGGGAGCGGTCCGAGGCCGCTTTTTGGTCCCATCCTTCACAGGGATTCACAGATCGTTAAGGATTTGATGCCCACCACCGGCAATTACTTTCACCTGCATCTGGTTTCCGATTCGACGGGCGAAACCTTGATCACGGTCGCGCGAGCGGTCGCCGCGCAGTACACCAACGTGACCCCCGTCGAGCACGTGTACCCGCTGGTTCGCAGCCAGAAGCAGCTCGACCGTGTGCTCGACGAGATCGAGGAAGCCCCCGGCATCGTGCTGTTCACCCTGCTCGAGAAGGACCTGGTCAGCCGGCTCGAAGGCAAGTGCCAGCAGATCAACATCCCGAGCCTGTCGATCATCGGTCCGGTGATGCAGCTGTTTGAGGCCTATCTCGGCGCATCGACCGCCGGCCGCGTCGGTGCGCAGCATGTGCTCAATGCCGAATATTTCGCCCGCATCGATGCGCTGAACTACACGATGCTCCACGATGACGGGCAGATGGTCGACGGCCTCGAAGACGCCGAAGTGGTGCTGGTGGGCGTCAGCCGGACGTCGAAGACTCCGACCTCGATCTATCTCGCCAACCGCGGCGTGCGCACCGCCAACGTGCCGCTGGTCCCGGGCATTCCGATCCCGCATCAGCTCGAGACATTGAAGAAGCCGCTGGTCGTCAGCCTGCATGCGACCCCGGAGCGGCTGATCCAGGTGCGGCAGAATCGCCTGCTCAGCATGGGTGCGGAATCCGGCAATGAGAATTATGTCGACAAGCAGTCGGTGACGGACGAGGTCGCCTATGCACGCAAGCTGAGTGCGAAGTTCAACTGGGTCATGCTCGACGTGACGCGGCGCTCGATCGAGGAGACGGCGGCCGCGATCCTGAAACTCTATACCGACCGGCAGCGGCAGCGGCTTCCGGACTAGTGAGCGGATCAATGTCCATCTGGTGCAGTGACGAGCCTCTCATTCTGGCATCGCAAAGCCGCGCGCGGCGGATGCTGCTCGCGAACGCAGGCCTCGCGTGCGAGGCCCTTCCGGCCGATATCGACGAACGCGCGGTGCAGGCCGAAGCCGGCCTGGTGGCGCCCTACGAGATCGCGTTACACCTTGCCAACGCAAAGGCCGCTGCGGTCTCGGCAAGCAGGCCCAATTCATATGTGGTGGGCGCGGATCAGACGCTCGCATTGGGTGAGCGCATGTTCAACAAGCCAGCCGGCCGCCAGCATGCCATGCAGCAACTGTTGGCGCTGGGCGGGCGCACCCATGCGCTGCACTCGGCCATTGCCGTGGTCCGCAACGGTGAGGTGCTGTTCTCGCACGTCGCAATTGCCTGGATGACGATGCGCGCCCTCACCGAAACCGAGATCGCGGCCTATCTCGATGTCGCCGGCGAAGCCGTCACATCCAGCGTCGGCGCCTATCAGCTGGAAGGGCTCGGTGTGCACCTGTTCGACCGGATCGACGGCGATCACTTCACCATACTCGGCCTGCCGCTGTTGCCGCTGCTCGCCTATTTTCGCGAAGCGAAGCTGCTCAGGATCTGATGCCGACCGCAGCCACGCGTAAGGGGGAGTGACCGCGGATGAGAGTGCTGGGTCTGACCGGCTCGATGGGCATGGGCAAGTCGACGACCGCAAAGCTGTTCGCCGAAGCCGGTGTACCGGTCTACGACGCCGACGCGACCGTTCATAAGGTCTATGAGGGCGAAGCCGCGCCGGCGATCGAAGCCGAATTTCCTGGGACGACGGTGGACGGCAAGGTGGATCGGGCCAGGCTCTCCGCCAAGGTCGTCGGCGATCCCGCCGCGATCCGCCGGCTCGAAGCGATCGTGCATCCGATGCTGCGCTCCTACCACCAGAAGTTTCTCGATGACGCCGAGCAGTCCGGCGTGCCGGTTGCGGTCGTCGATGTCCCCTTGCTGTTCGAGACCGGCGGCGACAAGCGCGTCGATGCCGTGGTGGTGGTGTCGACGTCGCCCGAGATCCAGCGCCAACGCATCCTGGCGCGCGGCACGATGACGGAAGAAGCGCTCGATGCGCTGCTCGCACGGCAGATGCCGGATGCCGAGAAGCGCAAGCGCGCCGATTTCGTCGTGGATACCTCGCACGGGCTCGATCTGGTGCGGGCACGCATCCGCGACATCCTGGCGGAGGTCGTTAGAATGCCGCAGCGCCGGGGCTGATTCGCGAACGCCGGCGGCGCGGAATTCGACGGATCAGATCAGATGCGTGAGATCGTTCTCGACACCGAAACCACCGGCCTCGACGCCCTGCGCGGCGACCGCCTGGTCGAGATCGGCTGTGTCGAGATCATCAACCGCATGCCCACCGGCCAAGTCTACCACCGCTACATCAATCCCGAACGCGACATGCCGGCGGAGGCGTTCGCGGTTCACGGACTGTCGAGCGAGTTCCTGGCGGACAAGCCGCTGTTTCACGAGATCGTGGAGGAGTTCCTGGAATTCATCGGCGATGCCCCGCTGGTGATCCACAACGCCTCGTTCGACATCGGCTTCATCAATGCCGAGCTCGACCGGATCAAGCGCGCGGCCATTCCCAGGGATCGTCTGGTCGATACGCTGCTGCTCGCACGTCGCAAGCATCCTGGCGTGTCGAACCGCCTCGACGACCTCTGCTCACGCTATGCGATCGACAACTCACGCCGCACCAAGCACGGCGCGTTGCTCGACGCCGAACTGCTGGCGGAGGTCTATGTCGATCTCGTCGGGGCGCGGCAGTCGCAGCTGATCCTGACCCAGGACAGCCAGGAGATCCGCATCGGGGGGGCCGGCGATACGCCGCGCCGTCAGCGCGAGCAGCCGCTTCTGCCACGGGTCACGGATGCGGAGCGAGAGGCGCATCGCGCCTTCATCGCCACCCTCGGCGACAAGCCGATCTGGATGGAGTTTCTCGCCGGCACGTGATCCGCCGGATCGGCAGCGGATCACGCCCTGCAAACATCAATCGTAAAGCTGAACCAGATCAGCTCGACAGCACCTGGCCGCCCTGGGCCGCTGCCTGGCGCTCCATGTTCTGGCGGTACAGGCCAACGAAATCGACCGGGTCCAGCATCAGCGGCGGGAAGCCGCCGTCGCGCACCGAGTTGGCGACGATCTCGCGGGCGAACGGGAACAAGAGGCGCGGGCATTCGATCAGCAGCATCGGCGACAGGTTTTCGCGCGGAATGTTGACCAGCCGGAACACGCCGCCATAGACCAGCTCGAAGCTGAACATCACCTGGCTGCCGCTCTCGGCCTTGCCCTCGATCGTCAGCGTCACCTCGTATTCCGTGTCATTCAGCGCGTTGGCGCCGACATTGATCTGGATATTGATCTGCGGCGGCTGGCCCTGCGGTGCCAGGGACTGCGGAGCGTTCGGATTCTCGAACGAGAGATCCTTGATGTATTGGGCCAGCACGTTCAGTTGAGGAGGAGCAGCCGCCTCGGGAGTGGCGCCGTTACCGTTGGTCATCGCAGTGTTCTCCAGGCAAAAAGGGCGGGTCGTTGCGGCGCGTGGCTACCATAGGGCCGGCTTGTTCCACAAGGACGAGCCACGGACGCCGCAAAAGGCCGAGGCAAAGGATTGATCCGGCCGGCATGCCTCTATTTGTCGCATCGACCCCCGGACGGAACCAGCGACCGGCCTACCCCGTTCCAATCAGGGGGCGATCGGATTTCCCCTTGAGAGGGAAAAGGGTTAGGATCGCTACGCCACAATGTGCCATTGGCCGGGCCCAATTCGATGACTACATCCGGGTCGACCGAGGGATTCACGGGTCTTTACCTGGATCCTGTAGAACGGGTGTCCGGTGGCCGGGCTCCGCGTTCGGCTCGACAGGTCAGAAAGCGAACACGACGTGGACATTTATACCATCATCTTCCTGGCGTTGGCGGTCTTCATCTTCGTGCGCCTGCGCGCCGTGCTCGGGCAGCGCACCGGAAGCGAGCGGACGCCGTTCGATCACGCCGCCAGAAACGCGGTCCAGGGTGCGCCGGACAACCACGTTATGCCGGTTCCCAACAAGCCCGTCGACCCCTCGGCTTCGGTCCCCGGCGGCGAGATGCCGGCGGCGGGCGATCGCTGGCGCGGCTTGGCCGAGCCGGGCACGCCGCTCGCGCGCGGCCTCGACGCGATCGTCGCCGACGACTCCTCGTTTGACCCGCGCCATTTCCTGACCGGTGCGCGCAGCGCCTACGAGATGATCGTGCTGGCGTTTGCCAATGGCGATCGCCGCGCGTTGCGCGACCTGCTGTCGTCCGAGGTCTATGAGAGCTTCGACGCCGTTATCAAGGAGCGTGAGAAGCAGGAGCAGAAGACCGAAACCCGCTTCGTCTCCATCGATACCGCCGAGCTGGTCGGTGCCGAGCTGCGCGACCGCACCGCGCAGGTCACGGTGCGCTTCGTCTCGCAGATGATCTCGGTGACACGCGACAAGATGGGCAACATCGTCGACGGCAATCCGGACAAGGTGGCCGACATCACCGACATCTGGACCTTCGCCCGCGACACCGGCTCGCGCGATCCGAACTGGAAGCTGGTCGGCACTGGCAGCCATTGATGGAATAGGTTGCCGCCGCCGGCGTTACGTTGGAGGGCACCGCTCTCGGTGTCGGCCGGCTGCGTCAGGAGGACGACGAGGCGCATTCTTGAATTGTGACGTCGATTTTTTAGAATCCCGTTTTCTCCGAATTTCGCGTTGAGTGGTACTTTGATGGTGCAAGCATGGTTCGCGAAATTTGGAAGCGGGGTTTCACCGCTCATCGCGTGAAGTACTGGACATCGGCGCTCGCCTTGAGCGTCGTTGCCGTGGCGCTCGCCCCTTACGCGGCCGAGGCGGTGCGCTCGCGCCACCGGACCCCGGCGGCATCGGTGCGCCACCTGCCCTACCCCCAGCTCGACTGGCCGCTCGAAATCAACAACAGCCAGTACCTGCCATTGGCCTGGAACGACGTGCCCGGCTGGAACGACGATGATCAGCTCGCGGCGTACCGGACGTTCCGCGCCAGTTGCAGGCCGATCGCCGCCAAGACGGATGTCACGCCGGACGCCAAGGCGCTAGGCGATTCCCTGCGTGATCCTTGCCGCGACGCCCGGGCCGCCGATCTCGCCGACAATGCCGCGGCAAGGGCGTTCTTCGAACGGCACTTCGAGCCGCTGAAGATCTCCAAGCTCGGCGATGCCGACGGCTTCGTCACCGGCTACTACGAACCCGTGATCGACGGCTCGCGGACCCAGAACGAGGTCTACAACGTTCCGGTCTATCGCCGCCCCTCCAATCTGTTCGTTCGCGGCTTCAAGCAGGACGCGACGAGTCTGCCCAACAAGGGTCCCGTCTACCGGAAGATCGGACGGCGCAAGCTGGTCCCCTATTACGACCGCGCGGAGATCGAGGACGGCGCCATCGAGGGCCGCGGCCTGGAGATCGCGTGGCTGAGGAACCAGACGGACCTGCTGTTTGCCCAGATCCAGGGATCCGCGCGCATCAGTCTCGACGATGGCTCGACCGTCCGCATCAACTACGATGCCTATAATGGCCATCCCTATACGCCGGTCGGTCGTGTCCTGATCGAGCGCGGCATCATTCCGCGCGAGCAGATGTCGATGCAGCGCATCCGCGACTGGATGGAGCAGAACCCGGAAGGTGCCAACGAACTGCGGCGGACCAACCGCTCCTACATCTTCTTCCGCGAGGTGCAACTGTCGGAGAAGGACGAGGCCGTCGGCGCCCAGGGCATCCCGCTGACTCCGGGCCGCTCGATCGCGGTCGACAAGTCGCTGCACGTCTATGGCACGCCGTTCTTCATCACCGGCGAGTTGCCGATCGAATCCGAGAAGTCGAAGACGGCTTTCCACCGGCTGATGATTGCCCAGGATACGGGCTCGGCGATCGTCGGACCTGCGCGCGCCGATCTCTACTTCGGCGCGGGACAGGACGCCGGCAAAGTCTCCGGCCGCCTCAAGCACAGCATCCAGTTCGTGATGCTGGTGCCGAAGAGCCTCGATCCGGTCGCGCGTGGCCGCAAGATGCCGCTGCCGGATGCGCGTCCGTCGGAGAAGATCGCCAAGCTGTTTCCGCAAGCGCTGCCGAAGCAGGCAGCGAAGGAGGCTGCCAAAGATCAAGCGAAGGAGCAGGACCAGGCCAAGACGGCGGCGGCGCCCTCCGCGGCCAAGGATTCAAAGGCCGCTGCTCCCGTCGCGGCTACCTCCGCGATCGCCGTCGCAAAACCCGCGACCACGGTGGCGCAGAACGTGGTGGCCCCACAGCCAGTGCCCCTGCCCGAGGCCCGACCGCGACTCGAAAGTGATCGCAATATCCGCCGATTGCGTTATGGCAGACGCCACCGCAACCGCCGATGACAAGCCGTTTCCATGTCGCATGATCCCGAGCCGCCGCGCGGCCGTCGCAAGCGCGGCCTTTCCGAGGACGAGCGCACGCTGTGGGAAACGGTCGCGCGCCAGGTCAAGCCGCTGCGCAAGACACAGCGCCCGGTGCGGCTGCATCCGCCGATGACGACGTCCGAACCGCAGCCGGACAAACCCGCGATGACGCAGCGGCCGGTCGCGCCGGTTGCCGCGCCGAAACCCGTCCGGCCAGCGATTCCGCCGCTGGTTTCGCTCGGCCGGAAGGAGCGTTCGAAACTGTCGCGCGGCCGCAATGAGATCGATGCGCGGCTCGATCTGCACGGCATGACCCAGAGCCGGGCGCACCAAGTGCTGCATCATTTCCTGCATCGCGCGCAGCATGATGGGCTGACCTTCGTGCTCGTCATCACCGGCAAGGGCACCATCGGCGCGGACCCTGAACGCGGCGTGCTCCGGCGCCAAGTGCCACATTGGCTGAGCCTGCCGGAATTCCGCTCGCTGATCGTCGGCTTCGAGGAGGCCCACGTCGGACATGGCGGCGCCGGCGCGCTCTACGTCCGTATCAGGCGCCCAAGAGGCTGAGGCTCAGAACGGCCGGATGATGCCGACGCGCGGTACGGCGGTGACGATCCAGCCCAGGATCGTGGTCCTGCGATCGTCGGGATCAATCGGTGCAATCGGCTTGGTCGCGGGAAGCGTCTTCACCGCGTGCAGCATCATCACCATGCAAACGACCCAGCTCGAGATCCAGCGCGAATAGTCGAACACCATCGCGAACATCACGACGTAGGCGAGGCTGATGAAGATCAGCGCGGCGATGACGATCTGGCGATGGCGCCGCTCTTCCAATGCGCCGACAAGATCTCTGTAGTAGCTCCATAGCGGTGCATGCAGCCAGAGCAGCAGCGCATATACGGGCACGCCGAGCAGATTGGACGGCATGCGCGCCCAGGTGTCCTGCACTTCCTTGGACAGCGGCTGGTACCAGACATAGGCGAACTGAAGCAGCTCGGTGCGCGATGGATCGGCCATTCGTGTCTGCAAGTAACTTACGAAATCGGCTTCGGGCAGCGGCATGGTTCCGAGGAATTGCGCGGCCAGGAACAGGATGCCGAGGCCCAGCAGCGCGCTTGCGCCCACGGCAAGATCGAGCCGGGCGATGGGGCGGGCCAGATAGTAGCGCAGCACGACGATGGCGACGATGGTGGGCACATACATCAGCAGATGGATGTGATGGATCAGCACCAGCACCGCCGAGATGAGCGTGGCGAGCAGGACGTAGCCGAGTGAGCTCGCCGGGACCAGCAACAGGACGATGACGCCGAGACAGCCATAGATGTCGAAATGACCGAGCGTGAACAGGAAGTTCTTGAAGACGAACGGCGAGCCCGCCGTGAAGACGAACAGCGGCAGCCGCGCGCGATCAAGACCAAAGGTGCGTCGGAACAGCTGCAGGTACAGAGCGAGCGTGATCAGCCAGACGCTGCCGCCGATTGCGAACACCAGCCACACCGGCACCTTCGCCGTGAACAGTCCGACGATGGCACCGACCAGCGCGCGCTTGATGAAGCCGTGGTGATAGTCGACCAGCAGGTGGATGTAGGGGATGTAGGGCGGCAGCGTGATCTTGTGCAGGAGCACGCCGAGCATCACGGCGGCGTTGACGGCGAGCATCGCCTGCCAATGTTTGTTGTAGGCGCCGGTCATGCCATGACCGAGCGATGGCCGGCGGGGAGACTGTCGCCACGACATCCAACATTGTCCCGGCTTTGAGCCGGGACCCATAGCCACCGCTGTACACGCTGAGGCAGGGCTGGAGCCGCCATCGAGAGTCACAATTGGCTTTGGTGGTTATGGATCCCCGCTTTCGCGGGGACGACGGCGGAATTTGTAGCTCGGCCTCGACCCATACGGGTAGCCGCTACAAAATGAACCGGCTGAGATCAGTGTTCTTGGCGAGATCGCCAATGTGCTGCTGCACGAAGGCGGCGTCGACCCGCATGGTCTCGCCGCTGCGGTCGGAGGCCGTGAAGGAGATGTCGTCGAGGACGCGCTCCATCACGGTCTGCAGCCGACGCGCGCCGATGTTCTCGACCGTGGAGTTGACCGCGACCGCGATGTCGGCGAGCGCGTCGATCGCATCGTCGGTGATGTCGAGCGTCACGCCCTCGGTCTTCATCAGCGCGACATATTGCTTGATCAGCGACGCCTCCGGCTCGGTCAGGATGCGGCGCATGTCGTCGCGCGTCAGCGCCTGCAGCTCGACGCGGATCGGCAGCCGGCCCTGCAACTCCGGCAAGAGGTCCGATGGCTTGGCGATGTGGAACGCGCCCGACGCGATGAACAGGATGTGATCGGTCTTCACAGCGCCATGCTTGGTCGAGACCGTGGTGCCCTCGATCAGCGGCAGCAGGTCGCGCTGCACGCCCTCGCGGGAGACGTCGCCGCCTGCGCGGTTCTCGCGCACGCAGATCTTGTCGATCTCGTCGAGGAACACGATGCCGTTGTTCTCGACCACGCTGATCGCCTCCTGCACCAGCTGGTCGCTGTCGAGCAGCTTGTCGGACTCTTCCGCGATCAGGATGTCGTGCGAGGCTTCGACCGTGACGCGCCGCGTCTTGGTGCGGCCGCCGAGCTTGCCGAAGATGTCGCCGATGGAGATCGCGCCCATCTGCGCCCCCGGCATGCCCGGGATCTCGAACATCGGAAGGCCACCGCCGGACGACTGCGTCTCGATCTCGATCTCCTTGTCGTTCAGCTCGCCGGCGCGCAGCTTGCGGCGGAACGAGTCGCGGGTGGCGGCGCTGGAGCTGGCGCCGACCAGCGCATCGAGCACGCGCTCCTCGGCGGCAAGCTGGGCCCGGGCGGCGACGTCCTTGCGCTTGCGCTCGCGCACCTGGACGATCGCGACCTCGACGAGATCGCGGATGATCTGCTCGACGTCACGGCCGACATAGCCGACCTCGGTGAACTTGGTCGCCTCGACCTTCAGGAACGGCGCGCCCGCGAGCTTGGCCAGCCGCCGCGCGATCTCGGTCTTGCCGACGCCGGTCGGCCCGATCATCAGGATGTTCTTCGGCAGCACCTCCTCGCGCAGGCCTGCATCGAGCTGCAACCGGCGCCAGCGGTTGCGCAACGCAATGGACACCGCCCGCTTGGCGTCGGCCTGGCCGACGATGTAGCGGTCGAGTTCGGAGACGATTTCGCGGGGTGAAAAGTCTGTCATGAGGCTCTAGCTAGGGTCGGACGGGGATGAGGGCAAGCCGGATTTCCGCCGTCACAGGAGCGGCGGTCCGGCCTGCCACTGCCGGATCGCCTCGGTTGGATAGATCAGCATCAAGATGTTCAGGGTCAGGTTGTCACGGATGTGCAGGCCCACCCCGATCTCGAGCGCGACTGCAATCACGACGGTCAGCCAGACCGGCAGCACCCGCGCCAGCAGGAAGCCGGTCATCATCGCCAGCGTATCGCCGACGGAGTTCACGATGCTGTCGCCGAAATAGTCCAGCGAGATCGTGGCGGCACGATAGCGCTCGATGATGAAGCTGGAGTTCTCGACCAGCTCCCAGGCGCCCTCGATCAGCATCGCCAGGATCAGCCGCCCCTGCCAGGGCAGCCGCGGCACCACCAGCATGGTCAGCGCATAGAACAAGAAGCCGTGAATGATGTGGGAGAACGTGTACCAGTCGGTGAGATGCTGGGAGTTCTCCGAGCTCTGCACCACGCCATGCCACAGCTTGACGGTGCCGCAGGCGCAGATCGGCAGCCGGCCCATCGCGAACAACAGTGCGGCCTGCAGCGAAAGCAGACAGAGCACCGGGATGAGCCAGGGTCCGGACGACTGCCGGGACGGGGCGCCGATCTCGTCCGCGGTCATGGTCTACTCGGCCGACAATGCTTCGATGGTGATGTTGCGGTTGGTGTAGACGCAGATGTCGGCGGCGATGTCGAGCGAGCGGCGGACGATGCTCTCGGCGTCCTTGTCGGTGTCGATCAGCGCACGCGCAGCCGCAAGCGCATAGTTGCCGCCGGAGCCGATCGCCATCACGCCGGACTCCGGTTCCAGGACGTCGCCCGTCCCGGTCAGCACCAGCGAGACCTCCTTGTCGGCCACGATCATCATGGCTTCGAGCCGCCGCAGATAGCGGTCGGTGCGCCAGTCCTTGGCGAGTTCGACCGCCGCCCGGGTCAGCTGCCCCGGATACTGCTCCAGCTTGCTCTCCAACCGCTCGAACAGGGTGAAGGCGTCGGCGGTGGCCCCGGCGAAGCCGCCGATAACGTCGCCCTTGCCGAGCTTGCGCACCTTCTTGGCATTGGACTTGATCACGGTCTGGCCGATCGAGACCTGGCCGTCGCCACCGATCACCACCCTGCCCCCCTTGCGGACGGTCAGAATCGTGGTGCCGTGCCAGACGGTGGGCTCGTTCGAGGATGCGTGCATGGGGGATCCCTGGTTGATGCCCTGATTTAGGCGCTCAGGCGTCGGGATACAATTACCGGGTCCCTGCCCTGCCCGACCCGGTCTTGAAATCCGCTCACCATGGCCCGAGATCAGGCGTACGGGGCGCTATCCCGCAGTAGCTAAGCCGACATCCGCCTGATAAAAGGGCCGCGTTTTCAAGGGAAAGCTGACCCCATGCGTAGCGCGGCCATCAAGCGCAAGACCAAAGAGACCGACATCGAGGTGTCCGTGAACCTCGACGGGACCGGCGTCGTGAACATCGCGACCGGTATCGGCTTCTTCGATCACATGCTGGATCTGCTTGCCCGGCATTCCCGCATCGACATGACGGTCAAGGCGGTCGGCGACCTGCATATCGACTTTCACCACACCACCGAGGATGTCGGCATCGCGCTCGGCCAAGCGGTGCGGCAGGCGCTCGGCGACATGGCCGGCATCACCCGCTACGCCTCGATCCACATGCCGATGGACGAGACCTTGACGCGCGTCGTGATCGACGTGTCGGGCCGGCCGATGCTGGTGTTCCGCACGACCTTCGCGCGCGACAAGATCGGCGAGTTCGACACCGAGCTGGTGCGCGAGTGGTTCAATGCGTTTGCCATGAACGCCGGCATCACCTTGCATGTCGAGACGCTGTACGGCGAGAACGCCCATCATATCGCCGAATCCTGCTTCAAGGGTCTGGCGCGGGCGCTGCGGACAGCGCTTTCGATCGATCCGCGCAATCAGGGCGAAGTGCCATCCACCAAGGGTCAGCTCGGCGGCTGACCGCTTCCCTCAAGGGATCATCGACATGCCTGTCTATACGGTTCACGCTCCCCTGGCCGCCGGGGTCGATCTGCGTTCGACCGACCGCTTCGTCTTCATCCGCGACGGCTTCCATTTCTGGGCCGCGGTGCTCGGCGCCGTCTGGCTGGCCTGGCATCGCCTCTGGCTTGCGATGCTCGTCTGGGCCGTGCTGATGATCGCGCTCGACGTGATCCTGGTGCGCGTCGGCGTCAACGGCGGTGCGATTGCCGGCATCGATCTGTTGTTCGCGATCCTGCTCGGGCTCGAAGCCTCCAGCCTGAAGCGCTGGAGCTACTCGCGCGGCAATTGGCGCCAGCTCGACGTCGTCGTCGCCGATGATCTCGATGCCGCCGAGCGCCGCTTCTTCGAGCGCTGGGCCGCCCGGCGCAGCACGCTCGGCTACGACAATCATACCGTCGATCGCGGCGCGGCGCCGCCGACCCGCGACAACGGCAATGGCCTGCACCCGCCGCCGCTGCCGCACGCCAGCATCATTGGCTTGTTTCCCGAACCCGGAGGTGGACGATGAGTGTTGCAATCATCGATTACGGCTCCGGCAATCTGCATTCCGCCGCCAAGGCGTTCGAGCGCGCGGCGCGCGGCATGGCGGATCCGCAGAAGGTCGTCGTCACGCGTGATCCCGACACCGTGTATCGCGCCGACCGCATCGTGCTGCCCGGCGTCGGCGCCTTCGCCGATTGCCGCCGCGGCCTCGACTCCGTCAACGGCATGCTGGAGGCGATGACCGAAGCCGTCCGCCACAAGGCGCGGCCGTTCTTCGGCATCTGCGTCGGCATGCAATTGATGGCAACGCGCGGCAAGGAGCATGTCACCACCGACGGCTTCGACTGGATCGCCGGCGACGTCGAGAAGATCGCCCCTCGTGACGAGAGCCTGAAGATCCCGCACATGGGATGGAACACGCTCGACCTGGTGCAGGAGCATCCGGTCCTGGAGCGGCTGCCGCTCGGGCCGAAGGGCTTGCACGCCTATTTCGTGCACTCCTATCACTTGAATGCGGTCAACGAGAACGATGTGCTGGCGCGCGCCGATTACGGCGGTCCGATCACGGCGATCGTCGGCAAGGACACCGCGATCGGCACCCAATTCCATCCCGAGAAGAGCCAGCGTTTCGGTCTCGCCCTCATTTCCAACTTCCTGAAATGGAAGCCGTGAGCGCTTCCGTCCTGTTCGCCGCAAGAGGCGGACAGGGCGCGCTCGTGAAAGACAACTGATATGATCCTGTTTCCCGCCATCGATCTGAAGAACGGCCAGTGCGTGCGCCTGGAGCAGGGCGACATGGCGCGCGCCACCGTGTTCAACCTCGATCCCGCCGCGCAGGCCAAGAGCTTCGCCGACCAGGGCTTTGAATATCTCCACGTCGTCGACCTCGACGGTGCCTTCGCCGGCAAGCCTGTCAATGCGCAGGCCGTCGAGAAGATGCTGGAGGTCGTCAAGATGCCGGTGCAGCTCGGCGGCGGCATTCGCGATCTCAAGACGGTCGAGGCCTGGCTCGGCAAGGGCATCACCCGCGTCATCATCGGCACCGCAGCGGTGCGCGATCCCGAACTGGTGAAGACCGCTGCGAAGGCCTTTCCCGGCCGCGTCGCCGTCGGCCTCGATGCCCGCGACGGCAAGGTCGCGGTCGAAGGCTGGGCGGAGACGTCCGAGGTCACCGCGCTCGACATCGCCAAACGCTTCGAGGACGCCGGCGTCGCCGCGATCATCTTCACCGACATCGCCCGCGACGGCCTGCTCAAGGGCCTCAACCTCGACGCTACGATCGCGCTCGGCGATGCCATCTCGATTCCCGTGATCGCCTCCGGCGGCCTTGCCTCGATCGAGGACGTCAGGGCGATGCTGACACCGCGTGCGAAAAAGCTCGAGGGCGCTATCGCTGGCCGCGCGCTCTATGACGGCCGGCTCGACCCGGCGGAGGCGCTGGCGCTGATCCGCGCGGCGCGCGCGTAGGAGAGAACAGGATGTTCAAAGTCCGTGTCATTCCCTGCCTCGACGTCAAGGACGGACGGGTCGTCAAGGGTGTCAACTTCGTCAATCTGCGCGACGCCGGCGATCCGGTCGAGGCCGCGATCGCCTATGACGCCGCCGGCGCCGACGAGCTCTGCTTCCTCGACATCACCGCCACCCATGAGAACCGCGGCATCATGCTGGACGTCGTCCGGCGCACGGCGGAGGCCTGCTTCATGCCGGTCACGGTTGGCGGCGGCGTGCGCACCATCGACGACATCAAGACCCTGCTGCGCTCCGGCGCCGACAAGGTCTCGATCAATTCGGCCGCGGTGAGCAGGCGCGAATTCGTCAAGGAGGCGGCCGAGAAGTTCGGCGAGCAGTGCATCGTGGTCGCGATCGACGCCAAGTCCGTGTCGCGGCCGGGCGGCGGCAGCCGCTGGGAGATCTTCACCCATGGCGGACGCAAATCGACCGGCATCGACGCGCTGGAATACGCCCAGGAGGTGGTCGCGCTCGGTGCCGGCGAGATCCTGCTGACGTCGATGGACCGCGACGGCACGCGCCAGGGTTTTGACCTGCCGCTGACCCGGGCGGTCGCCGACAGCGTGCCGGTGCCGGTGATCGCCTCCGGCGGAGTCGGCAATCTCGACCATCTGGTCGACGGCATCCGCGACGGCCGCGCGACTGCGGTTCTGGCCGCCTCGATCTTCCATTTCGGGGAATTTACCATCCGGCAGGCCAAGGAGCACATGGCGCGCCAGGGCCTGCCGATGCGGCTCGATCCCTGACGACATTGCGCCGCAAAAATGTTAGATGAACGCTGGTCCGGCCGCCGTGGTTCGGGCAGGCGTTCCGAGTACCGGCTGATGTCCCGTTTCACGCTTCACGATCTCGCTGCCATCATCGACGCGCGCGCCGCGGCGGGCGGCGAGGCGTCGTATACGCGCAAGCTGCTCGACAAGGGCCCGGCGCAATGCGCCAAGAAGATGGGCGAGGAGGCGGTCGAGACGGTCATCGCCGCTGTTGGCACCGACCGCGAGCATCTGATCTCCGAAAGCGCCGATCTGCTGTTTCATCTGTTGGTGTTGTTGAAGTCGCGCGACGTCCGGCTCGAGGAGGTCGAGGCGGCGCTCGGCAAGCGCACCGGTCAGTCGGGGCTGGAAGAAAAGGCGTCGCGCAAGACGGAGTAGGGCGCGTCGGCCGGGGAAACGAAGGGCAGCGTCATGGATATGCGCACCACCGAACAACAATATAATCCGTACCGCGTCTTCACCCGCGAGCAATGGGCCGAGCTGCGCAACGACACGCCGATGACGTTGGAGCCCGGCGAGTTCTCCAAGCTGCGTTCGATGCACGATCGCCTCGATCTCAAGGAGGTCGAGGACATCTATCTGCCGTTGTCGCGACTGCTGTCGATGTATGTCGACGCGGCGCAGCGGCTGTACTACGCGCAGCGCCAGTTCCTCGGCATCCGCGACCGCAAGATGCCCTACATCATCGGCGTTGCCGGCTCGGTGTCGGTCGGCAAGTCCACCACCGCGCGCGTGCTGCAGGCCCTGCTGGCGCGCTGGTCGCCGCGGCCGAAGGTCGATCTCATCACCACCGACGGTTTCCTCTATCCGAACGCGGTCCTGGAGCGGCAGGGCCTGATGCAGAAGAAGGGCTTTCCGGAAAGCTACGACCTGCCGCGGCTGCTCGGCTTCCTCTCCGACATCAAGGCCGGCCGGCATCAGGTGCGCGCGCCGGTCTACTCGCATCTCACCTACGACATCGTCCCCCATCAGTGGGTCGAGATCGACCAGCCGGACATCCTCATCGTCGAAGGCGTCAACGTGCTGCAGACCGGGCCGCTGCCGCGTGACGGCAAGGCCGTGCCGGTCGTCTCCGACTTCTTCGACTTCTCGGTTTACATCGATGCCGACGAGGCGATCCTGCGCAAATGGTACGTCAAGCGCTTCCTGTCGCTGCGCGACACGGCGTTCCATGATCCGCGATCCTACTTCAACCGCTACGCGCTGCTGTCGGACGAGGAGGCCATCGCCACTGCGATCGCCATCTGGGAGCGCACCAACCTGGCCAATCTCGAGGACAACATCCTGCCGACAAGGCCGCGCGCGACGCTGATCCTGAAGAAGGGCGCGGACCACGAGGTCGAGACGGTGGCGCTCAGGCGGTTGTGAGCGTGGCCCGCGAGCGTAGCGCTGAACTGATCCGCTCCAACTAATTACTTACGCCGCCACCTGTCGCGCCGCCGCCAGATTCGCCAGCGCCTCGTCCAGCTTGTCGCGATCGATCGGCTTGACCAGGAAGCCATCCATGCCGGCCTCGAAGCAGGCGTAGCGGTCCTCGACCAGGGCATTGGCCGTGAGCGCCAGGATCGGCGTGCGCCGGCCCGGCTCGCTGGCCTCGATGGCGCGGATGCGCTTGGCGGCGGCAATGCCGTCGAGCTTCGGCATCTGCACATCCATCAGGATCAGATCATAGGGCGCGCCGGCCGAGCGCGCCGCGAGCCAGGAGTCCAGCGCGGCTTCGCCATGCACGGCGATGTCGGCGTGGTGGCCGAGCTTGGTCAGCAGCGAGCGCATCAGCAGCGCGTTGATGTCGTTGTCCTCGGCGACGAGGATGGACAGGCTCCCGCCGGCCTGAACCGCAATCGGCGGCGCGATCGGGATCGGATCGTCAGCGAGCGCCGGGACCGTTCCATCGGTGTCAAAGCTCACGCGCGCGGCGAGCGAGGCGGCCCGCAGCGGCTTGACCAGATAGCCGTTGAACGGCGCCGCTGGGGTCAGCTCGTGGCGGCTCGCCGGCGTGACCAGCACGATCAGCCGTGTCGTGTGATGTTGCGCGGCCCCGCCCAGACGGAGCGACGCGTCGCTGCCGATGGCGTCGTCGACCAGCACGGCGTGCCAGGCGCGTTCGGGCAGCAGGGCTTCCGCCACCTCGGCCTCGGCGACCAGGCAGGTCTGCGCGCCCCAGTTCTGCAGGCGCCGTTCGATCAGCTCGGCCTGCAGCCCGGCCGGCGCGACCAGCATGATCGACTGTCCCGCGAGGTCGGGGCCACGGAAACTGTTCTGCTCGCCGCGCTCCAGCGCCGGCGGCAGCGGCACCGACACCTCGAAGGTCGAGCCGGCGCCGAGCCGGCTCTGCAGCGCGATGCGGCCGCCCATGCGCTTGACGATCCGGTCCGAGATCGCCAGGCCAAGGCCGGTGCCGCCGAAGCTGCGCGCCACGCTGTCATCGGCCTGCTCGAATTCGCGGAAGATGCGCTCCTGCGCGTCGGCTGCGATGCCGATGCCGGTGTCGCGCACCTGGAAGCTGATCTCGTTCGGCCAGATCCCGGGCTCGGCGATCAGCGCGACGCCGCCCGAAGCCGTGAACTTGATGGCGTTGCCGGCGAGGTTGAGCAGCACCTGGCGCAGCCGCGCGGCGTCGCCGGTCACCCAGGTCGGCAGCCGCTCGTCGAGATAGGCCGCGATCTCCAGTTGCTTGGCCTGCGCCCGCGGCGCCAGCAGCTCGGTGATCTCCTCGATCAGCGTCGCCAGCGAGAAGGGCTGCGCCTCCAGCGCCAGCTTGCCGGCCTCGATCTTGGAATAGTCGAGCAGCTCGTCGATCAGCGACATCAAGGCTTCACCCGAGGTGCGAACCGCCTTGGCGTAGGTGGTCTGCTCCGGCGTCAGCTGCGTCTCGAGCAGCAGCCCGCTCATGCCGAGGATGCCGTTCAGCGGCGTACGGATCTCGTGGCTCGCCATTGCCAGGAACCGCGACTTGGCACGGTTCGCGGCATTGGCCTGGTCGCGCGCCTCCGCCAGCGCGCGCTCGGTCTCGGTGCGGTCGGTGACGTCGCGGCCGACACATTGCAGCACGGCGGGCTGGCCGGCGTCGGAACGCACCAGTGCCTCGCGCCATGCGATCCAGCGCGGCCCGATCGCGCTCTCGATGCGCTGGTCGTGGACGCGCGTGCCGTTCGGCTCCAGCGCGCTGTCGCCCTGCTCGATCAGCTCGAAGGTGAACGCGCTGCCGAGCAGCTTGTCGCGATCGAGGCCGGCGATCCGGCAATAGGCGTCGTTGACGAAGATGATGGTGCCGCCGTGCTCGCGCATGACGATGAGATCGCCCTGCTGCTCGAACAGATTGCGGGCGCGCTGCTCGGCTTCCTGCAGCTCCCAGTTCCGGTCGGCCAGCACTTCGTTGTGGAGCGCAATCTTGTGCATCTTCCTGGCGACGAAGCGCAGCCGCATGCTGAGCGTGGCCAGGCCGACGCAGGCGAGCGCGAACAGGAAGCTGGCTCCGATCGCGAACGTGTGTGGGTTATAGCCGGAGTTGTCGGAGATGCTGGCCTTGATGAAGCCGTACGCGCCGCCGAAGCCAGCGGAGAAGATCATCAGCGAGCGCAGGATCGCGAAGATGGTGCGATGACGGCGCATGAACCGGCGTAGCCGTAGCCTGACGTGAAAAATCGGTCCCATCTCGATCACCCCCGACGATTTTCGATCCCAATGTCATGGCCGGCCCGCACCATGCGGCGTCGGTATTGCTGAGACTTTGAAAGGTCGTGCACGCGCGATTCTGCCGTGCAGAGATGGTGAACCGGGCGTTAGCCCGGCTCACAGAACCGGATCGGTCGGTGATGAGGCGTGGTTGCGCGCGCGGGATCATCGGTGAAGTCGACATGGAGATCGGCGTGAAAGGGCGCGGAGCCGAGCGAGACGCTGTCGGCACCGACGGCAATGCAGGGCTGCGGGGAGGGCGCCAATTCGAGTCTGGCAATGACCGCCGCCGCGATCAGCGGCACGGCCGAGACGAGGACCTTGAAACGCAACATGATACGCACCGACGCGGAAGGCCTGATGACGGAACGCGGGCCCTATGGTTGTCGGAGCGTAAAGAGAAGTCGTTACCAGAGTGTTGAGGGGGCGGGGCGCCTTTACGCCGCATGGCGATTGTCCTCCGCCAGCGCGCGATACGACAGCGCCTCGGCCAGATGCAGCCGGCCGATCGCCTCGGCGTGGTCGAGATCGGCGAGCGTCCGCGCCACGCGCAGCACGCGGTGATAGCCGCGGGCGGACAGCCGCATCGTCTCGGCGGCTTCGCGCAGCAGCTTCTGGCCGGGCGCATCGAGCCTGGCGATCTCGTCGAGCACGGCGGCCGGCGCCTCGGCGTTGGTACGGATGTGCGGCAGGCCGGCTTTGGCGTAGCGGGCGCGCTGCAGGTCGCGCGCGGCCGCGACGCGGGCCGCGACCTCGGCCGAGCCTTCCTTGGAAGGCGGCAGGATCAGGTCGGCGGCGGTGACCGCGGGCACCTCGATGCGCAGGTCGATACGGTCCATCAGCGGGCCGGAGATGCGCATCTGATAGTCGGCGGTGCAGCGGTCGATGCGGCCGCGTTTGCAGGCGTAGCCGGGCTCGAAGGCATTGCCGCAGCGGCACGGATTCATCGCCGCCACCAGCATGAAGCGGGCAGGGTAGGTGACGCGGTGGTTGGCGCGCGAGATCGAGACCTCGCCATTCTCCAGCGGCTGGCGCAGCGAATCCAGCACCCGTGGATCGAACTCCGGCAGCTCGTCGAGGAACAGCACGCCCTGATGCGCCAGCGAGATCTCGCCGGGGCGGGCGCGCAGGCCGCCGCCGGTCAGCGCCGCCATGCTGGCGGAATGATGCGGGCTGCGGAACGGCCGGCGTGACGTCAGCGCGCCGCCCTCGATCTCGCCGGCGACCGAGGCGATCATCGAGACTTCCAGCAGCTCCGCCGGCGACAGCGGCGGCAGGATC
This sequence comes from Bradyrhizobium sp. SZCCHNPS1003, assembly GCF_032381555.1. Taxonomy (NCBI): domain Bacteria; kingdom Pseudomonadati; phylum Pseudomonadota; class Alphaproteobacteria; order Hyphomicrobiales; family Nitrobacteraceae; genus Bradyrhizobium; species Bradyrhizobium sp. SZCCHNPS1003. The sequence continues at coordinate 134,778 of NZ_JAUHIU010000019.1, forward strand.
GAGGGCAGCCGCGCCGCCAGCATCGACTTGCCGGCGCCGGGCGAGCCGATCATCAGCAGATGATGCCCGCCGGCGGCCGCGATCTCGAGCGCGCGCTTGCCGCTCTCCTGGCCCTTGATGTCGCGCAGGTCGAGCAGGCTTGCGGGTGCCTCCTGGATCTTCGGCTGCGGCCGCGACAGCACCTGCGTGCCCTTGAAATGGTTGGCGATCTGGATCAGCGAGCTCGCCGCGATGATCTGCAAGTCCGGGCTCGCCCATGCCGCCTCGGCGCCGCAGGCGGCCGGGCAGATCAATCCTTCCTCGCGCGCATTGGCGCCGATCGCCGCCGGTAGCACGCCGGCGACTGGCGCGATCGAGCCGTCGAGGCCGAGCTCGCCGAGCACGGTGAAGCCGCCGAGCGCATCCGGCGGAATGGCGCCGATCGCGGCCATCAGCCCCAGCGCGATCGGCAGATCGTAATGGCTGCCTTCCTTCGGCACGTCGGCCGGCGCGAGGTTCACGGTGATGCGCCGCGCCGGCAGCGCCAGGCCCGAGGCGATCAGCGCCGAGCGCACCCGCTCGCGCGCTTCCGACACCGCCTTGTCCGGCAGGCCGACGATCGCAAACGCCGGCAGGCCGGGTGCGACCTGGACCTGCACGTCGACCGCGCGGGCCTCGATCCCCTCGAAGGCGACGGTGGAAACGCGCTGGACCATGATGCCCCTCCCAGCGACCAAGCTAGCGGAAGCAGGGATTGTTCGCAAGAACAATACAGGAACACGGTCGTTGCCACGCTCTGTTGCAGTCCATTAACGACAGCCGCGCGGGTTGCAGCTCCGTCCGCCGGGCTTAACGCCCCTTTAGTCCGGCCTTCGCATTCTTCCTCAATTGATGATCGACCCGCGCCTCCGTCAAAAGCCGAGGGAGGCGCCCAACGAGGGACGTGCGATGCCTCCAGCGCCTGCGGCAGCTCCGACCGCCAAGACGCCCGCCGGTGATGCGCGGACGGTGTCCGAGCTCGCCACCGACTTGCTGCGCCGGACGACCAGCCTGTTCCTGGCCGGTCCGCGGCCCGCATCGGACGAGCAGCTCGATCTCTACGATCAGATGTTCGCTCGGCTGATGCCGCAGGTCGCGACCGAGCTGCTGGCCGAGCTGAGCATGGCGCTCGCCGGCGTGGAGCGCGCGCCTTACGCCACCGCGCGGCTGCTCGCCGTTCACCCCGAATTGCGCGTCGCCGGGCCGATGCTGGCCAAGGCGGCGGTGCTGACCGAGCGCGACTTCGCCGAATTCATCCGGACCGGCAGTCCGGCCCATCTCGTCGCGCTCGCCAGCCGACGCGGCATCGGCGACAGCCTCACGACGCAGCTGATCGCACGCGGCTTTCCGGCGGTGCGTATGGCGCTGGCACAGAACCTCTCCGCCCGGCTGTCCGAGGATGGCTATCGCAGCCTGTTCAAGATCGCCGAGCGCGACGAGGATCTCGCCGAAAAGCTCGCGCTGCGCACAGATCTGCCGGCCAAGCTGTCGCGGGCCTTCGTCGCCGCGGCCAGCGAGGGCGCCCGCGCCCGCTTCATCAAGGCCGCGCCGCCGGCGACCCGCGCCACCCTGCAGGCGACGCCGACCCGCTCGCCCGGCGCGGCAATGCGCGCGATCTGGGATTATCAGCAGGTCAAGGCCGAGGTTGCCGCCCTCAGCCGCACCGGAAAGCTCGGCGACTCCGCCGTCAACCGCTTCTGCGCCACCGGCGATTTCCCTGCCGTGATCGCAGCGCTGGCGCTGCTCTGCGTCGTCACCATCGAGACGATCGAAGCGCTGCTGGAGGAGGATCGTCTCACGGATCTGCTGCTGGCCTGCAAGGCGGCGCGGCTGAGTTGGGCGACGACGTCGATGATCCTGCGCGGCCGGCCCGGCTGCGACGTGCTTCCGGCCGATGACCTCGAGGAGGCGCGCAAGCGCTTCGAGAAGCTTGCACTGTCCGAAGCGCAATGGAAGGTGCGCGGCCTCGAATCGCGCTGAGCGAGCGCGAGAGGCGGCGTCAGCCCGGCGGCGTGCTCGGATAGGCCGTGAAGTCGATCTTGAACATCGCCGGATCGAGCTTCTTGGTCGTATCGAGATTGTAGACGGCAATCGTGGTGTCGTAGCCCTGCGGATCGGTCACGGTCCACTGCTTGAGCTGGCCGTCCTTGACGCCGAGCATCAGCATCAGCCGGCTGGTGCCGATCAGCGCCTGCTTCTCCTCGATCGTGATCGTGACGTAGAGGTCGTCGGCCGCGACCGCGATCACGTTGGTGTCCTTGAGCAGGTCGATGCGGTCCGACAGCAGATAGCGCAGCGGCGTCTGCGACAGCGGGTAGACGTCCTGGGTCGCGAGCTTGCGGTCGCGCACGACCAGCGAGGAGCCGTCGGCGATGATGTCGATCGGCGTCGGCGGCTCGTATTCGAAGCGGACCTTGCCCGGCTTCTGGATGTAGAAATCGCCCTTGGTCTTGCTGCCGTCCGGGCCGACCTGGACGAAGTTCCCGACCAGCGTCTGCAGCGACGACAGATAGGCGCTGACCTTGGCCGCCTGCGCCTTCTGGTTGGCGTCGAACGAGGTGAAGATGCTGGCCGGCACGTTGCGCCGGGGATCGGGAATGATCGGATTGGGCGGGGCGGTCTGGGTGGTCGAAGGGCTCTGGCCCGAGCGCTGCTGGTCGGAGGCGCTGAGCTGGGAGCCGCTCTTCGGGCCTGATTTCGGAGCCGGCGTGCCCTGCGCGGCGGCGTGACCGGACGCACCGGCGACAGAGCATGTCGTCACGGCGCAGGCGACCAGCCAGGCGCAGATCCGGCGCCCGCGCGAAGCTGCGTGATACGAAAACGTGCTGTTCAACAAGGAGCTTTTCAAAACGACGTCCTGAGTTTTACGCGTTCTATCCCGGATCGGGCGGGCAGCGTGATCGTAATCGCGTGAAGATCGGGCACCGAAGCGGCGTTTCTGCGGCCATCGGGGCCGTCAGAATCCGCCTTCCTCCTCGGGCACCAGGATCTCGCGCTTGCCGGCGTGGTTGGCCTGGCCGACGATGCCTTCCTGTTCCATCCGCTCCATCAGTGAAGCGGCCTTGTTATAGCCGATCTGCAGCCGGCGTTGAATGTAGCTGGTCGAGGCCTTGCGGTCGCGCTTGACCACCGCGACCGCCTGGGAGAACAGGTCGTCGCCGCCGCCGCCCATGCCGGTGGCATCGAACACGGCGCCATCCTCCTCGCTCGGCTCCTCGGCGGTGACCGCCTCGAGATATTCCGGCGAGCCCTGTGCCTTCAGGTGCTTGACGACCTTCTCGACCTCCTCGTCGGAGCAGAACGGGCCGTGCACGCGGCTGATGCGGCCGCCGCCGGCCATGTAGAGCATGTCGCCCTGGCCGAGCAGCTGCTCGGCGCCCATCTCGCCGAGAATGGTGCGGCTGTCGATCTTGGAGGTGACCTGGAAGGAGATGCGGGTCGGGAAGTTCGCCTTGATGGTGCCGGTGATGACGTCGACCGACGGGCGCTGCGTCGCCAGGATGACGTGCAGGCCGGCGGCGCGCGCCATCTGGGCGAGGCGCTGCACCGTGCCCTCGATGTCCTTGCCGGCGACCATCATCAGGTCGGCCATCTCGTCGACGATGATGACGATGTAGGGCAGGGGATCGAGGTCGAGCTTCTCCTCCTCGTAGATCGCCTTGCCGGTCTCCTTGTCGAAGCCGGTATGGACGGTGCGCGTCAGCTCCTCGCCCTTGGCGCGCGCTTCGCCGAGACGGGCATTGTAGCCGTCGATGTTGCGCACGCCGAGCTTGGCCATCTTCTTGTAGCGCTCCTCCATCTCGCGCACGGCCCATTTCAGCGCGACGACGGCCTTCTTCGGATCGGTCACGACCGGCGTCAGGAGATGCGGAATGCCGTCATAGACCGACAGTTCGAGCATCTTCGGGTCGACCATGATCAGCCGGCACTGGTCCGGCCGGAGCCGGTAGACCAGGCTCAGGATCATGGTGTTGATGGCGACCGATTTGCCCGAGCCGGTGGTGCCGGCGATCAGCATGTGCGGGGTGCGGGCGAGATCGATGATGATGGATTCGCCGCCGATGTTCTTGCCGAGGCACAGCGGCAGCTTGGCGACGCTCTCGGTCGCCTCCTTGGCGACGAGCAACTCGCGCAAATACACCTTCTCGCGATGCGCGTTGGGCAGCTCGATGCCGATGGCATTGCGGCCGGGCACGACGGCGACGCGCGCCGACAGCGCGCTCATCGAGCGGGCGATGTCGTCGGCGAGGCCGATGACGCGCGACGATTTGATGCCCGGTGCCGGCTCCAGCTCGTACAGCGTGACGACCGGACCGGGATGCGCCTTGACGATCTCGCCGCGCACGCCGAAATCCTGCAGCACGCCTTCCAGCGCGCGCGAATTGGCCTCGAGCTCGCTCTTCGACAGCGGCTGGCGGTCGGACGATTTCGGCGCCGCCAGCATCGAGACCGAGGGCAGGTCGTATTTGTCGTTGGACTTGCGCGCCGGCGTCTTGGCCGCGGGCTTCTTGCGGGCGCGGGGAGCGGGCTCCTCCTCCTCTTCTTCGTCCTCGCCTTCGTCGGCCTCGTCCTCGTCGCCGCCGTGCTCGTCCATCTCGGGCGCGAGCGTCGGCTTGCCCTGGCCGCGGCCCAGGCTCGGCTCCTGCCGGCTTGCGGCGGCGGCGCGCGGCTGCGGGCCTGATGACACCAGTGCGCGGTAGGCCGTGCTCAGGAACCAGACGACCTGCGCCTTGGCGCTCATGATGGCGTGGAACACCCAGCCGAGCCGGATCGCCTTGCGGTCGTCGTCGTCCTCGGGGTCGGCCAGCGGCGTGTCGTCGTCCTCATCCGCGAGCAGGCTCGGATCGGCTTCCTTCGCGCCCATGCCGCCGGCTACCAGCAGGCAGCCGATCATCGCAACCAGAAGAAGGGCGCCGAGCACCAGCCGATAGATCATACCGGGCGGACCGAACACCACGGCCGGTGCGCGCACCAGGGCGTCGCCGACCACGCCGCCGAGACCGGTCGGCAGCGGCCAAGCGTGCGAGCGCGGCCAGCAACTGGCAAGTCCGGCGGCGATGACGGCGCCGAGCACCCAGGCGCCGAAGCGCAGCGCCTCGCGATCGAACGGCCGGTGCGTCATCATGCGCCAGCCGCGGATCGCGATCGGCAGGATGACCATGATGGCGCCGAGGCCGAAGATCTGCATCAGGAGATCGGCGCCGATCGCGCCGGGATAGCCGACGATGTTGCGGATCGCGCGCGAGGTGGCGTGGCTCAGGCTCGGGTCCTGCACCGACCAGGTCATCAGCGCCGCCGCGGCGATGCCGGACAGGCCGATCAGCGCGAGGCCCGCGAGCTCGCGCAGCCGCCGCACCAGCGCGTCGCGCAGCGACGTCGGCAGGTGGTTGACCAGGGGAATGACTCGTTCGATCGCCGGCATCTGCATCAGCCCCGCGATTATCCCAGGACCTCGACCAGCCGGTGCAACGCCTCACCGGTGGAGTCGGCATCGGCCACCAGCGCCAGCCGGATATAGCCGACGCCTGGATTGAAGCCGTCGGCTTGCGGCCGCGCCAGGTAGCTGCCGGGCACAACCCGCACGCCGGCGTCGCGATACAGCCGCAGCGTCACCTCCTCGTCGCCGCCGCGATCGGCGACGTCGAGCCAGACGCAGAAGCCGCCATCGGGCCGCCTGTAGCCATAACGGTTGCCGATGATCTGGTCGGCGAGGTCGAACTTGGCCCGGTACAACCGCCGGTTGTCCTCGACATGTGCCTCGTCGCCATAGGCGGCGACGGCCACGTGCTGCAGCGGCACCGGCACCTGCGGCGCCGCGACGTTGCGCAGCTCGTGAAAGCCCGCGAGGAATCTGCGGTCGCCGGCGGCGAAGCCGATGCGCATGCCCGGCACGTTGGAGCGCTTCGACAGCGATTGGAACGCGACGACGTTGGCGTAGTCGGGGCCGGCATGCTCGAGCATGCTGCCGGGCGCCTGTCGCGTGTAGATCTCCGAATAGCACTCGTCGCTGAAGATCAGAAAGCCCCAGCGGTCGGCGAGCCGGACCAGCTTGCGCATGTAGTCCGGGCTGGCCACCGAGCCTTGTGGGTTGGCTGGCGTGGCGATGTAGAAGGCGACGGTGCGCGCCAAGGTCGCCTCGTCGATCGCATCGAGGTCGGGCAGGAAGCCGTTGTCGCGCGTGGTCGGCAGATAGATGGAGTCGCAGCCGGCGGTACGGGCGCCGACGCCATACACCGGATAGAACGGGTTCGGCATCAGGATCGCCGATCGTCCGCGGCGCGGGCCGACATGGCGGAGCGCGGCATGGGCGGCGAAGAACAGGCCCTCGCGGCTGCCGTTCAGGACGAGAACCTCGTGCTCGGGATCGATCGCGCGCGGCAGCGCGAATCGCCGCGCCAGCCAGCCGGCGGCCGCCTTGCGGAACGGCTCGATGCCCTTGGCGGCCGGGTAGCGGCCGAACTCGGCGATGTGCTGGGCCAATACAGGCCCGACGAAGTCCGGCACCGGATGCTGCGGCTCGCCAACGGCGAGCGTGATCATCGGCTTGCCCGGCTTGTAGGGGGCGAGCAGCTCGTTCAGCCGCGCAAACGGCGAGCGTTCGCTCTCCGAATGGCTGGCGCCAGCGGGCGCGGGGGATGAAGCGGTCATTGCCATACGTAAAACGCGCGCCAAACCAGTGGAAGCCGCCGATCGCCCATGAACCGGTGCCTTTGTGGTCACCATAGGTGGGGCGAGGTTAAGACGCGATTAACCATCGGCGCTGCCGCCCGTTTTGATCGGTTTTTCCGGCCCGATCCAGAGGCAATTTCGCAACAGCGGCGGACATTGTGGTGATTCGGGTGGGGCGGCGGGAACCGTAGGAGGGCAAGGCGACCGCCGAGCAGCGCATCCGCGGTCAGACCGTGGGCATGGCGCTGCCGCGACCTCGGATGGAGCCGCGGCACTACCGCCTCCGCCCATCCTACGGGCCATCGGCTCGCGCGCGAGGGAAAAGGGCGGCCCGGTGCGCCGGAATATCAATGGGAATCTACGCGCACCGGGCCTTGGCCGAACTACTTGGGGGCTTAGTTCGGATGACGATCAATTAGCACCCTCGTTTTTCCCTCGTATTGCCAACTTCCGAAGATTTGTAGAATTTGATTTCGGAAGCCACCGAATGCGGCGCGGCCGGGCCGATTGCTTAACGGAGATGTCCGTCTCAGCCGTGGCTTTCTGGTCGCAGCGCGGGCGACGCACTTATTAGCTGCTCATGCCCTCTGCCGCTCGGTTGGCCCGAGAATCTTGTCTGACCGGAAACACTCAGTCACATCCAGCATCATCAGACATTTCACGAAACGAGATCGGCGCATCGCGACCATCTTTGACGGGCATCAGCGATTCCGGTGGCGTGCCGACGAACGTCTGCGCGCCGAGGACTCTGACTTTCGAAAGAGCGTCGATGATGCGTCTGAGACTGCCGGGCGTGCTTGCCCTGATGCTGCTGGCCATGCCCGTTTCCTCGCTGCCCCGCATGGCCGCGGCGGCACCCGCCGTCGCCAGCGCGATCACCGTCGAGGGTAACAGGCGCGTCGAATCCGACACCATCCGCTCCTATTTCAAGCCGGGTCCCACCGGCACGCTCGATGCCGGCCAGGTCGACGACGGCCTCAAGGCCTTGGTCCAGACCGGCCTGTTCGCCGACGTGAAGATCGACCGGCAGGGCGGCCGGCTGATCGTGCGCGTGGTCGAGAATCCCGTGATCGGCCGCGTCGCCTTCGAGGGCAACAAGAAGGTCAAGGACGAACAGCTCACGGCGGAAGTGCAGTCGAAGCCGCGTGGCACGCTGTCCCGTCCGATGGTGCAGTCGGACGCGCAGCGCATCGCCGAGATCTATCGCCGCTCCGGCCGCTACGACGTGCGCGTCACGCCGGAGATCATCGAGCAGCCCAACAACCGCGTCGACCTCGTCTTCACCATCGAAGAGGGCGTCAAGACGGGCGTGAAGTCGATCAGCTTCGTCGGCAACAACACCTATTCCGCCGCGCGCCTGCGCGACGTCATCAAGACGCACGCAACGAACTGGCTCAGCTTCCTCGGCAACAACGACGTCTACGACCCCGACCGCGTCGAGGCCGATCGCGACCTCATCCGCCGCTTCTATCTGAAGAACGGCTACGCCGACGTTCAGGTCGTCGCGGCGCTCAGCGAATATGACCCGGACCAGAAGGGCTTCCTGGTCACGTTCCAGATCGAGGAGGGCCAGCAATACCGCGTCAGCTCGGTGCAGTTCCAGTCGAGCGTCGCGGCGCTCGACGCCAACACGCTGCGCGGCTATTCGCGCGTCAATGTCGGCGCGCTCTACAACGTCGAGCAGCTCGAGAAATCGGTCGAGGAGATGCAGATCGAAGCCTCGCGTCGCGGCTTTGCCTTCGCCGTCGTGCGTCCGCGCGGCGACCGCAATCTGGAAGCGCATACGGTCGCGATCGTGTTCCAGGTCGACGAGGGCCCGCGCACCTATATCGAGCGCATCACCATCCGCGGCAACACCCGCACCCGCGACTACGTGATCCGGCGCGAGTTCGATCTGTCCGAGGGCGACGCCTACAACCGCGCGCTGGTCGACCGCGCCGAGCGCCGGCTGAAGAATCTGGACTTCTTCAAGGAGGTGAAGATCACCGCGGAGCCGGGGTCGTCGAGCGACCGCGTCATCATCGTGGTCAATCTGGAGGAGAAGTCGACCGGCGACCTCTCCGTTTCCGGCGGCTATTCGACCACCGATGGCGCGCTGGGTGAGGTCTCGGTTTCGGAGCGCAACTTCCTCGGCCGCGGTCTGTACGCCAAGGCGTCCGTGAGCTACGGCCAATACAGCAGGGGCGTCTCGCTGTCCTTCGTCGAGCCCTATCTGCTCGACAACCGGATCGCGCTCGGCCTGGATGTCTACTACAAGCAGCAGCTGGCGAACAGCTATACGAGCTATGGTGTGACGACGATCGGCTTCAGCCCGCGGCTCGGCTTCCAGTTGCGCGAAGACCTCTCGCTCCAGCTGCGATACTCGCTCTACCGCCAGGAGATATCGCTGCCGTCCTACTACAAGAACTGCAACAACAACGCCGCCAACAGCCTGCTCGCCTTCAACCCGACCCCGGCCTACATCAAGAGCGTGCTCGGCGGCGTCGATCCGACCAATTCGACCAGCTCGGGCTATTATGGCTGGGGCTGCTACGGCGATGGCGAATCGAGCCTGCCGGTCCGCAAGGAGCTGAGCGACGGCGCCGCGCTGACCTCCGCGCTCGGCTACACGCTCAGCTACAACACGCTCGACAACAACAAGAACCCGACGGATGGTCTGCTGATCGACTGGAAGCAGGATTTCGCCGGCGTCGGCGGCAACGTCAGCTACCTCAAGTCGGCGGTCGACGCGAAGTATTACTCGCCGCTGGTGGCCGATATCGTCGGCATCATCCACCTGCAGGGCGGCATGCTGAACAAGATCGGCGACAAGGATCTGCGGATGCTCGACCACTTCCAGATGGGACCGAGCCTGGTGCGTGGCTTCGCCTCGAACGGAATCGGGGCGCGCGACATCACTTATGCGAGCCTCGGCGCGACTGGCGACGCGCTCGGGGGCACCAAATATTGGGGCGCCTCGGCGGAGCTGCAGATGCCGTTCTGGTTCCTGCCGAAGGAAGTGGGCTTGAAGGGCGCCGTCTATGCCGATGCCGGTTCGCTGTGGGGCTATCAGGGCCCGACCTCCTGGGCGGCGACCGGCGAGGTCAACACCGCGACCTGCAAATGCGGCCTGCTGTACGATGACAGCAAGGTGGTGCGCTCCTCCGTCGGCGTCGGCCTGATCTGGGCCTCGCCCTTCGGCCCGCTCCGCTTCGACTACGCGGTGCCGCTGTCCAAGGGCAAATACGACACCGTCCAGGAGTTCAGGTTCGGCGGCGGCACGTCGTTCTGAGTGCGGATGAAGCAGGCTTGATTGATCTGCGAGCGTTGGAATCTCGCCTTGACGCCAGCGGCGGTGCGCTCCCCTCCCCCTTGCGGGGAGGGGTCGGGGGTGGGGGTCCACGAATCATGCTCGACATGAGAGTCAAAGCCCATGCCCTGATATCGGCGATAGCGCCGCTTGCTGTTCGCCCGGCGTTCACGCCACTGAAGTCAGCGCCCTGACCGACCGGGTTGATCCCTGACATTTTGGACCGGGCTGATCCCTGACACTATTCGATCACTGCTGTGTTGTCTC